>JAIVGZ010000001.1:96751-112298 GCA_020201335.1 Natronospirales bacterium
ACCTTGATCAGTTCAAGGTCGTCAACGATACCTGTGGCCATGCGGCGGGCGACGAGTTGCTGCGACAACTGACCTCCAGGCTGCGACGCGGAATCCGCGATAGCGATACGCTGGCGCGGCTCGGGGGTGACGAGTTCGGCGTATTGCTTGTCGACTGCACACTGCCACAGGCAGAGCAGATAGCGTCGAAGCTGGTCGCCGGCGTCAACGACTGGCACTTCACCTGGGGCGAGAAGCAGTTCACGATCGGCGTCAGCATCGGCGTTGTCCCGCTGGAAAGCGGCGGCGCCGGGCTGGCAGCGTTGCTGAGCGCCGCGGACGCTGCGTGTTACGCGGCTAAGGAAGCCGGGCGCAACCGCACGGTCGTGTACCGGCCCGGGGACTCCGCGCTGGTGGCCCGGCAGGATGAAATGGATTGGGTCGCGAGGCTGACTGACGCGCTCGCAGAGGACAGGCTAGAGCTTTATTGTCAGCGCATCGTCGATTCAGCCGCGCTTGTCGGCGCGCGCTACGAGCACTGGGAACTGCTGCTTCGCCTGCGCGAGCGTGACGGCACGCTGGTAGCGCCGGGGCGCTTCCTGCCCGCCGCCGAACGATTCAACCTGGCGCCATCGATAGACAGGCGCGTCATCCAGCGTGCGTTGGGTGGCATCAAGCGCGCGCTTGCATCGGGCGCGTCGGGCGAGGGTGTCTACGCTGTCAACCTGTCGGGCGCGACCGTGTGCGACCCGGACTTCGGCAGCTACGTCGAAGAGGCGTTTCGCTTGAGCGGCGTTCCGCCGGCAATGGTGTGCTTCGAGATGACGGAGACATCCGCCATCGCGAGCATCGATGCTACGCGCATGTTCATTGCACGCATGCACCAGCTTGGCTCGCGCATTGCGCTGGACGATTTCGGCAGCGGCATGTCCTCGTTCGCTTACCTGCGCGCGTTGTCCGTGGATTACCTGAAAATCGACGGGATGTTCGTGCGCGACCTGCCGGGTGACCCCGTCAGTGTGGCGATGGTGAGGGCGATTTACGAACTCAGCCGCGCGATCGGTGTGCGCACTGTTGCGGAATTTATCGAGACCGACGCTGCATACGAACACGTGCAGAAGTTGGGCGGTGACCTCGCCCAGGGGTTTGCGCTGCACCGCCCGGAACCGTGGCGGTGGGACCCAAGCCATCCAGATTAGCCGCGCGCGGCTATCAGCGAACGGACTGTAGGTTCGAGGCCGAGCAGGCCGGCACGCCGGCCGTCGATGATTGCGTCCTCGAGGTCGGCGCCGTCGAGCGCTGAGGCCAGCGCAACCAGCGCACCGACGCGATTCGCTGTCCCGCAGTGCACGAGCACCGGCCGCGGCGCGGCATCGTTGATGACGGTCCACAACGCGCGCGCGTTCTCTTCGGTCACACCGGCTGCACCGGCGACCGGGATCTGCAGGTACCGCATCCCCAATTTCTCGACCGCGGCGCGTTCGTCGAATCCAATCGGCTCTCCGTCAGTGCGCAGGTTGACGACGGTCGTATAGCCGGCATCGCGCGCAGCGCGCAAGGTTGCCTCGTCCGGCTGCCCGGCAGCGAGCAGGTTCCCCAAGACGAACGGGTACGGGATGTCGATTAGCGGTGCGGTCATGGCCATGACCTCCAGAGTATGTACAACGCCATCGGGATTAACATCAGGCCAAACCCGCGTTTGAGTGCCGCTTGCGGAATGCGGCGCCCGATGTGATTACCGGCGACGGTGCCTGCGGCACCAACCGCGCTGAACAGCCCAATTATGTGCCAGTCCACAGACAGGCCCTCGGCAGCGAGCACAGGCAGGTACTTCGCGAAGCCCGCAAATGATTTGAGCGCGATGATGACGAGGCTCGTCGCGACCGCCCGATGCATATCCAGCCGCGCCAGCAGCACGAGCGCCGGAATAATCAGAAATCCCCCACCGACGCCGACGAATCCGGTCAACGCGCCCACCGCGAGCCCGTCTGCGACTACCTTGGGCAGCGCGCGTTCAGGTACCGGTACCGCGGAGGGGGGCACGATGCGCGGTGGGCGGAGCATGAACCAGGCAGCCGTTAGCATCACACCTGCGAACACGAGCAGTTGGGTCTCGCCGGTGACCAGTACCGATGCCCACGCGCCACCCACTGTTCCGGCGATGCCGGGTATGCCGAACCAGCCTACGCTGCGCCAGTGGATCATGCCCGAGCGGCTCCACTGCGCCGCACCTACGGCGGCAATGGCGCCGACGATTGCGAGCGAGCCCGCGATCGCCACCTTTTCTGGTTGGCCGAGCACATAGACGAGGACCGGCACGGTCAGGATGGAGCCGCCGGAGCCGAGCAGCCCGAGGCTGAGCCCGATCAGAATCGCGCCGACTATCGCGGCAGCGAGCATCATCTATCGCGGATTCCGTCGAAGGGTTTCACGGATGGTAGCATCGTTACGGTCAAGGCAATTTTCCGTCGGAGGGGAACCATGAATCCGGAAGTCACCGCCTTCTTCCACGAAGGCACTTCGACTTGGAGCTATGTCGTCGCCGACCCCGCGACGGCGCGCGCCGCAGTCATCGACCCGGTGCTCGATTACGAGCATAAGGCCGGACGCACCGGCACTGGGTCTGCGGACGCAATCATCGGGCACGTACGGGCTGCCGGGTTGACCGTTGAGTGGGTATTGGAGACCCATGCGCACGCTGACCATCTCAGCGCCGCGCCGCATATCCTAGCGGTGCTGGGCGGCAAGCTGGCAATCGGCGATGGCATCCGGACTGTGCAAAAGACCTTTCAAGAGATTTTCCACCTCGGCAATGATTTCGCGTCGGACGGCTCGCAGTTCGACCACCTGTTCGCCGACGGCGAGACATTCAATGTCGGCAGCATCGCCGCGCGCGTCATTGCCACCCCCGGCCACACAAACGACAGCGTCAGCTACTTGATTGGAGACGCGCTGTTCGTAGGGGATTCACTATTCATGCCTGACCTTGGGACCGCACGCTGCGATTTTCCCGGCGGCGACGCACGCATTTTGTATGCATCGATCATGCGGCTGTACACGCTGCCGGAAACGACACGCATGTTCGTCTGCCACGACTATCCGCCGCCCGAGCGGGAGCGGCGCCATGAGACATCGGTCGCCGAACAGCGCGCGTCGAACATCCACGTGCGGGACGGGGCGGATGTCGAACAGTACGCGGCACAGCGGGCAGCGCGCGACGCGACGCTTGAGGTTCCTGACCTGCTCCTGCCCGCGGTGCAGGTGAACATCCGCGCCGGCGAGTTCCCGCCGCCGGAGGCGAACGGCGTGCGCTACCTCAAGATTCCGGTGGACGCACTGTGAGCGCCTGGGCGCAGGGATTGGCTGGCGGGCTGATGATAGGCGCCGCTGCGGCGCTGTTGTTCTGGGTGAACGGGCGCATCGCCGGCGTCAGCGGGATTGCGGTGCGCGCGTTCGGCGAGCGCGGTTTTGAGGCGTATTGGCGCTGGGTTTGGCTGGGAGGGCTCGCTGCGGGTGGCTTCGTCGCGTTGCTCGCCGGTGCCGACTTCGAACCGCGTACCGGTTACCCGGTACCGATGCTCGTAGCGGCCGGCCTACTGGTCGGTTTTGGCACGCGCATCGGCAACGGCTGCACCAGTGGGCACGGCGTATGTGGCGTGTCGCGGCTGTCGCGCAGGTCGGTTGCCGCGACTGCGACTTTCATCGCGGTCGCAATGCTGACTACTTTCGTAGTGCGGCACCTGTGGGGGCTGCAGTGATGCGCGCGCTGCTGGGGGCGCTCGCAAGCGGCTTGCTGTTCGGCATCGGCCTCGCGGTTTCCGGGCTGGTGGACCCGCTGCGCGTACTGGGTTTTCTCGATGTTGCCGGGGACTGGGATGCGACGCTGTTGTTTGTGATGGGCGGCGCGATCGTCGCGGCAGCACCGGTATACGCACTCGCTCGCCGTCGGGCGAAACCCCTGGCCGCCGCTCGGTTCCATTTGCCTGAAGCGGGACCGCTCGACAAGCCGTTGCTCATCGGGGCAGCAATCTTTGGTGTCGGATGGGGGCTCGCAGGGTATTGCCCGGGCCCGGCGATTGCCGGGTTCGGTGTGATGTGGCACGAACTGATGTGGTTCGTACCCGCTTACGCTGCGGGCGCGTGGATTGGGGGCTTCACGAAACGATCGTGACCGGCCCTTTCGCGTTGCGCATCACGCCGTCCGATACGCTGCCCAGCAGCACCTGTTGCACACGGCTCAGGCCACGGCGCCCCATGACTATCAGCGAGGGGCCATGCGCGTCGGCGTATGCAAGGATCTCGTCGACCGGTTCTCCGAACACAATCCGCTCTTGGACCGCATGGCCGCCGTGCCCGACCGCCTCCCGGGCAGCCGTGAAAGCCTTCTGCGCAGATTCCTTGCGCAACTTCTCAATATCCTGCTGCGCCATGCGCGCTGCGCCAACGAGCTCGCCCGGGGTGATGTAGAACACGTGCAGGTGTGTGACGGGAATGCCGGTGGCGACGCCCAGAGCATTCGCGAAGCGCGCGGCATTCGCCGCAGGCTCGGAACCGTCGACCGGGACGATAATCTGGTTGTAATTTGACAGCATGGCACGGCTCCTCTGGTCTTGGGCAAGATTGAAACATGCGGAGCCACAGCGGAATTTGACCTGCGTCAACGGGCGCGAAGCCGTTGCGGTAATTACTTATGCCGCCGGATGTACTTCTCGGCTTCCACCACCAGGAGTACGCCGAAGCCGGCCGCCACCGCGCGCACCCAGGCATCTGCATCAAGCGAGGCCGTGCCGAACAGGCGTTGGAGCGGCGGCAGGTAGGTGAATGCCAGCTGCAGCAGCAGTACCGAGACGACGGCGACAGACACCCAGATGTTCCCGGAAAACGCGTTGGCTGGCGTCAATGCCGCTGTGAGCGACCGGGTGTTCAGCAGATAAAAAATCTCGCACATGACCAGCGCGTTCACGGCGGCTGTGCGCGCATAGTCGAGCGGTGCGCCGGCGGCGCGTTCCAGCGCGAAAGTACCAAAGGTTGCGATCAGCATCAGCGCGCCGACCAGTACGGTGCGCTGGATCAGCATCGGCGACAGGATGGGCGCGTCGGGCGGCCGCGGCGGGCGCTGCATGACATCCCGTTCGGCGCGCTCGAAAACGAGTGCCAGGGCCAGCGTCACCGCAGTCACCATGTTTACCCACAGGACATGGACGGGCGTCATCGGCAACGCACGGCCGGCCATAATCGCGACGCCGACCGTAAGCGCCTCACCCGCATTCGTCGGCAATATGAACAGGATTGCCTTGCGGATGTTGTCGTAGATGCGCCGGCCCTCGGCCACCGCGGCGGCGATCGATGCGAAATTATCATCGGCCAGCACGATTTCGGCTGCCTGCCGCGCCGCCTCAGTGCCCTTGCGGCCCATCGCGACGCCGACGCTTGCGCGTTTGAGCGCGGGGGCATCGTTCACACCGTCACCAGTCATCGCGACCGCCTCGCCGGCCGCCTGCAATGCATTGACGAGTCTCAGCTTGTGCTCAGGGCTCACGCGCGCGAAGACGTCGATGTCGAGGACCGCGGCGGGTAGCGCCGCGTCGTCGATTGCATCGAGGTCGGCCCCGGTCAATACGCGTCCATTGCCACCGATGCCGATAGAAGCTGCGACCGCAGCGGCTGTTTGCGCGTGGTCCCCAGTAATCATCTTTACGCGGATTCCCGCCGTACGGCACTCCGCAATGGCTGCGGCGACCTCCAAGCGTGGCGGGTCGATTAGCCCCACGACGCCGAGCAGCGTCCAGCGTCCGCCGTCGCGGGGGTCCAGTACTTCGCCGTCGCGCCGCGCGAGCGCGAGCATCCGCTGGCCGCGTGCGGCGCAAGCGGACACGCGTTCGAACCAGCCGGACTCCACACCGCACAGCGGCAGCACCACCTCCGGTGCGCCTTTGAGGAGTGCGAAGCCGGGGTGCAGCGTGACCATGTAACGCTGCTCGGATTCGAACGGAATCGCGCCAAGGCGTGGGCACGCGGCGAGAAGCGCCGTGTCGTCGAGTCCGCCCTTGAGCGCGAGCACCTTGAGCGCTGCTTCGGTCGCGTCCCCAATCACCGCCGGCTGGCCATCGTGAAGCGCGACTTTCGAATCGTTGCACAGGATGGCCGCGCGCAGCAGTCCATCGAGGTCGTCACGGTCGGGGTTTTCGCCGACACCGGCAACAATCGAGCCGTCGGGCATGTAGCCACTGCCATCGACTGTCCATGACCCTGACGGGGTGAGCACGGTCGCGACCATCATCTCACCACGGGTCAGCGTCCCGGTCTTGTCGGAGCAGATTACGGTCACCGCACCCAACGCCTCCACTGCGGGCAGGCGCCGCACAATTGCTTTGCGTCGCGCCATCATCTGGACGCCGAGAGCGAGCGTTATCGTGATGATTGCGGGCAGACCTTCCGGAATCGCGGCGACGGCCAGCGCGACGGCGGCCAGGAACATCTCGCTCACCGAGTACGAGCGGAAGGCGATCCCGAACGCGAAGACAGCAATGGCCAGCACCAGAATTGCGGCGCTCAGCCAGCGCGCGAACCTGTCGATTTGCACGAGCAGCGGCGTCTTCAGCGGGTCCACGCTGCGGAGCAGCGTGCTGATGCGTCCGACTTCAGTATCGCTCGCGGTCGCGAAGACAACGCCTGTCCCGCGGCCGACTTGCACGACGGTACCGGCGAACGCGAGCGACCGGCGATCCCCGAGCGCGGAATCGGGTTCGACGGCGGCGGCTTGTTTGCCGGCTGCGGCCGATTCGCCAGTGAGCGCGGCCTCGTCGACCCGCAGGTTGTGCACCTCAATCAGGCGCAGGTCTGCCGGGACGCGGTCCCCCGAGCGCAGCAATACGATGTCGCCGCGCACCAGCTTCGTGGCATCCACTTCGATGACTTCACCTTCGCGGCGCACGCGCGCCTTTGGGCTCAGCAGGTCGCGGATCGCATCCAGCGCGCGTTCTGCCTTGCCCTCCTGCAGGAACCCGACGATTGCGTTGACGATGATCACGCTCGCAATCACCGCTGCGTCCACCAGGTGCCCGAGTACTAACGTGACCAGCGCGGCGAATGTGAGGATGCCGATGAGAACGTTGGTGAACTGGTCGGCGAGCCGCCGTAGTGGACCGCGACGAGCCGGCGCCGGTAACGCGTTCGGCCCGTGCAGTTCGAGCCTGCGCGTTGCTTCTGCGCCGCTGAGTCCGCCGGTGGATGAATCGGTCGCCTGCAGCGCCTGCTCGGCGGCCAGTGCGTGCCAGTGTTCGCTCCGTTCGGCCATTCGGCTAGCTTATTCCCTTACACTGTCCTAGTGAAAGTTACGGTCCACGGCGCTGCAGGTGAGGTCACAGGTTCGTGCATGCTGATCGAGTGCGCCGGCAGCAAGGTGTTGCTCGAGTGCGGCATGATTCAAGGCGGACGCGAGGCATTCCGGCGCAACGCGGAGCCGTTTCCGTTCGATGTTCAGGCGCTCGATGCGGTAGTGCTCAGCCACGCACACATCGACCATAGCGGTCGTTTGCCACTGCTCGCGAAAGCCGGCTGTCGGGCGCCCGTCTATACCCATCGCGCGACGCGCGACTTGTGCAGGATCATGCTGCGCGACGCGGCATACCTGCAGGAGAAGGACGCGGAGCTGGAGACGCGCAAGCGAGAGCGCTCCGGTAAAGCGCCCGTTGAGCCGCTATACACCCAGGCAGACGCGACCGCAGCGGTACGCCGGATTCGTGGCCTTGATTACGCGACGCCGCGCACCATTGCTCCCGGCGTGAAACTGACGCTGCATGATGCCGGACACATTATCGGTTCCGCAATCGTCGACCTCGAGTTGAGCGAGCGCGGCAACAAGCGCCGCGTCGTGTTCAGCGGTGACCTTGGGCATTCGGGTGCGCCAATCTTGCGGGACCCTACCAAGCTGGACCACGCGGACCTGGTATTTCTGGAAGGCACCTATGGCGACCGTGAACACAGAACCTGGCAGGCGACCTGGGATGAACTCGCCGGTGTATTCGACGAAGCGGCAGAATCCGGCGGCAACATTCTAATCCCTGCGTTCGCGGTCGGCCGTACGCAAGAATTGCTGCATGTCTTCAAGGAGAACTTCGATGCTTGGCGCCTCGCGCGCTGGCAGTTCTTCGTCGACAGCCCGATGGCTATCGCCGCGACCGAAGTGTATGCGCGACACTGGTACCTGCACGATGACCGGGCCGGCGGCGCTGCGCAGCCGTTTCAGATGCGGAACCTCCGCTTCACGCAGACCCCGCAGCAATCACAGGCGCTGAATGACATCCGGTCGGGTGCGGTCATCATTGCCGGTAGCGGCATGTGCACCGGTGGTCGTATTCGTCATCACCTCAAGCACAACCTTTGGCGCGACAACTGCCATGTGATGATTGTCGGCTTCCAGGCGCAGGGCACGCTAGGTCGACGGCTCGTCGACGGCGCCGATGAAGTGAAGTTGTGGGGCGAGCCGATACGCGTCGCGGCAAAGGTCCACACGATCGGCGGACTGTCCGCACATGCCGACCAGCGCGAATTGGTTGCGTGGTATCGGAACTTCCGCGGTGGGCCACGCGTGGTGCTGGTGCACGGCGAGCCGGGCGCCTTAGCGGGCCTGGCCAGTGCGCTCGGTGCGCCCACGACGATCGCCGAACCCGGTCAGTCCTTCTCGCCCTAGCGCTTGCGGCCCCACCATTCGGCGACGCGTGCCGCGGTCACGGGATGGATCATGTAGCCGTAAGAGCGGTGCGGGTTGAGGCCGTCAACGGCGTCGCGGTAATGCGTATAGATGCCTTCGAAGTAGTCGATGATCGCCTCGGCGAGTCCGAGCTCTATCATCTCACTGAAGTTGTCGGCGAGCTCCGGGTCGAGCGATATCAGGTCGCCGATTGCGGCGATGTTGTGCCATTCGTGGATCAGGTGCGGGAAGCGTGCAGCGCCCTCGCGGTCGGCGCCGCGCAGGCGCTGCTGTATGAAGCGGAGGCCGAGTGGGCTGCCCATCGTCAGAAAATCGAGTTTGCCAGTTATGTGCTCCTCGTGGGTGAGCTCCCACAGCGCGTCGTACGCAATCACGGAGCCGAGGCTGTGACCGATGACCAGCACCGGCCGGCCTTCGGCGAGTGCGCGCCGCAATGGCGCCTTCAGCACTTCACGGATGTCGTGCCCGATGCTGTCATCTTGGCTGAAGTAGCGGTCCGTCTCGGCGATCACCGCGCGAAGCGCTGGGTCTGAGATGACCTTCAGCAGCGATGGGAAGCGGTCGATGACGCCGCGTGAAGTGCGCTGCCACCACACGCGCCAACTCTCCGCATCGGCTTGATCGCGCGCAGCATCCCAGCTGCCGGCAAGGAGTTGCTCGATTGCCTCGAAGTCGGGTGTCGGCTGCGCGGAACGCGCGTAGTAGAGGTTATTCCAGGGCGCAAGCGCGAATGAATCACCGTCCAGCGCTGCGGCGCAGGCCGGCTGCGCCGCGGTCAGACCGGCCTGCAGCGCGCGCCAGAGTAGCGCGCGGTGGAGCAAGGCGTCAGGCTTCGCACCCTTGCCGGGCACATAGATGATGCGGCCCGGAAACGGGCTAGCCATCGGCGCCCCGCAGCGCGAGCGCCCGTTTGACCAAGTCGGCGAGCGATGACGCGCCCATCTTTTCCATCACGCGCGACCGGTGGATCTCGACCGTGCGCTGGCTGAGCCCCAATTCGATTGCAATTACCTTGTTCGCTTGGCCGTCGACTACGCGCTGCATGACTTCACGCTCGCGCTGCGTCAGCGACGCCTCGTGTTCTCGGAGGCCGTCCAGTTCCCGCGCTTGGTCGTACTTCTCGGCACTGCTATCCAGCGCCGCGTCAATCGCATCCAGCAGGTCCTGGTCGCGGAATGGCTTCTGCAGGAAGTGCGTCGCGCCGCGCTGTATCGCCTGAACCGCCATTGGCACGTCACCGTGGCCGGTGATGAATATGATGGGGATGCTCGCACCGCGCCGCGCCAACTCCGCTTGGAGTTCCAGACCGCCCATCTCCGGCATGCGGATGTCGAGCACCAGGCAACCGGGGTGGTCTGGGTGCCAATTATCGAGAAACTCGCGCGCCGACGCGAACGCAATTGCGGGGATGCCGACGCTGCGCAAGAGCATCCGCAGCGAATCCCTCACCGCTTCATCGTCGTCGACGACCCACACGACCGAACTTTTATCCGCCATCCGTGACCTCCTCATCCGGCAATGTGAACCAGAATAGCGAACCTCGCGGCCGATTAGGGCGGTGGCCGAATACCCCACCATGTGCCTCGACGATGCTCCGGCTAATCGACAGCCCAAGCCCGAGGCCCTCGTCCTTCGTCGTGAAGAAGGGTTCGAACAGCCGCTCCGCGTCGCCCGGCGTGATGCCCGAGCCGGTGTCGGCGACCTGTACCTCAACCCCGCCGACCGGCCCGGAGAGCGTACGCACCGTCACCGTCCCTTTCTGCTTTGCGCCCTTCAGCGAGTCGATGGCGTTGCGCACGAGGTTGATGAGCACTTGCTGGACTTGCACCGCATCGCAGGGGGCTGAAGGCAGGGCGGGCGTCAGCTCCAGCCGCACGCGGATGCCGTTGTCGCGGGCGTCGCCGTCGGTGAGGGCGATGACCTCGCGGACGAGGTCGTTGATGTCGGCCGTCGCGCGTTGACTGTCGCGCTTGCGGACCATCGTGCGCAGCCGCCGGATGACTTCACCGGCGCGCAGCGCCTGCGCGCCAATCTTGTCGAGCGCCCGGGCCAGTTCCTCGCGGTCAATTCCGTCAGCGGCCAGCATCCGACCGGCTGCCTGCGAGTAATTGGTGATTGCGGTCAATGGCTGGTTCAGTTCGTGCGCGAGGCCCGCGGCCATCTCACCCATCACGCTGATGCGGCCGACATGCGCAAGGCGCTCACGGTGTTGGCGCGCCTCGTCTTCGGCGCGTAGCTCGCGCGTGCGGTCCTCCACCTGGGCAACCATCAGCAGCGGCTGGCCCTCGGAGTCGTGGACGATGCCGGCGTGCAACATGCCGATGACTTCGCGGCCGCTCTTGTGCAGGTAACGCTTCGCGAGCGCGTAGCGTTGCAGCTCACCGCGGAATGCCGCCGCCATGCGGCGTGCCGCGCCCTCTCGGTGGTCCGGATGGATCAGGTCGCGAGCGCTCATCTCCCGCAACTCTTCCTCGCTGTAGCCGAGCATCGCGCAGAAGGCCTGGTTCGCGCTCAGGATTGCGCCATCCGGTGCGTACAGCGCCGTTGCGAGCGGCGCGTTATCGAAGACCAGCCGCAGTTGCTCCTCTCGTTGCCTCAGTTGTTCTTCGAAGCGCTTGCGCTCACGGATGTCCCGGATGATGCCGACGAAGCGGCTCTTGTGCCCGGGGCGCTTGATTTCGCCTACGGCCAGGTCGATTGGAATTACCTCGCCGTCCTTGCGCAGCGCCGACACTTCGCGGCCGATGCCGATGATCTTCCGCTCGCCGGAGGCGTGGTAATCGCCGACATAGGCGTCATGCTCGGAGCGATACGGTTCGGGCATCAGCATGGACACGTTGCGGCCGGCCACTTCGTCGGCGCGGTAGCCGAACAGACGTTCGGCCGCGGCGTTGAACGCCTCGACGAGGCCGCCCGGCCCGATGACGATGATTGCGTCAACCGCAGCGTCGAGCAGCGCTTCGAATTCACCGCCACTACGGCGCATAGGTATTAACCACTAAGTGCTTACGCACATCCGCTGATTGGCGACCGTTCATATATGACTGATTGTAAGCGCATGACCACTCAATCCGCAGTGCTGCAATATAGTCGGGCCGGTAATGGGCATTCCCGTTGCGCTCAGTGCCAGCTCGGCCCCTTGTGTCTGGGTGCAGAAGGCGCACGCGCAACGCTCGTCGCGCTGGAGAGCGTAGTACGCCCGAGCGGAGTGGTCGCGCCGGGTACGCTGTTGCACGCCGAGGGCGAACGCTTCAGTTCGCTGTACGCGGTCCGGTCCGGATGCGTCAAGACGGTGACGATCGGGCGCGAAGGGCGGGAGCGCGTACTCGGCTTCCATCTGCCGGGCGACATCGTCGGATTCGATGCGATTGACGGCGGCCTGTACCGCTCGAACGCGGTCACGCTCGGCAGCGCGTCGTATTGCTCAGTGCCGTTCCAGGCGCTCAGCCAGCTGGCGGAGCACGACCCCGCGCTACAGGGGCGGCTGCTGGCCCTGATGAGCCGCAGCCTTGCCCTCGCGGTGGACCGCGTCGGCGATGCGTCGGCCGACCAGCGTGTCGCGGCGTTCCTGATTGGCTTGTCGGCACGCTTCAGCGGCCGTGGCTATTCGCCGGTCCACTTCGTCCTTGCGATGCCCCGCCGGGATATCGCTAACTTCCTCCGACTGGCCACAGAGACTGTCAGCCGCGTTCTCACGCGCTTTCAGCAGGACGGGCTGATCCGGGCGGTACGGCGCGAGGTGATGCTGCTGGATGTACCCCGGCTGGAGCAGGTCGCAGGCGGTCTTCCCCCGTAATGTGTCAGCGCGGGGTATGATACCCAGCGCATACGCCTGTCGGCTATGATTGGGGCGCAGACATATATAACGACCCATAACAGGGCAGCCATGGTCAAAGAAGTCCAGCTTGCGATCGCGTTCGCTGACGTGAGCCAGAGTACGAAGCTCTATGAGCGCCTTGGCGACCAGAAGGCGAGGTCGGCTATCGCCGCTTGCGTGGCCGTTATGAGCGAGGCCACGGAGAAGTACGGTGGCACGGTCATCAAGACCATCGGCGATGAAGTGATGTCCACTTTCCCGACCGCCGACGCGGCGGCCGACGCGCTCGGGTTCATGCAGGAAGAAATCACTGAGTCGATGTCCGTCGACGGTATCCCGCTCGCGATCCGCGCCGGGTTCCACTATGGCTCTGCGCTGCTCGAAAAGGGCGATGTATTCGGTGACGCGGTGAATACCGCCGCGCGCATGGCCGGGCAGGCAAAAGCCGGCCAGATCATGACCACCGGCGCCACCGTCGATAACCTCTCTGAGACCTGGCAGGCATCCACTCGCCAGATCGACCGCTCGACCGTCAAGGGCAAACGCGACCCAATCGCCATGCATGAGGTCATCTGGCAGCGCGAGGACGTCACGAAGATGGTCACGGCGGTCTTCGGCCACCAGCAGGAGCACGGCAGGTTGGTGCTCAAGGTCGGCGCGGCCGAGGCGGTCGTCGATGCCGAGCATACGGCGGCGGGCATGGGGCGGGGTGACCAGAACGAGCTCGTGGTGCGGAACAGCCTGGTTTCCCGGTTACACGCACGCGTCGAATTCCGCCGCGGCAAGTTCGTGCTGATAGATCAGAGCGTCAACGGGACATTTGTACGCAAGAACGGCGGGCAGGAAGCACTGGTCCGGCGTGACGAATTAATACTGGAAGGGGCGGGGGTCATCGGCCTCGGCCAGGCGCTCGACGCAACCGAGCCCGACGCAATCAGCTACACCCTCGAAGTCTAGCGCTCCGCCAGCGCCTGCTGGAAGTTCCTGAGCCGCTGCTCCTGCGCCGCTGCCTCACCGCTCTCATCCACGGTCGACAACACCTGCTGCTGGTTCAGCCGCTCGCGTAACTGCTGCTGCAGCCTGCGCCAGGTCGCAGTCCGGCGCGCTGCCTCGCGCGCGTCGGCGGGCTCGGCCTGCCACGCGGTAATGGTTTCGTCGAATGCCTCGGCCGACCACTGGTCTCCCGTGATGAAGCGGTGCAGCACATCCTCCGCCATCGACATCTGTACCACCGGCGCCGATGCGATGACTGGCGGCTGCAGTGAGCGCCAAATCGCCCAGCCGGCGATGACGATTACGATGCCGAGCACGCTGATTGCGGCGATTGCTGGCCAGCGGGCGCGTGCCGAACCCTCGACATCGTCGAGGTCAATCAGCACCTGCGAGAGTGCGTGTTCCTTCGGCATCGTCGAATCGCTGAACACCAACGCCTTCTCGTAAGTCAGCGGCTTTTCGCCGTTCACAATCGCGTGTATGGCATCGGCGCGCGCTTCGCGGTACTCGGCCCACGATATGAGGCCCGCCGCCATCTTCTGCGCGAGCGTCCGTACTTCGGATGCGTATTCAGGCTTGTGTGGCATCAGTCGATCCCTCGCATCACCCGGAACCCGGTCGCATCATCTGCGGCTCCGCTATGCGGCTTGACCAAACCGACCTCGCAATTGCTGAGTGGGTCCTGGAACGAGCCGCCACGCGCCTGCAGAGTGCCACCGGTGCGCGTCCATTCCTGCGCGTTGCCGACCACATTCGCGAGGCCCCACGCATTGCTCGGGCCCGCTGTCACGCGGGTGAGGGCGAGGCCCTTGATTGCGCTACCGCCCTGCATCACTCGGCAGTTGTTGTCCGGCGAGCGGCCGTCGCTGCCGGCACCGGCCGCGTACAGCCACTCGGCATCGCTGGGCAGTCGGTACTGCGTGCCGGTCGTCTGGGTCAGCCACGCGATGTACGCGTCGGCATTCTGGATGGTAATGCCGGTGACCGGATGCGCGTCGTCGCCGGCGATGGGCTGGCAGCCGCCGCCGTTGCGGCAGAAGTGGTTGTAGTCGCCGATCGTGATTTCGTATTTGCTGACCGCAATAGGCGCGCCGCCGCCCATGCCGGCCACGACGACGAGCTGCGGGCCGCGCTCGCCTGCAACCATGTTGAAGCACGCGGCGCGCGCGCCACGGGCGCCGAGCCCGGCCAGGTTCGCGGTACAGGCGCGGCTGCCGTCGTCGGCGCGCTGTGCGCCCACCGTGCCGGTGAAAATTCGTTGCATTTCCTGGAACTGCTCGTTATCACTCCATATTGCGACGGCCTGTTGCAGCGCCTGTTGCTGGGCGGCGCGGTTGCCACGCTGCTGTTCGGCGAGCGCGTTCCGGTAATGCCCCATGGCATCCGCCTTGCGCCCCTCAAGCTGCGTACCGACCGAACGCAAGTCGGGGTGGTCGGCGCCGTCTACCCGTCGGCCCTCGACCAGCAGCGCCTCTGCTGCCGTCAGGCGTGCGCCGGCGATTTCTGCATTGACGCGCGCCGCGAACTGCGACGGTTGCCGGAGCTGCAACTGCGTCAGCCGCTGGTTGTTCGGGAACACCTGCAGCGCAGAGCGCCGCAGCTCGTTGGCGGCAGAGAAATTCCCGCCCCGCTCGATTTCTGTGAGTCGCGTCACCAGGGCGTTGACCACCGAGGTATCGAACTGGTTCGCTTCAGCGCCGGTCAGCCCTTGGCGCGCGTCGGCATACGTGCGCTGGAACGCCGCGAAGTTCTGCTGCGTGACGCTGCCGGCGGCGTTGCGCGCCGCGGCCTGTGCGGCGACGCGGCGGAACCGCGTCTGCAGGTTGGTGAGCTCGGGGTGGCCCGGCAGCACTTGCAGGCCAGCCTCGGCCATCTGTGCGGCGGCCTGCGGGTTGTTGTTTTCGCCGGCCTCCGTCGCCAGCCGCACATAGAGCGCTGCCATCGCGGTGGGCGCCTCGTTGCGGATGAACGGATCGTCGGCAGCCAGGTCGCGCCGCAGCCGGTTGAACTCGTTGACCGCCGCTTGCGCCTCACCGGCGCTGATG
>JAIVGZ010000071.1 GCA_020201335.1 Natronospirales bacterium
GTACAGAGCGGTGCTCGCGGCGCTGGCATTCGACGGTACTCCGGTCGTTGCGGAGCCGTATCTGGTAGTCACCCCTGCAACCGTGAATTTCGGTGCGACGCTGACCGAATTGCAGGTGACCTTGACCAACGCCGGAGGTGGGACGCTGGTACTGGATCCTCCCCTGCAGACTTCGGGTGGCTGGCTCTTCGGCAGTTCGGTGGAAGAGGACGGCGAGGTGATCTGGACGTTGCAAGCGGTGCGGGACGGGCTGGCGGAAGGCGCTTATAGTGCCAATATCATATTTCCGTCCAATGCCAACACGGTCACCATCAACGCATTCATGGAGGTTTCAGCGGCAGGGGGGCCAGATGTCGGCTTCCTGTATGTCATTCTGATCGATCCGGACACCTTCGACACAGTGAATGAGACCGCAGTCGACCTTGATGCGAACGGTGAGTATCTGTACCGCGTACCGAATGTATTGCCAGGTGAGTACATCGTTCTCGCAGGGTCGGATTACGATAACGATTTTTTCATCTGTCGGAGCGGTGAAGCGTGTGGTTTGTTCCGAAGCCCGGGCCAGATCTCCCTCGTCGAGGTGGATGGCCAGGATGTCGTCGGGATCGACTTCAGCGTGGGGTTCCGGACAACTCCGCGTACCCAGGCGACAGGCGTGGTGCCGCAAGGATACAGCCGTCTCAGTGTACCCAGAAATGGCGATATGCCTGGCGAGGCTGGCAATGCAGAGGCTTTTGCCCCCGCACCACTCGAGCGCGACCATCGCCTGAGGTAGGCCGCGGCATCAGTGCGTGACAGGCGGCATGCTTCTCCGCAATAGTTACATCCGGGGAGCCATGGTACGGATTAGTGCGACAGGGCTTGTCGCATCCCTCGGCCATGCTGGGCCACATGACAACGATAACCGCGAGTATCCGACTCTCGAAGTCGAAGATCCTGTCCGGGCTGCAGTGCGCGAAGCGCCTCTGGCTCGAGATTAATCATCCGGAGCTTCGCGGCGACGACCCGGCGCTTGAGGCCCGGCTGCAGGCCGGTACCGATGTCGGCGTCATCGCGCGCCGCGAGTGGCCGGACGGCATCCTCGCCGACGAGTCCAATTACGACCGCGCGCTCGCGATGACCGCCGATTGGGTCGCAAACCCGGCCCGGCCGTTGTTCGAAGGTTTCTTCGCCTTCGATGGTGTCCGCATCCGACCCGACGCGCTGGTGCCGCAGCCCGACGGTTCGATCGACCTCTACGAGGTCAAGTCGTCGACGTCGGTGAAGGACTACCACCTGACCGACGTCACCGTGCAGGCTTGGGTATTGCGAAACCTCGGGCTCCCAATCGGTCGCGTTTTTCTGACACACCTCGACAACACCTTCGTGTACCCGGGCGGCGGTGATTACCGTGGCCTGTTCCGGCACGAGGAACTCACCGGGTTCGTAGCAGCGAACGCGTGGCAGGTACCGGAGTGGGTCGCACGTTTTCGCTCGGTGCTGGGCGGCAGCGAGCCCGCAATCCTCACTGGGACCCACTGCCATACGCCGTTCAGCTGCCCGTTCTTCGAGCACTGCGACGGCAAGCAGCCGGAGTTTCCGGTCGGCTTGCTTCCGCGCGGCGGCAAGTTGGTCGAGCAACTGCGCGTCGTCTACAACGCAGGCTTCGAGCGGCGCATGCTGCGCGAAACTGCCGAGCATGTGCCGCACCTCGCCAAGAGTCTTAACCTCATCTCGGAGCGCGTCGTCGACCTGTGGCCGCTAACGGTGATCAGCTGGTACCACCCGCAGATGAAAGGATCGTGGTCGCTGAAGAAAGTGTTGCCGACCGTCGCGTCCGACCTCGATTACCAAGCGAATGCCGTCACCCACGGTGGCGAGGCGGCCGAGGCCATCGCCGAATATGTGCATCCGATGACCAGCAAGGCCCGCCGGCTTGAGATTGCCGACGCGCTGCGCGAATACTGCAAACTCGACACCCTGGCCATGGTGCGCCTCGCGCACCACCTGGAGGCAATCGCATGACCGACACGCTGCACCGCCACTGGATGATGCTCCAGATGATTCCGCGCGCGCCGCGCAAAATCACCGTCGAGGACGTGTGCAGCCGTCTGGCCAATGGCGGCTACGCGGTCACGAAGCGGACCGTCGAGCGCGACCTGCAGAAGCTCTCCGCGACGTTCCCGCTGGTGGTCGACGACCGCAACAAGCCATACGGCTGGCAGTGGGGCAAGGAAGCGCTGTCGTTCGACCTGCCCGCGATGGACGTGCCGACCGCGCTGACCTTCCACTTCGTGCGCGAATACATCCAGCCGCTGCTGCCGGCGCCGGTGCGCAGCCACCTCGCACCGCACATCGAGACTGCGACAAAGACGCTAGATGGCGCCGTCAGCAACTCGTTGCGCAGCTGGACCGACAAAGTGATGGTCATCCCGCAGGGCCAGATGCTGCGCGCGCCGGAAGTCCGTCACGACGTCGCCGATACTGTCTATGCCGCGGTACTCGCGGAGAAGCGCATCAACATCAAGTACCGGCCACAGCACGCCGACGGCGCGACCAAGGATTACGAGGCGAGCCCGCTCGGGCTCGTGATGCGCGACCACGTCTGCTATGTCGTCGCGTCGCTGTTCGAATACGACGACATCCTGCAGCTCGCGATGCATCGCATCGACCACGCGGAGTTGAACGACAAGCCGGCGAAGATTCCCGTTGGGTTCTCGCTGAAGGCGTATGTGGGGGAAGGCGCGTTCGCATACCCGGTCGGCGACCGTATGACGCTGGTCGCCATCTTCGACAAGGACGCTGCGTTCCACCTGGGCGAAACGCCGCTCAGCGATGACCAGATTCTCGAACCGCTCGAAGGCGCCCGCGTCCGTTTGACCGCGACCGTGAAGGACACGCAGCAACTGCGTTGGTGGCTGATGAGTTTCGGCGCGAAGGTCGAAGTCAAAAAGCCTGTGGCGCTTCGGAACGAACTCGCCGCCACCGCGAAGGCGCTGGTCGAGCGTTACGCGGGTTAAGAAAAAGACGGGGCCCCTCCCTGGGCCCCGGAGCAGCCGAAACCGCTCCAGAACGATATTCGATCCCATCCGCGACAAACGGCGTCGGAGCGACGGGCTGCGTTGAACGCAAGCGACAGGAACTGTCGCGACCTCGGCATACACTGTTTGCATGCCGAGAGACATCGATCATGGAATCTGGAAGGTCAGGAACGGGGGCTGTGGCTGGTACCAGCGGGACCCGTTCGCTGAACTGTATGCGTTGCGCTTGCTGCGCCTCGCCCCGCTAGGCCGCGACTTCGCGAAGGCCGCGGCCGGCGAACCGCATTTCTGCGAGATTCTCGGGTTCGACCCCGACGGGCCGACGCCCACGGTGCGCGACTTCAACGCGCGCATCGACGAGCGCCTGGTCGCACTGCTGGACCAGCTCGACCGACTGGGCAGCGCGCTACACCGCAACATCAGCGCGCTCGCCGATGCCCTCGGTCTCGACCACGCTGAGGCGGAGGTACTCCGCTTCGCGCTCCTGCTCCACGCGAATCCCGTCATCGAGATGACGGTCGATACGGTCCGTTCCCCGCTCGCGAGCGATCCTTACTTCTGCACGGCCCACGCGTGCGGCTTGCCGGTTGACGTGGTCAAGGCCGCGCTGTCGCCGCGAGGCACGCTGCATTCGAGCGGGCTCGTGCAGGTCGACCGCAACGCCCGTGCCGACATGAACCTGAAGGCGCGTCTCGACGTGATGATGCGTTTCGGCCTCGTGCTCTCAAGCGACGCGTTCAGCCCCGAGGACTTGCTCGGGCAATGCGCGGGCGTCGCACCGGCTTCCACTTTGTCCACGGACGACTATCAGCACCTCGGCGACCACGCCGAGCTGGTCGAGCGTCTACTCGCCGTCGCTCTGGAGCGCCGCGAGCGCGGCATCAACGTGTTGCTGTGGGGCCCACCCGGCACCGGCAAGACCGAGTTCGCGCGCCTGCTCGCCGACCGCCTCAGCTGCACCGTGCGCGAGGTGGTGTCTGACGACGCGGAGGGCGACGCGGTGGCGCCTTCACAGCGCGGCGCCGTGCTGGCGATTGCGCAGCGTCTGCTCGAAGATCGTGCCGATACCGTGCTCGTTTTCGACGAGATGGAGGACCTGCTGGGTGGGCGCTCCCGCTACCAGCTGCGCGGCGCGGCGCAGGGCAAGGCGTGGCTGAACCGCCTGCTCGAGACCAACCCGGTCCCGACGGTGTGGATCTCCAACGATGCCGACCAGTTCGACCCGGCGATCCTGCGCCGGTTCAGCTATGTCGTGAAGTTCGGCGTGCCGCCGATCGATGCGCGCCGGCGTGTGATCGCCCGTCACCTCGATGGCCTGGCGGTCGCCGACGAACTGCTCGAGCAACTCGCGAGCGCCGAATCGTTGCCACCCGCATGCATTGGTCAAGCAGCGCGC
>JAIVGZ010000047.1 GCA_020201335.1 Natronospirales bacterium
GACCCCGAGGTCGGCGTGACGAGCCCGCAGATCACGCTGATCAGTGTGGTCTTGCCGGCGCCGTTCGGACCGAGTAGCCCGAAGATCTCACCCCGCCGAACTTCGAGGTCAACGTCGGTGAGCTGGGCATCGAGTTCAAGGACCTCAAGACGCGACAGAGCTCGCTCGAGGACATCTTCGTCAGCCTGGTGAGCGAACGGACATGAGATTCAACGGCCACGCGGTCTCCGCGATCTACCGCTTCGAGATGCACCGCTTCCGGCGTACCTTCTGGCAGAGCCTCGCCACGCCGGTCCTGACCACCGCGCTGTATGTCGTCGTGTTCGGCGCCGCGATCGGCAGCCGCATGGGCGAAATCGATGCAGTCTCGTACGGCGCATTCATCATCCCCGGCCTGATGATGCTGACGATCTTCACCGAGAGCTTGTCCAATGCCGCGTTCGGCATCCACATGCCGAAGTTCACCGGCACGATCTACGAGATATTGTCGGCGCCGGTATCCGCGTTCGAGATGGTGCTCGCGTACGTCGGCGCGGCAGCGACGAAGTCGGTGGTGATCGGCCTCGTAATCCTCGCGACCGCGAGCCTGTTCGTACCGGTGCAGATCGTGCACCCGTTCTGGATGGCCGCGTACCTGGTACTGGTCGCGTTCGCGTTCAGCCTCGCCGGCTTCATCACCGGCGTCTGGGCGAAGGGCTTCGAGGAACTGCAGTTCGTGCCGATGCTCGTGATCATGCCGCTGACCTTCCTCGGCGGCGCGTTCTATTCGATCGACATGCTGCCGGGCGTGTGGCGCACGGTCAGCCTGTTCAACCCAATCGTGTACATCGTCAGCGGCTTCCGCTGGACCTTCTACGGCACCGGCGATGTCGCGGTCGGCACCAGCCTCTTCGCGCTCTTGTTGTTCATCGCGCTATGCCTCACCGCGGTCTGGTGGATCTTCCGGACCGGGTACCGGCTGAAGAGCTGAGGTCCGACTACGAGTAGCCAAACCAGACTGCGCCGACCAGGATCACTGAACCGGCAGCGAGTAGCTTGACCATCAGCGGCCAGATGAACTTGAGCCAGCGGTCGTACGGGATGCCCGCAAGGCCGAGGATGCCCATCAGCACCGGATTGGTCGGCACGACCATGTTCATAAATCCGTCGCCGAACTGGTAAGCGAGTACCGCGGTCTGGCGCGTGACCCCGACGAGATCCGCGATTGGCGCCATCAGCGGCATCGTCACGAACGCCTGGCCACTGCCGGACGGGATGAAGAAGTTGAGCATGCTCTGAATTAAAAGCATGCCGACCACCGACAGCTCGGCGCCGACCGCGGACAGCGGCATCGACAATCCGTGCACGACCGTGTGCAGCACCTGCCCGTCTTCGAGCAGCAGCGCAATCGACCGCGCAAAGCCAATCAGCAGCGCGGTCATCGCGAGCTCCGCTGCACCAACACCGAACAGCTTGGCCGTGTCGTCGGGGCGGACGCGGCCGATTACTGCGGCGACCAGCCCGAGCCCGAGGAACAGCGCCGACAGCTCGACGAGGTACCACTTCAGTTCCACGATGCCGTAAACGAGCAGGACGATGGTGAGCACCATCGCGCCGAGGATCGCGAGCCGCGCCGGTGTCAGCGGCGGGTATTCGGTCGGTGCCGGCGGCTGCGCCTCCGCGACTCCGTATACGACGCTCGCGCGCGGGTCGGCCTGCACCCGCAGCGCGTACCGGTACACGTGGTGGAAGCCGATCGCAATCAACGGCAGAAATATGGCGACGCGCAGTTGCCAACCCGAACCGGGCTGCAGCCCGGCGACATCCTGCGCAATCATTACCGTAAACGGGTTCAGCGCAGCGGCACCGTAGCCGATGCCATAACCGACGACCATCGTCCCGATTGCCGACACAGTGTCGAGCCGGAGCGCCGCGCATAGCGAAATGAGTACCGCGACGATCGGGATGAATTCCTCGGCCATGCCGAAACTCGACGAAGCGGCGCCGAACGCGAGCATACCGCCGAGGATGAGCACGCCGACCCGGTCTCCGAAACGCGTCAGCATCGCACCGAGGAACGCGTCTATCGCGCCGGTGCGCCGGATGACCGCAAGCACGCCGCCGACAATCAGCACGAAGAAGATGATTTCGTGCGCGTCAGCGAGCGCGCGTGGCACCACGGTGAACAGGTCGAGCGGCGTCAAAGTACGCGCGTCGTCGACGACTGTGTAGCTGCCCTGAACGACCGCGCGGCCGCCTTCAACGGTGTCGAACTGGCCCGCAGGCAGCACCCAAGTGGCGACGAGCGCCAACACCATCATGCCGAACAGCAGTACCAGCGTATGCGGAACGCGGTAACGCGTCAGCTCACCAGCCACATTGACGACCCTGGTTCTGCTCCTCGAGGTAACCCATCAGCGGCGCGAAGTAATCGATGATTGCGGTCGCATCCATCTCGCGGGATCCGGTTAACTGCTCGAGCGCGTCCTGCCAAGGCTTGCTCTGACCGAGCGCCAGCATCGCCTGCAATCGCTCACCGGCTTCTTCGCTACCGTAGATCGAACATGCGTGCAGCGGCCCTTCATAGCCCGCCGCATCGCACAACGCCCGGTGGAACTGGAACTGCAGGATGTGCGACAGGAAATAGCGCGTGTATGGCGTGTTGTTCGGCACGTGGAACTTCGCGCCGGGGTCGAAGTCCTGCTCAGTTCGCGCGACCGGCGCCGCGACGCCCTGGTACTCCTCGCGCAACTGCCACCAACGCTCGTTGTAGAGCTCCGACGGCGTGTCGCCGGAGAAAACATCCCAGCGCCACTGGTCGACGAGCTTGCCGAATGGCAGGAACGCGATCTTCGCGAGCGCAAGCTGCATCTGCTGGTTGACTACCGCCTCGTCGCTCTGCGTGTAGTCGCCGACCAGACCGATTCGCTGCAGGTAGCCCGGCGTGAGCGACAGTTCCAGCGTGTCGCCAATGCCCTCGTGAAAACCGTCGTGCGCACCCGACTGGTACATGTACGGTAGGTCGTTGTACATCAAGAAGTAATACACGTGTCCGAGCTCGTGGTAGATCGTCGTCAGCATCTCCTGCGTCGGCTCGATGCACATCTTGATGCGCACATCGCCCTCAAGGTCGAGGTCCCACGCGCTCGCGTGACATTGCACGTCGCGGTCGCGCGGCTTGGTCAGCATCGCGCGCTCCCAGAATGTTTCCGGTAGCTCCGGCATGCCGAGCGACACGAAGAAATCCTCGGCCAGGCGCGTCATGCGCACGGGGTCGTACTCCTGCTCGCGCAGCGCTGCGGTCACGTCGAGGTCGCCCTCGCCAGGGTACGGCTCGAGCCAGGGATACAGGTTGTCCCAGCTCTGCGCCCACATATTGCCGAGCAGGTGTGCAGGAATTGGGCCGTCCAGCGGCACGCGTTCGTCACCGTACTGCTCGTTCAGCGTCGCGCGGACATGGCAGTGAAGCGCGTCGTACAGCGGCCGCACTTGCTGCCAAAGCCGGTCGGCCTCTTCGTAGAATTCATCGGCGTCCATGTCGTATCCAGACCGCCAGAGGCGCCCGGCATCTTCGAAGCCAAGTTCGTTCGCGCCCTCGTTCATCAGTTCGACGAACCGGATGTAGTCGGCCCGCATCGGTCGGGATACCGTACGCCAGCCAGTCCACGCTTCCAGCTGTGCGTCGTAGTCGCGGTTGTCGGCGAGTACGCGTTCGAGTTCGGGCAGCGAGCGACAGCTGTCGTCGCCGTCCGGGCAGTACCGGCCGCTGCCGTAAGTCGACCGCAGGCGCGCCAGAATTTCCGACAGTTCCTGCTGCCGTTCCGCATCGCGCGGCGCCGGCAGCGACTGGCTCACCTGTAGCAGGAGCAGCATGCGCGCGGTGTCGCCCGACAGTTCGCGGCCGACGAAGCGCTTGCTCTCCTCAACAGTGCGAGATATCCAAGCGAGGTACTCGGCGGTCGATGCCGCGGCCAATGCATTTGTGTCCGGCGTGATGTAGGTCGCGTTGACCCATGCCGTCCGAGCACGCTGCGGGTGGTCGCGGCGCAGCTCGGCGTTCATGTTCTCGACGAACGCATCGGGGTCATCTGCCCGCGCTTCGGCACTGCGCTGCTCACGCGGTGGTTCGCCACCCGGTGAGCAGCCGGTGAGCATGATCGCAGCGACTACTATGACCACCGCGCCGATACCGAGCTTGCGGAACAGACGATCGCCGGCGATCACGTCGGGGTCATTGCGGTGCGTCAGGTTGCGGAACGGCCGCAGGAAGAGCAGGAACACGACGCCAAGGCCCGCGGTGCTCATCAGCACCATCGAGAACAGGCCGGGCATTTGTTCCAGCGACTCAGGGTCGAAGCGGCCGGCAATCAGGCCGGCCATCAGGTTACCGAGCGCCGCGGCGATGAACCACACGCCCATCATCTGGCCGACGTAGCGGCGCGGTGAGAGCTTGGTGATTGCCGACAGGCCGACTGGCGACAGGCAGAGTTCGCCGGTCGTGTGCAGCAGGTAGGTCAGGACCAACCAGGTCGGCAGCACCATGTCGCCCTGCACTGCAAAGGTCGCGGCAACCGCCATCACGCCGAAGCCGATGCCGAGTTGGATCAGCCCGAGTGCAAACTTGGCTGGAATTGACGGGTTCAGGTTGCGGCGCGCGAGAAATACCCAGAACCATGCGAAGAACGGCGCGAGCGTGATGATGAACAGCGCATTGACCGACTGCAGCCAACTTGCCGGCATCTCCCAGCCGAACATCATCCTATCCGTGTGGCGCTCGGCGAACAGGTTCAGCGACGAGCCCGCCTGTTCGAAGCCCGACCAGAACATCGCCGCGCCTATAAACAGCACGACGATGACGCCAATCCGCTGCTTCTCGATGTGGGTGAGCCCACCGCGCATGAACAACCACGCGAAGTACAGCCCGGCCAGCACCACGATTGATATCCCCGCGTTCGCGGCGATCGCGACCGGGTTGAACGACAGCACACCGGTCAGCCCGCCCGCGACCAGCAGCACGAGGGCGGCGGTGCCCGCCCACGCGATCAGCGTCGCGCGGCGGCGCTTTTCGCCGTCGACGCGTGGGTCATCCGAGAACGGCGTTGGGAACTTGCCCGCGTCGCCAAGGTGGTGCTGCGTGATTTTGTATTGGATCAAGCCAAGCACCATGCCGACACCAGCGGCGCCGAAGCCCCAGTGCCAGTTGTAGCCCTCGCCGAGCCAGCCGCAGACCAGTGGGCCAAGGAAGGCGCCGAGGTTGATGCCCATGTAGAAAATCGAGAAGCCGGCATCTCGCCGCGCGCCGGTATCGTTCGGGTACAGGTCGCCGACGATCGCGCTGATATTCGGCTTCAGGAGGCCGGTGCCGACCGCGATCAGCGTCAGACCGATGAAGATAGTCTCGGTGTACGGCAGCGCCATCGTGAAGTGGCCCGCCGCAATGACGATGCCTCCATAAAACACGGTCTGTTGCTGGCCGAGCAGACGGTCGGCAATCCAGCCCCCTGGCAACGCCAGCAGGTACACCGACGCCGTGTACAGGCCGTAAATCGCGCCAGCGGTCGGGATGTCGATGCCGAGGCCGCCACCTTCGACCGCCCCTGCGAGGAACAGGATCAGGATCGCGCGCATGCCGTAGTAGGAGAAGCGCTCCCACATCTCGGTGAAGAACAATGTGTACAGCCCGCGCGGGTGTCCGCCGGTCATGGGCTGTAAAGGTGGCATTGCCGGTTCCTGAACCATGAAAACCCCTTTAAGTATCTAAACGCCGAAGGCCAGACTTTCCCAGCACCGGGCGTCCGCGTCAATCCGCGGGCCGATTGCGGGGGCCAATGAGTGGGTGTAGCCTCCCAGCAGGACTCTACATTTTGAGGTCAGCCATGCGTAACAAAAAAACCAGTGGAATGGCAGTCGCGGCCCTTGTTCTTTCAGCGTCGCTGGCCGGTTGCGCCGGCATGCCAAACGCTACGGAATCCGCGCCTGCACCGAAAATCGCGTCGGAACTGGAAATGGGCTCGACGAGTCGCGTCACGGTCATCGCGCGGGATGAACTCGCACAGGGCCATTCATTCCAGGACGCGCTTCGGCTACACCCAGCGGTCGACGTCACCGGACGGTAACGCGGTTCAGTCGCCGGGGATTTCACCCCGGCGCTGTGCCTCGACTTCCTTCCAGCCGGGGACCATCCAGCGCGAGAGCACTATGCCTGCTTCGAACAGCAGGTACATCGGCACTGCGAGGAGCGTCTGCGAAATCACGTCCGGCGGCGTCAGGAACATCCCGATCACGAACGCCCCTACCAATACGTAGGGGCGTTTTTTTGCAAGCTGCACCGGCGTGGTGAACCCGGTACGCACCAGCAGGATCGTCGCGACCGGTACTTGGAACGCGATACCAAATGCGAAGAACAGCGCGAGCACGAAGCTCAAGTAATGGCCGATGTCGGTCATCACCAGCACGCCCTCCGGCGCCGATGCGGTCAGGAAGCCAAACACCAGCGGGAACACCACCAAGTACGCGAACGCGATGCCCGCGTAGAACAGCACGATGCTCGACGCCAGCAGCGGGAACGCGAAGCGGCGCTCGCGGTCGTAGAGTCCCGGCGCGACGAACGCCCACGCCTGGTACAGCACGTACGGCATCGCGATTGCGAGCGCGACGAACAACGCGAGCTTGAACGGGGCGAGGAACGGCGACGCAACCTCGGTTGCAATCATGCTGGCACCGGCAGGCAGCGCCGCCATCAACGGCGCTGCAGTGAGCGCGTAGAGGGTGTTGGCGAACGGCGCCAGCAGCGCGAACAACGCCAGGGTGACGAACACGACGCGCAGCAGGCGGCTGCGAAGTTCTATCAGGTGCTCGACGAGCGTCTGGCCGCGCGGCTCATCGGCGCTCATCGTCGACGGCCTCCTTGACCTCTCGCGCTGTGCGCTTCAGCTCGTCCCGAAGTTCGTCCGCCTCGATTTCCCGGTCAACTTCCGCACGTACCTGCTGGAGCATCAGCTTCGCGCGCCCGGTCCAGACGCCTAGCGTGCGCGCGAGCCGCGGCAGGCGTTGTGGCCCGACCACAATCAGGCACAGCACGGCGATGACGAGTAGTTCCCAGAAACCGAGTCCGAACACCGGCGGCCTCAGCGCGAGTCGCTGTCGCCGGGCCGTTGCTCAGGGTCATCCGCCTTCGGCTCGTCGTCCGCAGACTTCACGCCGGAACGGAAATTCTTGATTGCGCCACCCAGGTCGCTACCGAGGGAACGCAGCTTGCCAGTGCCAAACAGCAGCACCACGATCACCAGGATGATCAAAAGTTGCCAGATGCTGATGCCGCCGAAACCCATGCTCTTCCTCCTCAGCCCGCCAGTGAGTCGGCGAGGCGCTGCGCTTCCGAAAGGTCGAGTTTACCTTCATAGAGCGCCCGCCCGACGATCAGGCCGGCAAGATTCTCCTCGCCGGCATCCGCGAGTGCGCGGACATCGTCGAGGCTCGACACGCCACCGGAGGCGAATACCGGCACCGCGACCGCTCGCGCCAGCTCGATGGTCGCCGAAGCGTTTAACCCGCGCATGCGTCCGTCGCGATCGATGTCTGTAAATACGAATGCCGCGATGCCGTCGCGCTCCAGGTGCCGCGCAGTGTCCAACAGGTCGTGCGTCGAGAGCTTCGACCACCCGTCAATTGCCAGTCGGCCGTCGCGCGCGTCGAGACCGACCATGATGTGGCCGGGGAATTCGAGGCACAGGTCATTGACGAAGTGCTGCGTCGTCACCGCGCGCGTGCCGACTATTACCCAATCGACGCCCGCGTTCAGGTAGGTCTGGACGGTCTCTTCGTTGCGGATGCCCCCGCCGACTTGCATCGGGACATCGGGGAATGCTTCGGCGATTGCATGGATTACATCAGCGTTCGCGGGTTCGCCGGTAACCGCTCCATCCAGGTCAACCACATGCAAGCGGCGGGCGCCGGCCTCGACCCACCCACGCGCAACTTCGACGGGGTCGCCGGTCGCTTCCTTACCGCGCATGCACTTGCCGTTGCGGAGGTTGAGCGCAGGTATCAACAACATCAGGAACTCTCCAACATGCCGTGTCGAGTGTACTACGCCTCCAGCCAGAAGGTCACCGGACCGTCATTCACCAGCGCAACCTGCATGTCGGCGCCAAAACGCCCAGAGACAGCGCCTGGCCAAGCTGCACGCGCCTGCATGCAAAGGTACTCGAACAGCCGCGCTGCGTCAGCAGGCACCGCCGCCGTGGAAAAACCTGCCCGCGTACCCTGCGTGGTATCGGCGGCCAGCGTGAACTGCGGCACCAGCAACAGACCGCCGCCGGTGTCGCGCAGAGACCGGTTCATGCGCCCTTCCGCGTCGGGGAAGACGCGGTATGTGAGCACGCGCTCGAGCAGCCGGTCTGCCTGCGGCTCGCCGTCTTGGCGTTGCACACCGACGAACACCAGGAGCCCGGGCCCGATCGCGGCCACTGCGTCGCCACCGACACGCACCGAAGCTTCGTTCACACGCTGTAGCAGGCCGATCAAGCAAAGCGCTCCGCGAAGTTGTCCGCCGCGCGCACGAGTTCGCGCTGGATGCCCGGCTCGCTGGCCAGGTGTCCCGCATCCGGCACGAACACGAGTTCGGAATCGGGCCACGCGCGGTGCAGCGAGTGCGCACCCTCGGGCATGCAGATCGCATCCCAACGCCCGTGCACAATCACACCCGGTATGCCGGCCAAGCGACCCGCATCGCGCAGCAACTGGTCGGGCTCAAGGAACGCGCGGTTGACGAAGTAATGGCATTCGATGCGCGCCAGCGCCACCGCGACCGCCGGATCCGTGAAGTGCTCAATCACTTCCGGGTCAGGCAGCAGCGTCGCGCAGCTCGCTTCCCAAGTCGACCATGCGCGAGCCGCTGCTTCGGCGATGCCGGCGTCCGGGCCGGTCAGCCGGCGGTAGTAAGCGTTTGCGAGGTCCGCACGCTCGGCGTCAGAAAGCAGTGCGATGAAGTCCTCCCAGTGTTCGGGGAAGATGCGGTTGGCGCCGTGCACGTAGAACCAGTCGAGGTCCGCTTGGCGGCAAAGAAAAATCCCGCGCACGATCAGCCCGAGCACGCGGTCCGGATGCTTCTCCGCGTACGCGAGCGCCAGCGTCGAACCCCAGGAGCCGCCGAACACCACCCAACGCTCGATTCCAAGCCGCTCGCGGATCGCCTCAAGGTCGCGCACCAACGCCCAAGTGTCGTTGCCGTCGAGTTCGCCGTACGGAGTCGAGCGACCGCAACCGCGTTGATCCAGAAGCACCGCCCGATACCGGCGTGGATCGAAGAAGCGACGGTGGTACGGCTCGCAGCCGCCGCCGGGCCCTCCGTGCAGAAAAACCACCGGTACCCCTTCCGGGTTGCCGCACTCCTCCACATACAGACGATGCGGCGGGTCGACCGCCAGCTCGAATGCGTTGTACGGCTCGATGGGTGGGTACAGCGCTGACTGGTTCATGGGCATCCTTGTAGGCCAATGCTTACAGAAAATACCAGCTTTTGCTGATACGGCGCTCGGGGAAAAGCCCCAATAATCGGGGTGAAGGATCGAAGGACTCAATCACCCACGAACAGGATGTTCGTCTGTGGCCCCGGCAGGATGCCGGGGCTTTTTTTTAAGCCCCGTTTAAGCCTGCGCTGACCGCGCCGTCTTCTTTCTTTCGTGCTCGAGCAGTTGCCGCTTGCGCAGGCGGATCGTCTCCGGCGTCACTTCGACGAGCTCGTCGTCGTCGATGAACTCGAGCGCCTGCTCAAGCGAGAAGCGCACCGGCGGCGTCAGCATGATGTTCTCGTCCTTGCCCGCAGCCCGCATATTCGTCAGCTGCTTACCTTTCAGCGGGTTCACGACCAGGTCGTTGTCGCGGCTGTGGATGCCGATGATCATCCCTTCGTACACCTCGGTGTTCGGATCAATCAGCATGCGGCCGCGTTCCTGCAGCGCGAACAGCGAATAGGCAAGCGCGGGGCCCTGCCCGTTCGCAATCAGCACACCGTTGCGGCGCTGGCCAATCGAGCCTTTGCGCACCGGACCGTAATTGTCGAACACGTGGTGCATCAGGCCGGTTCCTGAGGTCGTCGTCATAAACTCGGTGCGGAAGCCGATCAGCCCGCGAGCCGGTATCAGGTAGTCGAGGCGGATGCGGCCTTTGCCGTCCGGCTGCATGTCCTGCAGGTCACCCTTGCGCTCCCCGAGCTTCTCCATGATGGGCCCGAAACCTGGAAACGGTCGGGACTCGGCGTGTCCTCAACGCGCAATGCGACGTTGTGAATCAGTTCGCGGTGCAGCCGCTCACGGATCTGGCGGCTGGTGACGTACTTGCCTTCCTTACCGGCGAACGGCGAGTTGTTTACTTCGAAACTCATCGTCACTGTCGGCTCATCGACGGTCAGCGGTGGCAACGCCTCGACGCGCTCCGGCGCGCATATCGTGTCTGAGATGCCCAGCGCATCGATACCGGTGAACGCGATGATGTCGCCGGCCTGTGCATCGGGCACCTCGACGCGGTGCAGCCCGTGGAAGCCAAGAATCTGCAGCATGCGGCCGTTGCGACGCTTGCCGTCGTGGTCGACGATTACGACCGGCGTATTTGTCTTCACGCGCCCGCGCGTGATGCGGCCAATGCCGATTACGCCGACGAAGCTCGAATAATCGAGGCTCGACACCTGCATCTGGAACGCGCCTTCCGGGTCGACCTGCGGCGGCGGCACGCGGTCGACGATGGCCTGGAACAAGGGGTTCATGTCGCCACCCTGTGTCACGGGGTCCAGGTTCGCCCAGCCGTAAAGCGCCGACGCGTAGATCACCGGGAAGTCGAGCTGCTCCTCGGTTGCGCCGAGCTTGTCGAACAAATCGAAAGTCTGGTTCAGCACCCAGTCGGGTCGCGCACCGGGGCGGTCGACTTTGTTGATTACGACGATTGGCTTCAGCCCCAGTGCGAATGCCTTGCGCGTAACGAAGCGCGTCTGCGGCATCGGACCGTCGACCGCATCCACCAACAGCAGCACCGAGTCCACCATCGAAAGCACGCGCTCGACCTCGCCGCCGAAGTCAGCGTGCCCGGGTGTATCGACGATGTTGATTCGATAGTCGTTCCAACGCAGCGAGGTGTTCTTCGCAAGGATCGTGATGCCCCGCTCACGCTCGAGGTCGTTCGAATCCATGATGCGCTCGACCGGCGCGGCGCGTTTGTCGAGCGTTCCGGATTGCTGCAACAGACGGTCGACAAGCGTCGTCTTGCCGTGGTCGACGTGGGCGATGATGGCGATATTACGGAGTTTCTGAATCACTGGAGTCCGGCCGGGCGCAACGCAAAGGGCGGCGCATTATACTTCATCGGGACAGCGCGCACCGCGTGCCGGGAGACCGGAAATGAACACTTTCGTAAAGGTGGGCAAGTTCGCCTCGTTGCCGGATGCACAGATAGCCGTCGGGCGGCTGGAAGCCGAGGGCATCCGGGCGTTCCTGCCCAATGCGAACCTGATTCAAACGCTCCCGGGCGTGCTTGGCCCGATCCCCGTGATGGTTGCCGCGGAGCACGAGTCGGCCGCCCGCCGTATCCTCGAAACCGACTACTCGAGCGACCTGGAAGGCGACGATGAAACGACGTGAGTTCCTTAGTGGCGCCGCAGTGCTTGGGGCCTCCGCGCTGGTCGGCTGCCAGCAGGACCGGTCAGTGGTTGGCACATACGCCGCGGGCGAGACGATCAACTGGCGGATGGTCACGACCTGGCCGATGAACTTCCCAGGCCTTGGCACCGGCGCGAACACCCTCGCCCGGCTGATTGGCGAGATGTCGGGCGGCCGCATTCGGGTCCAGGTGTACGGCGCCGGCGAGCTGGTACCGGCGTTCGAGGTGTTCGACGCGGTGTCGCGCGGCACCGCAGAGATGGGGCACGGCGCTGCGTATTACTGGAAAGGGAAGTCGGAGTCGGTGCAGTTTTTCGCTGCGGTCCCATTTGGCATGAATGGGCAGGAGCTCTCGGGGTGGCTGTACCACGGCGGCGGGCTGGAGCTGTACCGTGAGTTGTATGCGCCGTTCAACTTGGTGCCGGCGCCGGCCGGCAATACCGGCGTGCAGATGGGCGGCTGGTTCAACAAGGAAATCCGTTCGGTCGCAGATCTGCGCGGGCTCCGCATGCGCATCCCCGGGCTTGGTGGTGATGTCCTGCGCCGCGCCGGCGGCACGCCGGTCAACCTGCCGGGAAGCGAGATTTTCACGGCGCTGCAGTCCGGCGCGATTGACGCGACCGAATGGGTCGGCCCTTACAACGACCTCGCGTTCGGCCTGCACCGCGCTGCGCGCTACTACTATTACCCGGGCTGGCAGGAGCCGTGTGCCTCGCTCGAAGCGCTCGTGAACAAGCAGGCGTTCGATGCCCTGCCCGAAGACCTCCGGAGCATCGTGCTGAACGCCTGCCGCGTCACCGACCAGGACATGCTCGCCGAGTACACCGCCCGCAACAACCAGGCGCTCGACCAGCTGGTGAACGAGCACCGCGTCGAGCTCAGGCAGTTCCCCGACGATGTGCTGCACCGCATCCGCGAGCTGTCGCAGGAAGTGCTCGCCGAAGTCGGCAGCCGCGACGAGCTTGCGCAGCGCATTTACCGCTCATACACGCGGTTCCACGAGCAGGTGCGTGCGTACCACCGGATCTCCGAGAAGTCGTATTACCTCGCAAGGGACCTGTGACCGACAACCCGAGATACCACGGTCTGGACGCGTTGCGCGGCACTTTGATGATGCTCGGCATCGTATTGCACGGCGCGTTCTTCTACTTGGCCGCGCCGCCACCGGCGATGCCGATACCTGGCGACCAAGGCGGCAACTTCGCCTTCGATGTCATCTTTCATTTGATCCACAGCTTCCGCATCCCGGCGTTCTTCGTGCTGTCCGGCTTCTTCACTGCGCTCTTGGTCACGCGGCGCGGGGTCTGGGCGACCTACCGCAACCGCCTCGCGCGCGTCGCGCTGCCGCTGCTGGTCGCGTTCGTGACCATCCTGCCGATTGCGACTCTGTTCCTGCTGAACTTTCTGCTGGCGCTCCGGTTCGGGAGCACCACAATCCTGCCCGCGCGCGAAGAGCTGATGACGCTGTCCGAAGAGCTGCTGGCGGCTGGCGCGCCACCCGGCCAGATCGCGCTCGGGCACCTGTGGTTCTTGTACTACTTGTGCTGGTTCTACCTGCTGATTCCGCTTTGCATGCTGCTCGTCCGCGCGAGCCGTCCGCTGGCTGCGGTAATCGGCCGGCTTTCCGCGTCACCGTTCGCCGTGCTGCTGCTCGGCGCGGTCACCACGGCGGCGTTGTGGCCGTTCCCGGACGGCCAGGTGCTGGGAGCATTTATCTTCCTGAAACCGCACGTGCCGTCGATGGTGTATTACGGCTCGTTCTTCGTGGTCGGCTTCATGGTGCATGCTTACGGGGGCTTGCTCACCGTTGCGACGCGCCACGCGGTGGCATTCGCGGTCGCGGGGTTGCTGCTGTTCGCGCTGTCGACTTACTTCGTCCAGCGCGGCGCACCACACGGCGTGACTGTCATCGCGAGCGCGTTGTGCACTTGGTCGCTGATTTATGGGTGCATCGGTGCGGCGCTCAAGTTCATCAACCGGGATTCACCGTGGGTCGCCTATGTGTCCCGCTCGGCGTACTGGGTGTTCCTGGTCCACATGCCGATAGCCACGGCAATCGCGTGGTGGCTGGTCCGCTACGACCTGCCACTGCTGCTGAAGTTCTCGATCGTCGTCGATGTGACCGCGCTTGTCTGCTTCCTGAGCTACCACTACCTCGTGCAGCGCAGTTGGATCAGCGTAATGCTGAACGGTCGACGCTTCGACATGGACTGGCCTTGGCGGCCTCAGAAGCCGATGCGCAATCCGATGGTCAGCGCTTCGTAATCCTCGGCTACATCGACGCCGGCACGCAGCCCAAGCACAGGCAACGGCCACCAAGTGACGCCGACGCCGGCGAAACCGCCAAGCGAACTGGACTTCACGTGGAACCGCTGCGTTGGCGTGAGGTCGACGGTCATTTCCTGCTCGAGGTACTGCGCGCCGATTGAGCCGTCGAGTTCCCAGCCGTTCCCGAGCGGAATGGCGGGCGCGAACGCGATGCGCACGCCGCGTGCCTCCAGAGTGTGTGCAGATTCAATGTCCGGCAACCCGACCCCCGGTGAATACGAGCGCTGGAAGTGCGCAGTGTCAGACGCGAACGCCGACACCGAGACTGGAACCACCATGAACAGGTCAAAGCGCGCGCCGCCAGAGAGCACCGCCACCTCGCGCTCGAACGCCGGCGCGCCGCCTGGGGGTAACAATACCGGCAGCATGTTGAGCGGCTCGGTCGCGACCCGCGCGTGGCCGTAACCGGCGTGCAGTTCGATTGCGGACGCCGGCAGGGCGGCGCCGCACAGCAGCGCACCGGCTAAAAAGCGCCTCGTCACCGCTTACGGAACAGCAGTGTCATGCGGTTCGACTCGCCGGTCGCTTGCAGCCGCTCGCGCAGCTCGGGGTCGTCGCGGCTGGTCGCCAGCGTGGGCGACAGCCGCCAGACAATGTCATCCGTGGTGGGTTGGTCGTTTGGGTTCTGGTTGATTTCGCTGGCATCTACGAACTCGAACCCGGCCTCTGCCATGCGATCGATGACGAACTGGCGCTTCAGGTAACCGCGCGCGCCGTTCGCCCACGCATCCGGCATGTCGGGCCGGGCCTCGTGCTGGACCACGCCGACGATGCCACCTGGCTTCAATACCCTATGGACATCCGCGAGCGCCGTGGTCAGGTAGCCTCCATCGCTCTCGAAGCGCGCCAGGTTATGCAGCGCGCGAATCAGCAGCACCGCATCGGCCTGCCCTTCAAGCCCGTCGGGCATCGAGCCGAAGTCGAACGCGGCGACGGCCGCGCCGTTTTCGCCACGCCATTCGTCCGCTGACTGTGGCCAATCAGTCGCCCAAGTCCGCATCGTTTCGATGAAGGCATCGTCGAAGAAGCCGAACTTCGGCCAAATGCTGTGCGCATAGTTGGCGCCTATCAGCCGGCCGTCAGCGCCGAGGTACTGCGCCAGTATCTTCGAATACCATTCGCCGCCGGGCAGCGCCTCGACGACAGTCATGCCGGGCTCGATGCCGAAGAACTCGAGTGTCTCCTTCGGGTTGCGATGCATGTACCGGGCCTGCGCATCTTCCGGCTGCGCGGCAAGCACAGCGTCGAGTCGCGACGCAGCCGCAGTCGGCTCGGCGGCCGCGGCAGGCTCCGGTGCGCGCTCACAACCCGCTAGGGCGAGGGCGACGAACAGTGTGCAAAATACCTTACGCATGGCGGTTCTCCTATCGGGTGTAGCGATGGTATCACTCAACGATAAATGACAGACGGCAGCCAAGTCGCAAGCTGCGGCCAGGCGGCGAGGACGCCGAGCATCACCAGCTGGATCGCAATAAACGGCGCGACGCCACGGTAGATCTGCGCGGTGCGCACTGAAGGCGGCGCGACCGCGCGCAGGTAGAACAACGAGAAGCCGAACGGCGGCGTCAGGAACGAGGTCTGCAGGTTGATCGCAATCATCACGCCGAGCCAGACCGGGTCGATGCCCATCATCAGCAGCACCGGTCCGACAATCGGCACGACGACGAAGGTCAGCTCGATGAAGTCGAGCACGAAGCCGAGCACGAACATGAAAGCCATCACCGCGAGCATCGCGCCGAACACGCC
>JAIVGZ010000072.1 GCA_020201335.1 Natronospirales bacterium
TTCTTCTGGTTCAAGCAGCGCTCGCGCAAGCTGCGCCAGCTGCTCGACCGACTGTCCCTCAAGATCCCGGTCATCGGCGACATCCTGACGAAATCGGCGATCGCTCGCTTCGCACGCACGCTGTCGACCATGTTCAGCGCCGGCGTACCACTCGTCGAAGCGCTCGACTCGGTCGCCGGTGCGACCGGCAACATCATTTACGAAGAAGCGACCTTGTGGATGAAGGAAGGCGTGTCGACCGGTACGCAGCTGCAGACCGTGATGGCGCAGACCGAGCTGTTCCCGAACATGGTCGTGCAGATGATTGCAATCGGCGAGGAATCCGGTGCGCTTGATTCGATGTCGGCGCGCGTCGCAGATTTCTACGAAGCGGAGGTCGACAACGCGGTCGACGCGCTGTCCAGCCTGCTCGAACCGATGATCATGGCAATCCTCGGCGTCCTGGTTGGCGGCCTCGTCGTCGCGATGTACCTGCCTATCTTCAAGATGGGCTCGGTCATCTAGACCGCAAGGTGGCACTCCTCGACCTGTTGCGTGCTGACGCGGGCCTTTTCACGGGCTTCGTGTTCGCCGTCGGCCTCATCGTCGGCAGCTTTCTGAACGTCGTAATCCATCGGCTCCCGAAGATGCTCGAGCGCAGTTGGCGCCGCGAGTGCAGCGAGCTGCTCGAGACCACCGTGCCGGACGACCCGGCTGGGCGCTACGACCTCATCGCACCGGGCTCGCACTGCCCGGGCTGTGGGCACCGCATCCGCGCGTGGGAGAACATCCCAATCATCAGCTGGCTGTTTCTGCGCGCGCGCTGCAGCGCCTGCGGCATGATGATCAGCGTGCGTTACCCGCTCGTCGAACTCGCCGCGGCGCTTACTGGCGCGACGGTCGCGTGGCATTTCGGTTTCGGGTGGGAATGCTTGGGCGCACTGGCGCTGACTTGGTCGCTGCTCGCGCTGACGATGATCGACTTTGACCACCAGCTGCTGCCGGATGCAATCACGCTGCCCCTGTTGTGGCTCGGGCTGCTGTTCAGCCTGTTTACCGGCGGCGTATCGCCGCAAGACGCGATCATCGGCGCAGCGGCCGGCTACCTGTCGCTGTGGAGCATCTATTGGTTGTTCAAGCTCGCGACCGGCAAAGAAGGCATGGGCTACGGCGACTTCAAACTGCTCGCTGTACTTGGCGCATGGCTTGGCTGGCAAGCGCTGCCTGCGGTCGTGTTGCTTTCGGCAGTGGTCGGCGCATTGGTCGGCGTCGCACTGATCGTTGCGCAGCGCTTGGGCCGCAGCGTCCCGATGCCGTTCGGCCCGTATCTCGCAGCGGCCGGCTGGATCGCGTTGCTGTGGGGCACAGACCTCAACCAGGCATACCTGCGCCTCGCCGGGCTCGCATGAGTGACGCGCCGTTACGGGTCGGACTGACCGGCGGCGTGGCCGCCGGCAAGAGCACGGTAGCCTCAGCATTTGCCGAGCGCGGCGTGCCGGTATTTTCCGCAGACACTATTGCGCACGACCTCACTGTGCCCGGCGCACCGATGCTCGCACGCATCCGTGCTGAATTCGGCGACGCGGTGTTCGACGAGACGGGGGCGCTCGACCGCCAGGCGCTGGCTGCACGCGTGTTCCAGGACGACCGTGCGCGGCAACGCCTCGAGGCGTTGCTGCACCCGCCCATCCGCGCCGAGCTGGCGCGGTTGGCCGCAGCCGCTATCGACCCGTATTGCATCCTTGAGATTCCGCTGCTGACTGCCGACGACGTCGGTGCGCTGGTCGACCGCGTATTGCTGGTCGAGCTAGCGTCTGAGCACCAAGTCGCCAGGCTGACCGAAACGCGTGGGGTGGACCCAGACCGCGCCAGGGCGGTCATCGCCGCACAGCCGGCCGCACAGGCACGCCAGGCGCTCGCCGACGATGTGTTCGTCAACGATGGCGACCCGTCTGTGATTCCCGGCGCCGTGGACGCACTGGACGCGCTCTACCGGACAATTGCCGCAGACCGCGACCGGGTACACGCCGGCGTGCGTTTGCCTGCGCGCTGAGGGTCCCCCAGAATGGCCGCAATGCAAGAACCGGTCATTAAGGCGCTACCTGCCCAGGTTTGCTACGAGCAGCCCCTCCATGAGCGCATTCGCACCTTCCTGCGCCTGGAGTTCCTGTTCAACCAGGCCCGTGACGCGCTGGAGGGCGAGAGCGCGTGGGACAACCGCGCGGCTATCGAGCGTCTGATCGAGATCCTTGCGCTGCTCGGCCGCGGCGACCTGCGCACCGAGGTGATCAAGGAACTCGAGCGGCACGGTGCGATGCTGAATCGCCTCGTCAGCAACCCCGGCGTCGACGAAGGCCGGCTAATTGCGTTGCTTGGCGAGATCGATGCGCGCATCGGCGCACTGCACGGCGCCGGCTCACTGACGCAGCCATTGCGTGAACACGAGTTCCTGAACACTATCCGTCACCGCAGCACGATCCCTGGCGGTACGTGCGACTTCGACCTACCCGCGTACCACTTCTGGTTGAACAGTCCGGAAGCGCGCCGCCGCGCCGATTTGGAGAACTGGCTCGGTACGCTCGAGCCGTTGCGCCGTGCGTTGCGCCTGATCCTGAACCTCATCCGCAACAGCGCCGCACCGACCGGTGAAGTCGCCGGCGGGGGAATGTTCCTGCGCACGCTCGACACGCCCGGCCAGTGCCACTTGGTGCGCGTGATGGTCGACGAAGGCGCGCCGTGGTACCCCGAAATTTCCGGCAGCAAGCACCGGTTCACGATTCGCTTCCTCGAGCACCCGGACCTCAACGGCCGCCCCGCGCAAACGCGCGACGACGTCCCATTCCGTTTGACCTGTTGTGTGTTCTGACCTTGTAGGAGCGAATCTGTAGTGGGAGCGAATCTGTAGGAGCGCGTCGGTGCGACCGGACCCAATACCGCGAAGTCGCAACCAACTGCGCGTGCGCGCGCGAGCTCGAGCGAATCGTGGCAGCTCGCGCCGACCCAGCAGCCCGTCGGCAGCGGCCGCTCGCGCAACAGCGCAACGCGCACGGCGCTCAAATGCACGCCGTCAGCGCCGAGCGTAAAAGCGGTTTCCGCTGACGAATTCAAAAGTAGTGTGACGCCGCGCAGCCGGCACAGCACGATTGCGTCGGCCGCAACCTCACGGTACTCGCGCCCCGTAAGCGACCGCGCACGCAGCTGTATCAGCGTGTGGCCACAGTCGGCGACGTGGGAAATCCAATCGAGCAGTTCGCCAGGCGGCAGGTCCGGTGTAATTGCATAACGCCGCGGCAGGCGCAGCGCGGTGACCATCGGCCGGTCGGCTTCGAGGATGTCGCGGTCGGGCAGCTCCGCAGGCGAGACCCAATCGAGCGGGTGGCCTTCTAGCGCGGTTACTTCGCCGACCCAGCGGGTCACGCGCCAGCAGTCGAGCAGCACCTCGCGCTGAGGATATTCATGGCGGATGCGGATAAGCGGGCGGGCGTCGGTCGGCACGATGCCGAGTTCTTCAGAAAGCTCACGGCGCAATGCGTCGCCCATGGACTCACCGCGCTCGACCTTGCCGCCGGGGAATTCCCAACGACCCGCCATGTGCGTACCCGGCAGCCGTTGCATGATCAGCACGCGACCGTCGTCGAGGACCAGCGCAGCTGCGACGACGTGAATGCGCTGATCGCCAATCACAGATTGGCTCCCACAATCGGGTTACGACGATATGCGTCCATGACAGTGCTTATATTTTTTACCAGAGCCGCACGGACACGGGTCATTCCGGCCAACCTTCGCGTCGCTGCGAACGAACTGCTCCGGCGAGGCGACGCGCTGCGGGCCACTGACTGCGTCGGGCGCAGCGGCGTGCTGGAACTCCATCTTGGCTGGAGCCGCCTGGCGGCGTGCCTCCATCTCGCGCACATCCTCGGGCGCGCGCACCTGCACGCGGCACAGGACCTTAACGACCTCGTGCTTCAGTTTCTCCAGCAACTCGGAGAACATTGAGAACGCTTCGCGCTTGTACTCCTGCTTGGGATTGCGCTGGGCGTAGCCGCGCAGGTGGATGCCCTGACGCAGGTAGTCCATCGCCGCAAGGTGCTCTTTCCATAGCTGGTCGAGCACCTGCATCATCACCGCCTTTTCGAACTGGCGAATCACCTCGGGGCCGGTCTGCGCGACCTTCGCGTCGTACGCGGTCCTCGGACTCCATCAGCTCGTTGCGCTGCTCGTAGATAACCTTGCGCTGGTCGTTCGCGACGTCGTCGTATTCGAGGAGCTGCTTGCGGATGTCAAAGTTGTGCGCCTCGACCTTGCGTTGCGCCTGCTCGATCTGCTTCGTGACCCATGGGTGCTCGATCGCTTCGCCTTCCTGCACGCCGAGCTTGCGCAGCAGGTTCGTCACGCGGCCCGCGCCGAAGATACGCAGCAGGTTGTCCTCCATCGACAGGTAGAAGCGCGACGAGCCGGGGTCACCCTGACGCCCGGAGCGGCCGCGCAGCTGGTTGTCGATGCGGCGTGATTCGTGGCGCTCACTGCCGACGATGTGCAGGCCGCCTGAAGCGACCACTTCGCCGTGGCGTTGCTGCCAGGCAGTTTTCAGCTTCGCGAGCGTAGCTCCGTCCGGTTGCTCGCCCAAGGCTTCCAGCTCTGACTCAAAGTTCCCGCCGAGCACGATGTCGGTGCCGCGGCCGGCCATGTTGGTCGCAATGGTGACAACGCCGGGCCGGCCGGCCTGCGCGATAATCTCGGCTTCCTGAGCGTGCTGCTTCGCGTTGAGCACGCGGTGCGGCACCTTCTCCTTATCCAGCAAGCGCGACAGGTGCTCGGATGTGTCGATCGACGCGGTGCCAATCAGCACCGGCTGTTTGCGCTCGCGGCAGTCCTGCACATCCTTCACGATGGCGGCGTACTTTTCGTTCGCGGTGAGGAAGATCAGGTCCGGGCGGTCGTCGCGAACCATATCCTGATTGGTCGGAATCACGATGACCTCGAGCCCGTAAATCTGTTGGAACTCGAATGCCTCGGTGTCGGCAGTACCGGTCATGCCCGAAAGCTTGCCGTACAT
>JAIVGZ010000036.1:0-5836 GCA_020201335.1 Natronospirales bacterium
CCTGTACACCGCGATGGATGCGAACGGGCAGGCGGACACCTGGCGGTACGAATTCGAGCGGCGTCGCGGAACCGGCTACCGAACAGGCCCAGATAATCAACCCAATCACGATTGGCGCCTGGAGCCACAGCACGCGCCGGTAGAACGGGTCTGCGTCTAGCGCGGCGACCGTTTCCGGTGACGGGTTGCGCGTGTCAGCGCCCACCAGCCAGTCGACCACCGGGAGCACGACCCAGATTACAAACGGCAGCAGGAACACCCACCCGCCTCCGAGCCACCAGCCGAGCACCACCAACGGCGGCAGCGCCAGCGAAGCCAGAAAGCCGTAGCGCGCGACGCCCATGTCAGCGCTGCGCCACAAACGCAATCCGGTCGCCGGTTGGGCTGACCGCGATACGCGTAATCTGCTCGATTCCGTATTCGGAGAAGTCAGCGATTTCCTGCCAACCGTCGTTCCCTCCGGGTCGGCGCATCAGCAGCCGGGAACCATGCCCGACGACGAGCTGGCCGTCCGGCAACCACGCGAAATCCTCGGAAGGCCGCGGCAAGGTCGCGAGCTTGGTCGCGGTGCCGTCGAGCGCGATTTCGACCACGTTCCATTCGTCGGCGCTGACCTTGTGGACGACGCTCACGGTGCCCTTACCCTGCACCGGGTGCATCGAGCGCCCGACTGACTGCAGCACGATCTCGCTGCCGCCGTCGGCGAGGTTCGCAACCACCAGCGTCGGCGGTTCGCCGAGTACGAACAGCGCGACCCGGTGCGCGTTGAACCACGCCTGGTAACCGACCGGTGCGATAGCCTCAAGCAAAAGTTGGGGTTCGTCGCCGTCGTCGCGGAAGCGCCACAAGCGCTGCGCGCCGTCTGCCTCGACCCGTACGACCGTGAAGCCGCCATCCGGGTGCGGCGTCGGCGAATATTCGCTCTCGGGGGTGCGTGTGACGCGGAAACGCCGCCCTCGCTCGAATTCGTACCGCCAGGTGTCCGCCTGCCCGTTCGCATCCATCGCGGTGTACAGGAATCCGCTGCCGTCCGGCAGGAAATGTGGCTGGTTGTCGTAGCCCGGGCGGTCGGTGACATTGCGTGGGGTGCCGAGCCGCAGCCGCCGCCGACTGTCGAGCAGTTCGGCAACCCATATGTCGGTGAGGGTCGGGTTCAGCGCGGCTGTCGCCGGGTCTACCGCCTCGTCCCGGTCCGCACAGCCGCCCACAGCCGCAAGCAATACGAGCGGGATGATCAGAAAGGGCTTCATGCCGGAAGTATACGGCAGCGAACCATTTCCGGATTAGGCGGTCCGACGGGCTGTACAATGTGCTGTTTTTACCCCGGAGCGACTAGGCGTGAGCCCGTTAACCCGAATCTCATTGTCGAACCCGGTGGCCGTGGCGGTCGCCGTGATCCTCGCGCTGATCTTCGGCGCAATCAGCCTCGGGCGTCTGCCCATCCAGATGATCCCCGAGGTCGAGCGCCCGCGCATCGGCATCAATACATCGTGGCGCGCTGCCGCGCCCGAGGAAATCGAGTCTGAGATCATCGAGCCGCAGGAAGAAGTCTTCCGCGGCCTCCCGGGCCTGGTGCTGCTCGAGTCGTCTGCGTCGCAGGGCAACGGCAGCATCTCGCTGACCTTCGCCGTCGGCACCGACATGCGCGAGGCGCTGATTGAGGTGATGAACCGCCTCAACCGCGTGCCTACCTACCCTACCGACGCGCTGCAGCCAATCGTGTCGACCGGGGCCGGCGACCGCGGCGGCGCAATCGCGTGGTTCGCACTGCGCACGCTGCCCGGCAACGAGCGGTCGATCGAGAGCTATCAGGAATACGTCGAGGAAGTAATCCAGGCACGCTTCGAGCGCGTACCCGGCGTCGCGCAGTCGAATGCGTTCGGCGGTCGCCAGCGTGAAGTTCGCATCACCTTCGACCCATACCGCGCCGCAAGTTACGGCATCCAGCTACCGCAGGTGATCCAGCTCATCGGCGGTAACACCGATACCTCAGCAGGCGTGCAGGACGTCGGCCGCCGCGCGTACACGGTCCGCTATGCCGGCGGCTACACCGCGGCCCAGCTCGAGGACCTGATCGTCGACTGGCGCGACGGCAACCCGATTTACCTGCGCGACGTCGCAACCGTCGAGCTGCGGATGGTCGACCGGCGCGGCGCATTCCGGATGAGCGGCGAGATGGGCATGGCGGTCAACGCGCAGCCCGCAACAGGTGTCAATGTGCTCGATGTAATGGCTGGCCTGAAGGACGCCGCGGTCGAACTCCGCGTCCCGCTCGAGCGCGCTGGGCTCCAGATGGAGCAGGTGTACGACGAGACGCTGTACATCACCAATTCAATCTCGATGGTACGGACAAACCTCTTGCTGGGTGTGTTGCTCGCGATCGGCATCCTGTGGTGGTTCCTGCGCCGTTTCCGCGCAACGCTGATGGTCGCGCTGGCAATCCCAGTGTCGCTACTGCTTACGTTTACGCTGCTCGACGCGACCGGGCGCACGCTCAACATCATCTCGCTCGCCGGCCTTGCGTTCGCGGTCGGCATGACGCTGGACGCCGCGATTGTCGTGCTCGAGAACATCGTCCGGCTACGCGAAGAGGGCAAATCGCCGCGTGAGGCCGCGCTGCTCGGCACGGGCCAGGTTTGGGGCGCCCTGCTCGCTTCGACCGCGACAACGGTCGCGATCTTCCTGCCGGTCGTCTTCCTTGAGGACGTCGCCGGCCAGCTGTTCGCCGATCTCGCGCTGACGATCGCCGCCGCGGTCACCGTGGCGCTGCTGATTGCAATCACCGTCCTGCCCACCTCGGCGGCGACCTGGCTGAAGAAGGCTGCACCCGATGACCCACACGCGCACTGGTGGCGGAACGGCTCCGATTGGATCATGCGGCTCACCGACGGGCCAAAACGGCGCTGGGGATGGATTGGCGGCCTGATTACGATCCCGGTAATCGTGGCGCTGCTGCTGTTGCCGCGTGCCGACTACTTGCCCACCGGCAACCAGAATTTCATTTTCTCGTTCTTGCTGCCGCCGCCGGGAGCAAGCGCGGCGTTGCTCGAGGACGAAATGGTCCAACCCATCGTCGAGCGCATGCAGCCATTCCTGGACGGCACGCGCGAACCGAAAGTCGAGAGCTACTTCCTCGGCGTGTTCGGGCGTACCGGCTTCATGGGTGTCCGCGCCGCAAACGACGGCGACGTCAGCGCATTGCAGCAAGTGTTGAACCGCGAAATTTATGCCGATTTCCCAGACACGATTGCGTTCGCGAACCGTGCGTCAATCTTCGGCCGCGTCGCCGGCGGACGCAACATCGACGTGAACATCCAGAGCCGCGACATCGACGCGTTGCTGGACGCGGCGAACATCGGTTTCATCACCATCCCGCAAGTGCTGCCCGGCGCGCGCGTACAGCCAGTGCCGAGCCTTGACCTCGCCGAGCCGGAGTTGCGCCTGATCCCCGACGAACGGCGCATCGCTGAGGCGGGCTGGAACCGGCGCACCGTCGCCGGGCTGATTCGGGCTTTCGGCAGCGGCCTGTACCTCGGCGACTACTTCGATGGCGACCAGCGCCTTGATGTAATCCTCCGCGCGACCTCGTGGGACTCCCCCGAGGAGCTTGCCAGCTACCCGGTGGCGACCCCGAACTCGGGCGTGCAGCCGCTCGGCGCATTGGTATCCCTGGAGCGCACCGCAGGACCGGATCAGATCAGGCGCGTAGACCGTCGCCGGACAATCACGCTACGCGTGACTCCGCCCGAAGCAGTCTCTCTGGAAGAAACAATCGAGGCGCTCGAGGAGCAGGTGCAGCCGATCATCCAGCGCAACCTTCCCGAAGACGGCACGATCAGCTACCGGGGCACCGCCGACGACTTGCGCACCGCGCTACGCAGCATGGCCGGCAGCTTCGCGCTCGCAATCGTGCTGCTCTACCTGCTCATCAGTGCACTGTTCCAGTCGTTCCGCGACAGCGTACTTGTAATCATGGCGATTCCGTTGGCGACGGTCGGCGGCGTGCTCGCATTGCGCGTGGTGAACCTGATTACCTTCCAGCCGATGGACCTGTTGACGATGATCGGCTTCATCGTCCTGCTCGGCCTTGTCGTCAACAACGCGATCCTGCTGGTCTATCAGACCCGGAACGCCGAACGCGAAGGCCTCGCCCGCCGCGACGCGGTGCGCCAGGCGGTACGCCTGCGCCTGCGGCCCATCCTGATGAGCACAATGACGAGCCTGTTCGGCATGCTCCCGTTGCTGGTCATTCCGGGCGCCGGTACTGAGGTTTATCGCGGCATGGCTGCGGTGATCGTCGGCGGCCTGAGCGTCAGTACGGTCTTCACGCTGGTGCTGCTGCCGTCGCTGCTCCGCATCGGTGAGGAAAAACACGCCGCTGAAATTGCACCCGTCGGGGAACCGGCAATGGAAAGGGGTTGAAGATGAGAAATCGGTTGCTGGCCGTCGTAGCGGCATTCGCTGTCACGGTTACGGCTTTCGCACAGCCACCGGGTGGCGGTGGCCCACCGCCTGCCGCGGTGCGCGTCGCCGCCGCCGAGCGCCTGACGCTGTCGCCCACGACAACCGTTCCCGGAACGGTGACGAGCCGCTTCGATGCACGCGTCGCTGCCGAGGTTACCGGCACGCTGGTGTTCGTCGCGGATACGGGCACGGCGGTCCAGGAAGGCGATGTGGTCGCCCGTATCGAGAACACACAGCTCCGGCTCGTCGAAGCCGAGGCTGCGGCATCGGTACAGCGCGAGACCACGCGTCTCACTTTCCTCGCGCGTGAGGCCGACCGCCTCGATACGCTGTACCAGGACGGCACGGTCGCGCGCAGCACCTACGAACAAACGGTGAACAACCGCGATGTCTCGCGTTCCGAACTTGCGGTACAGCAAGCCCGCCTCGCACAGGCACGCGACCAGCTCGGCCGGACCGAGATTCGTGCGTCGTTCGACGGCGTGGTCGCCGAGCGCCTGAGCCAGGCGGGCGAACGCGTCAGCCCCGGCAATTTGGTTGTCCGCCTGACCGCGCCGCGCGAGCTGGAAATCGTCGCGCGCGCGCCGCTCGCCTCAGTACCGTTCCTGACTGAGGGTCTTACGCTTCGCGTCGAGGTCGGCGACGCGGTCGCGAGTGCCGTCATCCGCACCATCGTGCCATTCGGCGACGCCCGCTCGCACCTGTTCGAAATCCGGCTGGACCTGCCGGCGGACGGCGACTGGAGCGCCGGTCAGGCGGTGCGGGTGGCCGTGCCGACTGGCGGCGCGCGCGAAGTCATCGCGGTACCGCGGGACGCGTTAATCCTGCGCCGCGAGGGTGCCGCCGTGTTCCGTATCAGCGCCGAGAATCAGGCGGAGCGAATCCCGGTGCTCACCGGCGCGAGCGACGGCGAGATGATCGAGGTGCAGGGCATGGTGCAGGCAGGCGACCGCATCGTCGTGCGGGGTGGCGAGCGCCTGCGCCCAGGGCAGCCGGTCAGGGTGCTCACCGATTAGTCGAAACTACATGAATATTACGCGATAAACCTGTGATAAACCTAGTATAGTTACCAGTATCACCACCGCTGCGCCGGCGGTGTTTGCCATCCAGCCGTTACGCGCCTCACCCATCAGCTGCGGCCGGTTGACGACCCACAGCAAGAAGCACGCGATGACCGGAAGCAGCAGGCCGTTCGCTGCCTGCGCGAGCAGGATTGCTTCGAGTGGCCGGGTCCCCGTCGCCGCAAAACCCGCGCCAACCACGATGATCGTCGCCCAGACGATGCGGAAGCGCAGCCCCCTCATGTCGAGCTGCCAGCCGAGCAGCCCGGCGGTCGCCCACGCGGCGGCAAGCGGCGCGGTGATTGCCGAAG
>JAIVGZ010000036.1:5994-48781 GCA_020201335.1 Natronospirales bacterium
GCCCAGACCAGCGCGTCGCGGTACGGCGCATCCCGCCACTTTTCACGCACTGCTGCCGCATGCATGAAAAGGTTATACGGCACGACCGTCGTTCCGATCAGCGCCAGTACGACAAGCCCTGCGCCGGCTGGAATCCTTGGTTGGGAAACGGCTTCGACGAGCTGCAACAAGTCTGGTCCCAAATAGATCGCGGTCGTTACGAATACGACGCTCATCACCGCGACTAGCGCAATCAATGCGAATTCGACGAGCCGGTACGCCCCAGACATAAGCAGCGCTGCGGCGCCGAGCGCGCACGCGATAACCCAGGCAGCGCGCGGGCCGCCGGCGAGCGCCTCGAGGCCGAGCGCGGCGCCGGTCAGGTTGCCCGCCTGGTACGCGGCGTTGCCGAATGTGATTCCGAGCAACGCGAGCCCCGTCGCCAAGAAACGCCCGACCGGGTTTGCGATGCCGGTCCGGATCGCCTCGCCGAGCCCGACCCGCCCGACCGCGCCGAGCCGAGCAGACATCTCCTGCAGGATCAGCGTCGCCGCAATCGCTGCAAGTACCGCCCACGCGAGCGCAAAACCGTAGCGGGCCCCAGCGAGGCTCGCGGTCGTGACGGTGCCGGGGCCGATGAACGCCGCGGCTACGAGAAAGCCGGGACCGAACCGCGCCCGCCCGCTCATGGGCGTGTCACTCGATGCGCCGGACGCGCACGGAAGCGTTATAGCCTTCGACGCGCAACATGAATGAGCCGAACGCCATCCTGCGGATCGTCACGGCCGGCCGCTCAACAGGACGCACCGGGCGGAATCTTTCGGCGGAGACCGTTTCCCACACCTGTCCATTGTCGAGACGGAAACGCGTACCGCGCGACCAGCCGGTAAAGCTACCGTCCAGCGTCGCCTCAATCTCCGGCGTGCGCGCGGCCAGCGACCCGAAACCAAACAGGCCCGGGTGGTCGACATCAGGCTTCTCGGCCTGCACGGCGAGGCGGTTGCGCTCCTCTTCGAGCGCACGACGCTCTGCAACCAGTTGTTGCCGCTCGGCCTCAAGATCGGGCGCGGCATCGGCCGCAATGGCTGGTTCAGCCCCGACGGCGCGCAGGAACCAGTGTTCGAAGCGCTCGAGCTCTTCCGGCGTCAATCGGTGCAGCCCCGCCGCCCGGAATTCGTCGGCGGAGATGTACGGCGCGAGCGGTACCGGCACCTCGGCGTATGCCGGCGTAGCGGCGGCTACGACGAGCAGTAACAGGGTCATCAGCGCGTAACGGGTCATCGCGGTCTCCAAGGCAAGTCATCGAGGTCACAGTTCCCGCCGGACAGGATGGCCCCCACACGTAGGCCCTGCAAGCGGCCGTCGAGCAGCGCGGCGATCACGGTCGCGGCGGACGGTTCCACCAGCTGCTTGGTGCGCTCCCAGGTAAAGCGCATCGCGTCGATAATCGCCGCGTCGGTGACGGTGAATACATCGTCCACGAGTGCCCGGATTACCTGGAACCCACGCTCGCCCAGCTCGCCACGCAGGCCGTCGGCGATTGTGTCCGGCCGGCTGCCCGTCACCCGGATGCCGCTGCGGAAACCGCGAGCGCCGTCATCCGCGCCTGCCGGTTCGACGCCAATTACCCGTATCGCGGGCCGCAGCGCTTTCGCGGCGATTGCCGTACCCGACAACAGCCCGCCACCGCCGAGCGGCGTGACGATTGCTTCGAGACCCGGGTGTTCCTCCAGCAATTCCAATACCGCAGTGCCCTGGCCGGCAATGACGCGCCAATCGTCGTACGGGTGCACAACCGCAGCGCCCGTGCGGTCGACCAGTGCGCGCAAACCGGCCTCGCGTGCGGCGAGCGTTGGCTCGCAGAATTCGATCTCGCCGCCGTACCCCTGCACCGCAGCCTGCTTGACCGCCGGAACGGTGCGCGGCATCACGATGCGCGCGGTGACGCCGCGCACCGACGCGGCGAGCGCCAGCGCGGCGGCGTGGTTACCCGAAGAGTGCGTCGCGACGCCGCCTGCCAACTCGGCGGCCGGCAGGGAGAGCACCGCGTTCAGCGCACCGCGTGCCTTGAACGCACCGGTCCTCTGCAGGTGCTCACACTTCAACAACACCTCGGCGCCGGAGCGGGCGTCGAGTGTGCGCGAACGCAGCACCGGCGTGCGGTGCACATGCGCGGCGATCCGCGCCCACGCGGCACGGATGTCGTCTATTCCAGGGGCGGTTTCCAAGGGCACAAGCGTACCCCAAATGGAGTAACATGCGCCCGTGCCCGACCCTGCACCAGTAACCGCGCCGCGCCCGCACGACCTCCGGCGCGGGGCGGTATTCGTCGTCGGCGCGGCACTCGCGTTCTCTGTGATGGCTGCGCTGATCAAGCAGCTCGCAGGCCCGCTGAACAACGAAATGCTCGTATGGGCGCGCAACTTCTTCTCCGTGCTGTTCCTGCTGCCGCTGCTGATTCGCTACAAACCCCACCAATTCCTGACGCAGCACTGGCGCGGCCACCTGCTGCGTACCGGCGCCGGGCTGACCGCGATGTACTGCATGTTCTGGTCGATCCCGCGCCTGAACCTCGCAGAGGCGGTGTTGCTGAACCACACCGCGACGCTATTCATACCGTTCATCGCGTGGCTGTGGTTGAAGGAGACCGTGACGCTGCGCACCGTAGTCGCGCTGTTGATTGGGTTCGTGGGGATACTGCTAGTGCTGAAGCCGGGCATCGGCGTGTTCAGCTGGCCGGCCGTGGTCGGCCTTGCATCTGGCGTGTTCGCTGCCGTCGCGATGGTGTCGATCCGCTCGATGGCGGGCATCGAGCCCACGACGCGTATCGTGCTGTATTTCAGCGTGCTCGGCACCCTGTTATCCACGGTTCCGCTTGCCTGGGCATGGCAGACACCCACCTGGTGGCAGTGGCTCCTGCTCGCAGCAATCGGCGGACTCGCGGCCGCCGGCCAGCTGCTGCTCACGCGTGGGTACATGTCTGCCGCCGCGGCGCAGGTCGGGCCGTTTACCTACTCTTCGGTGCTGTTCGCCGCGCTGCTCGGGTGGCTGTTCTGGAACGAATCGCTCGACCCGCGGAGTTGGTATGGCGCGGGGCTGGTGGTAGCCGCCGGGGTGCTGTTAATTTCCGCGCGGCGGTCCGGCATCCAGCCACTCTCCTCCGACAGCGCAAAATAGAGCCGCCAACCGGCACCTGACCGTCGAGCATCGCGGCCAGAGGGCCGCATCCGGGCGCACTGCGAAGCGATTTTGGTCAAGCGACCGGCGGCAGTGTTGGCATTGGATGGCACTGGATAAGCGCGACCATATGAGCGAGCAGGCGCCCGGCGCGGCGAGCAAGTCCTAGGGCAGAGGAATCGCGAATCACAGATTCGCTCCCACAATCACAGATCCGCTCCTACAGAACGGGGCCGGTCAGACCTTGAACATTTTTTGGCGGTAGTACTGCAACTCGGCGATTGAGTCGCGGATATCGTCGAGCGCGAGGTGCACCGACGCCTTCGTGTACCCGGCGGACACTTCCGGCGCCCACCGGCGCGCAAGCTCCTTCAGCGTCGACACATCAAGGTTGCGGTAATGGAAGAACGCCTCGAGGCGCGGCATGTAGCGGACCAGAAACCGCCGGTCCTGGTGCACGCTATTGCCGCAGATCGGCGACGCGCGCGGGGCAATCCAGCGGCCAAGGAACTCGAGGGTCTGCGCCTCGGCATCGGCCTCGCTCACGCGGCTCTCGCGCACCCGCTGCGTGAGGCCGGATGCGCCATGCGTGCGCGTGTTCCATTCGTCCATCGCATCGAGCAATTCGTCGGGTTGCTTGACGACCAGAGACGGCCCTTCGGCAAGCACCTTGAGCTCCTTGTCGGTAACGATGGTCGCGATTTCGATGATGCGGTCCCGTTCCGGGTCCAGGCCGGTCATCTCCAGGTCAATCCAGGCGAGATTTTCGGGGTGCGTCGGCATGGTCGGGCTTCCTGCGGTATGCTCACCGCGATTCTAGCAGAGGCACCCGATGGAACGCCCGACCGGCTCGGTCATCGTCAATTACGGCACGCGTGTACTGGTCGAAACCGCAACCGGCGAACCGGTGCCGTGCTCGATCCGCGGCAAGCGCCTGCGCGCGGTCTGTGGCGATGTGGTCGAGTGGGAGCGCATCGACGCGGAAGGTGCGATAACCCGCATCGTCACCCGTGAACGCGCGCTCGAACGCGCCGACGGCCGTGGCGGCAGCGAACCGGTCGCATCCAACCTCGACCGCGTCCTGGTGGTCGCCGCACCCGAGCCGGACCCGGATGCAGTGCTGATCGACCGCTACCTCGCCATGGCCGAACGCGGCGGCATCGATGCTGCTCTGCTATTGAACAAGACCGACTGCGCCCCAGACGGCTTTCGCGCGCGCTTCGATGAATACGCGATCGCCGGTTATCCAGTATGGATGTGCAGCGCGGTGAACCGGCATGGCCTGGATGCGCTGCGGACCGAATTGTCCGGGCGCACGACCCTGCTGGTTGGGCAATCGGGCGTCGGTAAATCGTCGCTGCTCAACGCCCTGGTTCCCGACCTAGCGCTGCAGACGGGCGTGCTGGACAAGGCCGGCGAAGGCCGGCATACGACGACTGCAACCCGCCGCTACCTGCTGCCGGGGGGCGGCGCACTGGTCGATTCGCCGGGTGTGCGTGAATTCTGGCTGCCGGCGATGCCGGCGACGGATTTGATAGGTGGGTTCCGGGAGATTGCGCGCGCGGGTGACGCGTGCCGATTTCGAAACTGCACGCACGCGAAGGAACCGGATTGCGCGGTGCAGGCAGCGGTTGCACGCGGCGACATCTCAGAGCGCCGTTACAAGAGCTACCTGCAACTCCTGCGTACTATCAGCGGTAAAGCCTGACACTATTTAACCCGGTGGCCAAGCCATCGCCCGGCCGCCGAGCACGTGCAGGTGCAGGTGGAAGACGCTCTGCCCCGCCTCGGCGTTGCAGTTGAACACCGTCCGGTAGCCACGCTCAGCGATCCCTTCTGTTTGCGCAACCTTTTGCGCGGCAGCGAACATCTTCGCGAGCAACGGCGCGTGTGAACTGTCGAGGTCGTTCAGCGTGCTGATATGTTCGCGCGGAATCACAAGCACGTGTGTCGGCGCCTGAGGATTCAGGTCGCGAAATGCGAGCACGGCGTCGTCTTCGTAGACGATATCCGGTGCGATTTCGCCCGCAGCCATCTTGCAAAACAAGCAGGTCATCGGAGCTCCTGTCGGCCGGTAAATGCATGGGAGAGCGTCCCACCGTCGACAAACTCAAGCTCGCCGCCGATCGGGACGCCATGCGCGATACGGGTCGCGCGCACCTGGTAGCGCTTGCCGAGGTCAGCGATGAAATGCGCAGTCGCCTCACCCTCGACCGTCGGATTTGTCGCGAGGATGATTTCGTTCACTTCGCCGGACTTCAATCGCGACTCGAGCAGGTCGAAGCCGAGTTGCGCCGGCCCGATGCCATCGAGCGGCGACAGGTGACCCATCAGTACGAAATAGCGGCCGCGGTACCCGGTCGCCTGCTCGATTGCCAGCACGTCGGCCGGCGTCTCGACGACGCACAGCAGCGCCGCGTCCCGCTCGGGCGACGCACACACGCGGCAGGTCTCCTCTTCGGTAAACATGCGGCAGCGGCTGCAGTGGCCGATACCGGCGACCGACGCGGTCAGCGCGCCGGCCAGCGCGAGCGCGCCGTCACGATCGCGCTCAAGCAGGTGGAACGCCGCGCGCTGCGCGGATTTTGGCCCGACGCCGGGCAGCGCGCGCAGCGCCTCGATCAACTGCCCGAGCAGCGGGGAGTACGACATCTCAGAACGGCATCATGCCCGGCGGCATCGGCATGCCGGCGGTCAGGCTGCCCATACGCTCCTTGACCATTTCCTCCACGCGCTTGACGGCGTCGTTGATGCCGGCAGCAACCATGTCCTCAAGCATCTCGCGGTCCTCGCCGAGCAGGCCCGGGTCGATCGTGACGCGCCTGACTTCGTGCTTGCCGGTCATCACTACCTTCACGAGCCCGCCGCCCGACTCGCCAGTGACTTCAGCCGCTGCGAGTTCTTCCTGCAGCTTCTGCAGGTTCGCCTGCATCTGCTGCGCCTGCCGCATCATGTTGCCGAGATTGCCACGCATATCGGGCTCCGTTCAGTCGATTGGGCGGACGGCGTCGGGGTCGAACCCGGCGTCGAACGCATCTGTGAGTGCGCGCAGGTTCGGGTCATCCGCGAGGGAGTCGCGCGCCTGTGCCTGACGCTCGTCGGCATGCCGCGCCAACGCGCGCGCCGGCGTTTCAACGGTCGGCTTGCCGGTCGTTATGTTCAGCCGCAACTCGCGGCCATAGTGGCGCGCAAGCGCGTCGCGTAGCCGCTGCTCCGCGTTTGGTGTGCACATCTGTCCGCACGCTGCGTCCAGTTCAAGCAGCAGCGCGTCCCCGTCCCAACCACCGAATGTGCAGTTGCGGGCAAGTTCCAGCGCGACCCCTCGTACGGATAAAGTCGAAACGACTGCGAACCAGTCACTGTCCCGGGCCGTGATCGGCGCGTCCGCGACCGGCGCTGCCTCTTTCGTCGCAGCGGCGCGGGCCGCCGGCGCTGCTTTCTGTTTTGGGACCGGCTGTTTAGAATCGGCGCCCTGCCCGTCCTCAACCCGGAACGCGAGCATCCGCAACAGAACCATTTCGAGGCCCGCACGCGGTTCCGGTGCCAACGGCAGGTCGCGGCGGCCGTGCAACGCAAACTGATAGCACAGCTGCGCGTACTCCGGCGTGAAGCGCTGCGCGAGCTCCATGAGTGGCGCGTCATCGTCACCCGCAGCGTCGGGCACGACCTGCAGCAGCGCGACGCGCTGAAGCAGGCTTGCGAGGTCGTCGAGCACTTGCTCGGGGTCCGCAGCTTGGTCGAGCAGCGCGCCCAGCTCCGCGATTGCGCCGGGCGCGTCGCCGACCGCCAGCTTGCCGGCGAGCGCCAGCAGGCGTCCGCGGTCGATCGAGCCGAGCATCTCGCGCGTCTCGGCCTCGTTGACCTTACCGGCGCCGAAGGCGATTGCCTGGTCAAGCAGCGACAGCCCGTCGCGCATCGAGCCATCAGCGCCGTGCGCAATCAGCTTCAGTGCTTCCTGCTCGAACGGCACGCCTTCCTCACCGAGTACGAACGCAAGGTGGCCAGCAATCAGGTCAGGCGGCAGGCGCTTCAGATTGAACTGCAGGCAGCGCGACAGCACGGTAAGCGGGAGCTTCTGTGGGTCGGTCGTCGCCAGCAGGAACTTCACATGCGGCGGCGGCTCTTCGAGGGTCTTCAACAACGCATTGAACGAATGCCCGGAGAGCATGTGCACCTCGTCTATCAGGTACACCTTGTAGCGGCCACGCGTCGGCGCGTACTGGACGTTGTCGAGGAGCTCCCGGGTGTCATCGACCTTCGTGCGGGACGCAGCGTCAACTTCAATCAGGTCGACGAAGCGCCCCTCGTCGATTTCCTGGCACGCCGAGCAGGTACCGCACGGCGTCGAGGTGACGCCGGTCTCGCAGTTCAGCGACTTCGCGAGAATGCGGGCGATCGTCGTCTTGCCAACACCCCGGGTCCCGGTGAACAGGAACGCGTGGTGCAGACGGTCGTTGTCGAGGGCGTTCACCAGCGCGCGCAGGACGTGCTGCTGGCCGACCATCGTCGCGAAAGTTCGGGGGCGCCACTTGCGGGCGAGGACGTGATAGCTCATTGGGCCCAATTATACTGGCGGAGAGGGAGGGATTCGAACCCTCGATACGGGGTTACCGTATACACACTTTCCAGGCGTGCGCCTTCGACCGCTCGGCCACCTCTCCGGGAGCCGCGAAGATTACCACGCCTTCAGCCCCGCCGCGACGACGGGCGCTCGCCGCTACATGATAATGATGATGTGCGGGTCGAGCGGCGGGTATGGGCTCTTACCGTTCGGAACCTCGTGCACAACCCAGTAATGGCACCCAGGCGCCGTGGTGCACACGCCGTCGCGGTGCGGCTTTGAACGCAAGCTCGCAGCGGTCGTGATTCTGAACCTGCATACGGAATTGCCTTGCCCGTCCCTGAACGGCGTCGCCGCCGCGTCACACTGCGTCGCAGTAAGGTCGCCGAAAACTATCCATAGGTGGCCGCGGGCCGCACCCGACTCCGGTAGCGCCTCAAAGCTGGGACGACAACCCTGCGTGATGTGTACCTGACCATACGCCCGTAATTCCGGCTGCGGCGTATTCGCATCGGGAACGACGATGTCGACGCCGAACCCACGGCATTGCTGCCCGGTCACGTCCGATACCGGTAAGGCCGAGCGCGGCACGCCCGCGCACCCGCACAGCACGGCAACACAGCCTAATACCAACCACATTCTTCCGTTCATATGCCCTCCTCCCCTTCCAATAGTGCGCGGAAGCGCGGGTGCGCTTGCACGCTCGAAAATTCAGGATGCATCTGCATCTGGTACGCCGAATATCCTCGCTCTCGTGCTTGCTCCAGAAAATCGAGCGCGCTTTCCACTTCGCCGTCGGCCAGCGCGACCAGTGCGGCGTTGCGCAATACCTCCGCGTCGTCACCGCCGCCTTCAAGCGCGGACTCAATATAGCGGTGGGCGGCAGCACGGTCGCCGAGCCGGTGGTGCATCCATGCAAGCCTCGCGCGCAGTTCTGAATCGCCCGGCGTGATGCCGAGCTGCTCTTCGGCTGCCGTAACCGCCCTGCGAAGGCGGCGCACTTCGCATTCCGTGCCGTTTGGAAGCTGGCGGCACGCATCCGCGATGAATGAATGCCAGCGGTAGTCATTCGGCGCGATCTCGGCCGCGTGCTCGTACATCTCGCGCGCCTCCTGAAACCGCCCCATGAAGAAGTAGTTCGTGCCCGCGTTCGCGTAAGCGCTGACGGTGGGCACCACTGCGATTGATGCGGTGAACGCGTCAGCCGCCGCCTCGCGCCGGCCCCGCGATACCAACACGCCGCCAAGGTTGCTCCAGAGCGCGGCGCTGCTCGGGTCTGCGACGGTGCCGCGCCGGAACACCTGTTCGGCCTCGTCCAGCCGCCCTAAGCCGTACAGCAGTCCGCCCAACGCCGAGTAACTGCGCCAATAGTTCGGGTCGAGCGCGACGACACGACGCAGCGTCTGCTCACTGGCTTCCAAGTCTCCAGCTCGCATCTGCACGACGCCGACACCGCGCAACGCGTCGGTGTTACCCGGCTCGAGCGTGAGCGCCTGATCGAATGCTTCGTGCGCGAGGTTATAGCGGCGAAGACCTTCGTACAGTCCACCGAGTGCGACATGCACTTCCGGCAGCGTATCATCGCGCAGGCGCGCCGCGCGGCAGGCGTCGAGCGCGCGGTCAACGAGGCCCGCCTCCCGCGTCAACTGGTACCGGCTCCAATACGCCGAACAGAGGCCCGCATCGGCGAGTGCAAACCTGGGGTCCAGCCGCAGCGCATCACGGAACCGAGCAATCGCTTCATTGACGTCATCTTCGGCGGCCGCACTGCGCAACGCGGCCCGGCCCCTCAGGTACAGGTCGTATGCATCCATGTCGTCGGTCGCCGGCTCGACGATGAGCGCATCATCGCCCGGCAACAGGCGGATACGCATCGAGCCCGCGATCGACCGGGCGATGTCGTTCTGCACGACGAAAATATCGCCGAGCGTCCCGTCGTAACTCTGGGACCAGAGGTGGAACCCGGTCGCGACGTCGATCAACTGCGCAGTGATGCGCACGCGCTGCCCATCGCGCCGCACGCTGCCTTCGAGCACCGTCGCGACGCCGAGCCGCTCGCCGATCTCAGGGATGTCGAGGTGCGACATGTCCGCGAACGAGGAAGTCCGTGCGGCGACGCGCAGGCCCGGTATGCGCGCGAGGTTGTCCAGCAATTCCTCGGCGATGCCGTCGCTGAAGTATTTGCCGTCGCGGTGTTCACTGAGGTCGAGGAACGGAAGCACGGCAATAGAAGCATCACCGCCAGCAGGTTTCGGGTCAGGTTTCGCAAGCAGGAACGCGATGAGCGCAAGGAGCACCCCGATGATCGCGATATCAATCCAGAGGCGCGGCTGGTCGGCTAATGCTGCGCCGAAGTCCTCGTATGACTCACCGGACTGGCGCGGGCCGGTCCGCACAATCCCGTCAGGCGTGAGGTCGAAGACCCATGCGAGGGCGGCAACCACGGGGAAGCTCACGATTGCGGCGACTATCATCGCCATCAGCAGCCAATCCGGCCCGCCGAGGGCACCGAGCGCGATGTCGCCAATGGAGATGGCCAGCCATACGCCTATCGTGTAGAAACCGAGGACACGCAACACCTTGCGCCGCCGAAGCTCGGCGAGAAATCCTGCGTGCGATGGTGTCCTCTCAACCATGGCAATCCGCTTCGCCTTTCCAGCCGTTGGCCCGCCCTTAGGGTACTCCGCGCGGGGGGCGCTGGTACAATGCGGGGCCTGTCTATGGCGATCCCCATCGGTCCCCCCGCAACGACGGTCCGCGAACTCCGTCAGATCCGGAAGGAAGCAGCGGTAACGGTTCCCGACGTGTGCCGGGGTGCGGCGGGTGGGGGTCGCCGCCTATTCGGTTACTGCGCCCGTAACAGGTCGCGACGCATCGGCGGCGGCTGCTCCAGACAAAGGACGCTGCCATCCGCGGCCTGGTAGCGGTTGCCCTGCAGCCCCGCTGGCACGGTGCCGTGGCCTTGCGGAATCGCAAGGCGGCCAGCCGGCGATGGGCGTTCCATGCCTTCCGGCACGGTGTAAGGATTGGCGGGGCTGGCAGCGGCGTAATCGCCTGGTTCCGGGCACGAGCGCGGCCCGGATGCGCATCCACCCAGCAGCAACACACCGGCCAACGCGCCAACCAAAACAATATTCTTCATCTCATGCTCCGTTCTGTAACTGAATGCCGGCCTGCGCCAGCGCGTCGGCGACCGTTGCACGGTTGCCGCTCTCGAGTTCGGTCAGGGGCAGCCGCAGCGTCGGTCCAATCAGCCCCATCGCGTGCAGCGCCCACTTCGCCGGAATCGGATTCGATTCGACGAACATCCCCTTATGCAGCGCGGCTAAGCGCGCGTCGACTGCGGCCGCTGCCGCGGCATCCCCAGCCAGCGCGGCCGCGCACATTTCCTGCATCAGCTTGGGTGCGACGTTCGCCGTTACCGAGATTACGCCGTGCGCGCCGTCCAGCATCAGTTCGCGCGCGGTCGGGTCGTCGCCGCTGTACAGGTCGAGCCGGTCGCCGACCAGCTCGCGCACCTGCCGCGCGCGCTCAATCGAACCCGTTGCTTCCTTGATGCCGATCACGTTCGGAAGTTCCGCAAGGCGCGCGACCGTCTCCGGCAACAGGTCGCACGCGGTGCGGCCGGGAACGTTGTACAGGATCTGCGGGATTGGCACCGCATCGGCGACCGCCCGGTAATGGCGGTAAAGCCCTTCCTGACCCGGCTTGTTGTAGTACGGGGTGACGAGCAGGCAGGCGTCGGCCCCGGCCTCCATCGCGTGACGCGTCAACGCGATTGTGCGCGAGGTCGCCGCGGTCCCGCTGCCGGCGATGACCGGCATCCGCTCGCGCGTGCAGGCTACGACGCGGCGCACGAGCTCGATGTACTCCAGCTCGGTCAGCGTTGCTGATTCACCGGTGGTGCCCGCGACGACGAGTGCGTCGGTGCCGTTGTCGGCATGGAACTCGACCAGGCGTTCGACCGCGTCGAAATCGACCGAACCGTCTTCGCTCATCGGCGTGACGAGCGCTACCATGCTGCCGCGGAACATACGGCCTAGTATAACGGTTTGCACCCGCGTAAACTGGAGCCAACTTGGACGCCGGCATCAGCACGACTGAATGAACAAGTTCCTGGCGCTCTCCGCCCTCGGTCCGGACGGCCCTGCGCTGGTTCAGGATTTCTCCAGCGCAGTACTCGAAAGCGGCTGCAACATCGTCGAAAGCCGCGTCACCCGGCTCGGCAGCGAACTCGGCATCCAGTTGCTGGTCGCTGGCAACTGGCGCACGATTGCGCGCCTCGAGCAGTCGCTCGACGCGACCGCAGCCGAGCTCGGCATCGCGGTACAAGCCCGCCCCGCCGTCCAGCCGGAAACGCGCGACGACATGCTTCCTTACGCGATAGACCTGGTCAGCATGGACCAGCCAGGCATCGTGTACCGCGTCGTCAAATTCCTGACCCAGCGCGGAGTCCATATCACCGACCTGTCGACCAGCAGCTATACCGCACAGCAGACAGGCGCATCCATGGTCTCGCTCCGCATGTCGGTTGCCATCCCCTCCACCATCCACATCGCGACGCTGCGGGAGGATTTCCTGATGCTTTGTGACGAACTCAACCTGGACGCCGTACTGGAACCGATCAAGGGATGAAAGCGACCAAGGCGCCGGGCTTCGAGCTGGCCGCGACCGGCGGCGGCACTGTGAAACTCTCCGACCTCGCCGGCAAGCGCGTGGTCCTCTACTTCTACCCGAAAGACTCGACCCCTGGCTGCACGCGCGAGGGGCAGGACTTCCGGGACCTGCATGCGAAATTCCGCCGTGCCAACACCGTCGTGTTCGGCGTCTCGCGCGATTCGGTGAAGTCGCACGATAACTTCAAGGCGAAGCAGAGCTTCCCGTTCGAGTTGCTCTCGGATGCGGACGAAAGCGCATGCCGGGCATTCGATGTGATCCGGGAGAAAAATATGTACGGGAAGAAGGTGCTCGGCATCGAGCGCAGCACCTTCCTGATCGACGAAAAAGGCATGCTGCGCCGCGAGTGGCGCAAGGTGAAAGTGGACGGCCACGCCGCCGAGGTGCTTGACGCGGTGAAGGCGCTTTGAACGCACGCAAGACGATACCCGGGCGGCGCGTCTTCGTCATCGACACGAACGTGCTGATGCACGACCCAACGGCAATCTTCCGCTTCGACGAGCACGACGTTTTCCTGCCGATGGTGGTGCTCGAAGAACTCGACGCCGGGAAGAAAGGCGTATCCGAGGTCGCGCGCAACGTCCGCCAGGTCAGCCGCTTCCTGGACGACCTGATGAAAACGGCGACGAAAGAGCAGATTGACTCCGGGCTCGAGCTCCCGAGCGGTCACTCCGGCGTCGGCGCGGATGCTGCGCGCTCCGGACGCCTGTTCTTTCAGACGCGTCCGCTGCCGGTATTGCTGCCGGACACGCTTCCGGGCAACAAGCCGGACAATTCGATTCTCGGCACCGCGATCGCACTCCAGAAAGAGCACCCCGACCGTACGGTCACGCTGGTGTCAAAGGACATCAACCTCCGTATCAAGGCGTCGATACTCGGCATCCATGCCGAGGATTACTACAACGACAAGGTGCTCGACGACGTCAACCTGCTGTACGCCGGAACTTCGCAGCTGGCTGCCGACTTTTGGGAACACCATTCGAAGGACATGGAGTCCTGGCAGGAGGACGGGCGCACTTTCTACCGCGTCACCGGGCCGTCGATTTCAACCTGGTATGCGAACCAGTGCCTGTGGTCAGATGCCGAGGATGGCGTAGAGGCGAGCGTGCACCGCGTCGACGGAGACACCGCCGTCATCGAGCTCGTCAACGACTTTCGCAACCCGCGTCATACGGTGTGGGGAATCAACGCCCGCAATCGTGAACAGAACTTTGCGCTGAACCTGCTAATGGATCCGGATGTGGACTTCGTCACACTCGTCGGCCAGGCCGGCAGTGGCAAGACCTTGCTGACCCTTGCGGCGGGACTGGCGCAGACGCTCGAGGAGAACCGCTACCGCGAGATCATCATGACGCGCGTCACGGTGCCCGTCGGCGAGGACATCGGCTTCCTCCCCGGCACTGAGGAAGAGAAGATGACGCCGTGGATGGGCGCGCTGATGGACAACCTCGAAGTGCTGACAAAATCAGAGGAAGGCGGCGACTGGGGCCGGGCCGCGACGAACGACCTGCTGCGCAACCGCATCAAAATCCGGTCGCTGAACTTCATGCGCGGGCGCACCTTCCTGAACAAGTACATCATCATCGACGAAGCTCAGAACCTGACCGCAAAGCAGATGAAGACGCTCATCACGCGCGCCGGCCCGGGTACCAAGGTAATCTGCCTCGGCAACATCGCGCAGATCGACACGCCGTACCTGACCGAGACGACCTCCGGCCTGACCTATGTCGTAGACCGTTTCAAGAATTGGGCGCACTCCGGCCACGTGACGCTGCTGCGCGGCGAACGCTCCCGCCTCGCCGACCACGCCAACGACGTCCTTTAATTACTGGGTTTCGTTCAGTACCGGCACTGCCTCGTGCCTCGGCCACGCCTTCAGCACCGCCTGCACGAGGGTCGCAAGCGGAATCGCAAAGAACACGCCCCACAAGCCCCAGATACCACCGAAAAACAGTACTGCGGCAATAATCGCAACCGGGTGCAGGTCGACGACTTCGGAGAACAGCAATGGCACGACGATGTTCGCGTCGATTGCCTGAATTACGAAATACGCAATCATCAGGTAGGTCCACTCGGGCCCGAAGCCCCACTGGAAGTACGCAATGATGGCAATCGGAATCGTGACGATTACGGCGCCGACCCACGGGATGATTACCGACAGGCCGACCAGCAGGCTCAGCAGCACGGCGAAATTGAGGCCGAACCACGAAAAGGTCGCGTAACAAATCCCGAAGATGATCAGGATCTCCCAGAACTTGCCACGGATGTAGTTCCCGATCTGGCGGTCGACGTCCGTCCAGACCTGGTGGGCAAGCGCGCGGTCGCGCGGGAGGTGTGCGCGCGTCCAGGAAACGATGCGGTCCTTATCCTTCATCAGGAACAAAACGAGGATCGGCACCAGGATGATGTAGACCACCACCGTGATGATGCCGACCACGGACGCAACCGTGCGCTGCACGATCTCCTGGCCGTACCGCGTGACCTCGTCGCGAATCTGGTCCACCCACTGCAGCACCTGCGGCTCGCTGAACAGGTTCGGGTAGCGCTCCGGGAGGCCGAGTAACAATGCTTCCGCCTGGATGATCATCGACGGCAGTTCCTGGAACAGCGCGGTGACCTGGCGCGACAGTTTCGGCAGCAGGATGACCAGCACGGTAGCGAACAGCAGCATGAACAGCGTGAAGACGAGCAGCACCGCCGGCAGGCGCGGCAAGCCCACCCAACAGAGCCGACGCACCACCCCCTCAAGCAGATACGCGAGCACCAGCGCGACGAACAGCGGCGCCAGAATGTCGCTGAACACAATGACCAGTGCGAACCCGATGAGTAGCAGCAGGCCCAGAATGACGACCTGCGGGTTCGTGAAGTAGCGCCGGTACCACTCCCGGACGATTTCCATGGATACGCCCCCGTTTCTGCGGACGAGTATACCAGCCGGGTATAATCGGGAACGAAGCTACTGCCCCGCTGTCCGAGCGAACATGCCGAGAATATTCGTCACCATGGCGGCCGCCGCGCTCACCTTCACCATTGGCGCCGGCGCCCACGCATCCCCTACGCTCCCGGCGATGGGCGACTCCGCGTCTGTCGCGTTCTCGTCGGACACCGAAACGGCGATTGGCCGCCAGATCGTGCGCAGCCTGCGCGCGGCGGGACACATCCTCGAGGACCCAGAAACCACCGAGTACCTGCAGTCGCTCGGGCAGCGCATTGGCTCGCACAGCTCGGTCCCCGGGCAGACATTCCGCTTCTTCCTGGTCGACAGCGCCGAAGTGAACGCATTCGCATTGCCGGGCGGCTACATTGGCATCAACGCCGGCCTTTTGATGATGACGCAGAACGAGAGCGAGCTCGCCAGCGTCGTCGCGCACGAAATTGCGCACGTTACGCAGCGGCACATCGCCCGCCAGATCGAGCAGGCGAGCCGCATGAACCTTGCTACCGGAGCCGCGATGCTTGCGGCAATCCTAATCGGTGTGTCCACCGGACAAAGTGAACTTATCGAAGCAGGTGTCGCCGTCGGCTCGGCCGCGCAGATGCAGAACCGCATCAACTTCACGCGTACGCATGAGCACGAAGCCGATCGTGTCGGTATCGGCATGCTGGCAGACGCGGGTTTCGACCCGTTAGGCATGGCGACGATGTTCGAGCAACTGGAGCGGCGCGCGCGCCTGAGCGGGACGACCTTGCCGGACTTTCTGCGCACCCACCCGGTGAACGCGGCCCGCATCACGGAGGCTCGCGACCGGGCCAGGGCCTACGACCCGGTCTCGCGCGACGATACGCGCGCATACCGGCTGATGCGCGCGCGGGCGCGGGCGCTCGCGATGCGCCCACACGACGGCGAAGCACATTTTCGCGAGACACTGAGCTCCGCGCCCGCCAACGACCGCGAAGCGCTGCGGTATGGGCTGGCACTGACGCTGATCGAAACAGGCAAGCCCGACGAGGCGAAGGAGATACTCTCGGAACTGCACGCCGCCGCCGATGACGTGGTGTATTACCACACCGCGCTGGCGGAAGCCGACTACAGGTCGGGCGCTACAGACCGCGCCCTGGAGCGCTACGAGCGCGCGATGCGCTTGTTTCCGCGCAGCCCGGCGGTCACGCAAGCTTACGCGCAGGCGTTGTTGTACGCCGGGCGCGGACGGGAGGCGCTAAGCCACCTGATTGCAATCTTGCCGGTCGTCGAGCCGACCCCGCAGTATTACCGCTTGCTCGCGATGAGTTCCGGCGCAGCTGGCGAGCTGGCGGACGCACACTATTTCATGTCTGAGGTGCATGTGCTGGGCGGTCAACTGCTGCCCGCGATCGACCAACTGCAGCTCGCGCTGTCTATGCCGGGGATCAACGAACAGCAGCGCAAGCGCGCGGAAGCGCGACTCGAACAGCTCGGGGAATTTCTGCCCCTCGGCCGGCGCGCCCGCCTGGACCAGCCAATCCCCCGCCCCCGCCCACCGATCCCGCGCTAGGAGCGGTGGCTCCGCCCCCGCATTTAATGTGGGAGCGGTGCTCCGCACCGCGATTAATCTGGAATCGGTGTGGCCTCAATTAAACTCCCAAAAAATATCGCGTTCATGAACACGCGATTCGTTCCATACCAATAGCCGCGGAAGTTGAGGTTGTCGGCGCTCAGCACAACAGCGCCCGCACCGCTCCGCATCGCGACAACCGCTGCAGTACCCGCCAGCGTGCGAAGGTTCTCCGGTGATACATACCCGGACAAGAGCGGCTCTGCGGTGTAGCGCACCGGTGTCACATACGGGTTCGACGGCAACTTCATGTAAGTCGAAGAATCGCGGAACACCGGCAGCGAGCGGCGCGGAATTCCCCAACCCAGCGGGTGGGTGGTGTCGAGGTCAGTCTCAAAGATTGCACCGCGCAGCAGCTGCAGCACCGCAACGCCACGCGCATCCGCGTAATCCCGTCGCTCCGGTTGTTCGATATCCGCCGGCCCGGCTTGAAACTCGACCGATGCGAGTTCCTGATTAACCGCCCAGCGAGCACCGCCTTTCGTTGCGACAAGGATGCCTCCGGCTCGTACCCAATCCCGTATTTTCGTCGCCGCTACGGGCGGCATCGCGTCATAGTTGCCGTTCGGCAGCACGAGGTGCGTGTACCGGCCGAGGTCCATGCGCTGCAGCGTCGTGATTTCGAGCAGCGTGACCGGCATCTCGAAGCGGTTGTCGAGCAGGTGCCAGGTCTCCCCGGCTTCGCCTATGTTGACGCCGGGTCCAACGACCAGAGCCACGCGCGGCAATTCCAGTGGCTTGAGGCTCGGACTGCCGACATCGATGCCGTCAACCGACAAACCGGTACGTATTGCGTGCACGATGATGTCATCGCGTTCCGTGGCAACTGCCAGTAACTCGCGTAGCCGGGCGGGCGTGACCTCGTCCTGGATCCCGGTCGGGATGACAATCGTGCCACGCGCCATCGCGCGCGGACCGTCGGCCGTTTCCAAAGTCAGCGCTTCGGTGCTGGCTCGTGCGCGCACGCCTTCAGCCAACAACCTGTGTAGCGCGCGCGGTGCAAAGTACCCGCTCCACTCAAATGCGTAAGCAACCGCCTGCTCCGGGACTGGTGCCGAGGCGGCGCGCTGCGGCGCTGTGGCCAGTCGGTCGCCGAGCAGGCGGTCGCCGAACTGCCGACGCAACTCAGCATGCGGCAACCCGAACGCAAGGGGCAGCGTCCAGCTCGACACATCGTAAAAGGTGTTCTCGACGAACTCAGTGCGGCGCTCAAAAATGCCGCGCGCGAGCAGGTACTGTGGCTGCCCGGTGGGTACGACCCACGCGGCGCCCGGCGCGTATTCGTGGCCGTCGATGGTTACGCCCCGGGCGAGCGGGTGCACTTCCACGCCGTGTGCAAGCAACACTTCTACAAGCTGGCGCCCACGCGCCGGATCGCCGTCGTCGCCGAACACCCACCCGCGCGTCGCATCGCGTCGACCTGCGGCGTACGCGGTTTCGTAGAACTCTCGCTGCCAGCGCAGCAATTCAACCCGCTTGTCGAGCACGGCGCGCAGCGACGAGAACGAGGTGAGCACCTGGTTGCGGATCGTGAGCGGGAAGCTAAGCTCTCCGTGCGGGGTTTCCTGCAGGTGGCCGCGCGAACTCGCCTGCTCGAACAGGATGCCGATCGAACCCTGCAGGTCAGGATAGGTCGAGCCCTTACCGAGGTAGAAGTCGTCGAAGCCCTCTCGCGTGTAGTACGGAACGCCGACCTCGTCGAGTGCGTCAGCGTGGTAGCGGGCGATCTCGAGGTGCAGGTCGAAAGTCCTCTGCGGTAACAACGGGTTTTGGCGCGTCTGGACGCCGGGCTGGAAGAAGTAGGTCGCGCTGCTACCCATTTCATGGTGGTCGGTCAGCAGGTTGGGGCGCCACCGCTGGAATTCGGTGATACGGGCGCGTGACTCCGGGTGCACCAGCAACAGCCAGTCGCGATTCAGGTCGAACCCGTAGTGGTTGGTGCGACCCGACGGCCAGCCTTCGTTGTGCTCACGGCTCTGCGGATCGCCCGACGGCGTATGGCCGCGGTGCATGTTCGCCCAGGTGGAGAAGCGCTGCAGGCCGTCTGGGTTGAAGCTCGGGTCGAACAGGATCACGGTCCGGTCCAGCAACTGGCGAGTCCACTCGTCCTGCGCGGCGGCAAGGTGATAAGCGACGACCGGCGCGGCATTCGAGCCGGAAGGTTCGTTGCCGTGCACGCTGTAACCAAGCCACGCGACGGCGGGCATGTCGGTCACATCCGGGCCCGCGCGGCGCGGGTCACTCAGCGCGAGGTGCCGGTTGCGGATCTCTTCGAGGCGCGCGAGGTTCGCAGGCGAGCTGATCGCCAGCAGCAACAACGGCCGCCCCTCGTGCGTGCGGCCGGTTTCATGCCATTGCACCCGGTCCGAGTGCTCCGCGAGCGTGCGCATGTAATGCACGAGCCGGTCGTGGGTGATGTGCCACTCACCCACTTCGTGGCCGATGACGGCGGCCGGCTCTGGTATCGACGCGTCGTACGAAACGCCTTCCGGCAGATAGTATTCGAGTGGCGCTGAAGTGACCGGCGCGGCGAACGTGAACGCCAGCGCGGCAGCTGCAATGCGAAGTACGGACATCGAAAGACCCCATTGGTTTAAAAGGCTGAGTATATCGCGTCAGTACCGACATTCCGGTATCATTCACGCGCGAAATCACCGCGTACGGGCCGTTAGCTCAGTTGGTAGAGCAGCTGGCTTTTAACCAGTTGGTCGTAGGTTCGAATCCTACACGGCCCACATCTTCATGTCGGCGACGCCTGCCGGCGGCGCGCAAGTCCTAGGCCAAATGAATCGCGAATCACAGATTCGCTCCCACAATCACAGATTCGCTCCCACAGGCCAGAGGGCCGCTCCTACATTGCGAGCCGCGTCCCGGCGCAAGCGCGAAGCGACTTATCGACCGGTGCGGCGGGCGAGGTGCCACTTGAGACCTCTGCCATCGCGGTGCGGAGCACCGCTCCTACATTCCAAGCCGCGTCCCGGCGCAAGCGCGAAGCGACTTATGGGTTTCAGCCGGCTCTGTAAAAGCCGGTGAACCCATAGGAGCGAGCGGTGCGGCGGGCGCGGCGAGCAAGTCCTAGGCCAAAGGAATCGCGAATCACAGATTCGCTCCCACAATCACAGATTCGCTCCCACAATCACAGATTCGCTCCCACAATCACAGATTCGCTCCCACAATCACAGATTCGCTCCCACAATCACAGATTCGCTCCCACATAGCGGGTGGGATCGGCGATACCTGCCGCGGCGAATCCCTGCTTGCGAAAGCGGCAAGCGTCGCAGTGCCCGCATGCCCGCCCTTCCCCATCCGCGCGATAGCAGGAAGTCGTGATTGAGTAATCGACGCCAAGGCGCATACCGGTTTCGATGATCTGCGCCTTCGTCATCGCGATTAGCGGCGCGTTGATGTGAAACGGGTGGCCTTCCACGCCTGCGCGCGTCGCGAGGTTGGCGAGCGCTTCGAACGCCGCGATGAATGCCGGCCGGCAATCCGGGTAGCCCGAGTAATCCACCGCGTTCACGCCGATGAATAGCTCGCGGGCTTTGAGCGTCTCCGCAAGCCCGAGCGCACATGACAGAAACACCGTGTTGCGCGCCGGTACGTAGGTAACCGGGATTCCGTCGCCGCCGTCGTCCGGCACCGCGATTGCTGCATCGGTGAGTGCTGAACCACCGAACGCACCGATATCGATCCGCATCACCCGGTGCGAGGCCGCCCCAACGGTGGAAGCAACCCGCTTCGCAGCCACAAGCTCCGCGTCGTGGCGTTGCCCGTAATCGAAGCTCAGCGCGTGGCACGCATACCCCTGCTCGGTGGCGAGCGCGAGCACGGTGGCCGAATCCAGCCCGCCGGACAGCAGCACCACCGCTGGCGCGCCGCTCATCGGCCGGGCTCGTTGCCCCACAACACCTTGTGGAGCTGCAGTTGGAAGCGCACCGGCAGCCGGTCCGCCAGAATCCAAGCCGCCAGCTCCGCAGGCTCGAGCTCGCCCCAGGCCGGTGAGAACAGCACCTGACAGCGGTCGGCGAGCGCGCGACTGGTGACTGCGTCACGGGCCCACTCGTAGTCAGCGCGGCTGCAGACCACAAATTTCAGCTGGTCGCTTGGCTTCAGGTGCTCGATGTTTTCCCAACGGTTGCGTTCGTGCTCACCCGACGCAGGGGTCTTAAGGTCCATCACGATGGTGACACGGGGGTCAACGGGTGCGATGTTGAGCGCGCCACTGGTTTCGAGCGATACCGCGTGTCCGGCGTCGCACAACGTGGAAAGCAGCGGCAGGCACGCGGGTTGTGCGAGCGGTTCGCCACCGGTGACGCAGACATGGTGTGTGCCGAGCGCGGCGATGTCCGCGACGACCTGGTCCTGCTCGACCTTGCGGCCGCCGTGGAATGCGTAAGCCGTATCGCAGTAGTTGCAGCGTAACGGGCATCCGGTCAGGCGGACGAACACCGTGGGCCAGCCGACCGCATCCGCCTCGCCCTGCAGCGAGTGGAAGATCTCGGTTATCCGCAATGCGGTTGTACTCAGCGGCCCTCCTGCCGCATGCGGTCCAACCGGTCCTGCGCGAGACGCGCCGCTGTCGTGCCGGGCGCGCGTTGCGCGACCGCCGCGAGCACTTCACGTGCCGCATCCCACTGCCGCAGCTCGTATTGCGTGTACCCGACCTTCAGCATCGCGTCCGGCGTCTTTGTCGACTGCGGGAAGCGCTCGATTACCTTGTTGAACTCGGCGAGGGCGGTCGGGAAGTCACGGCTGACATAGAACGCCTCACCGAGCCAGTACTGCGCGTTGTCGGCGAAGCGTCCCGCAGGGTACGCGTCGAGGTACCGCTGGAATGCTTCGATTGCGGCCGGGTAGCGCCCTTCGAGCAGCAGGCGGTATGCAGCATCGTACTGGCTGCGTTGCGCGGCCTCATCGCCGGGCGTGGCCGCTGCGATGCGTGGAGTCGCTGCTGCCGCTTCCGGAATCATCGGCAACTGCGTCGCAGCCGCGCCCCCTCCAGCCGGGCTTCCACCCGTCTCGAGCGTCTGGAGCCTGCGGTCGAGGTCGAGGTACAGGTCACGCTGCCGTCTGGCCAGCGACTCGCCATCGTGGCCGAGGCGCTCTACCTCACCGCGCAACTCACGCAGTTCGGCCTGCATCGTATCGACGCGCTGCAGCAGTTCGAGCATCTGCCCGCTCTCAACACGGTTGTCGAGCAGCTGAACCCGCCGCTCGAGGTCAGCAATGCGTTCCGCCTGCGTGGGCCCCGTGCTGGATGAACGGCCGGGCGCCCCGCTCGCACAACCGGCGAGCGCGGCGCCCAGCACCAACATCGGTATAACGCGAAGCATCACCGCGCGTAGAGGATTTCGACGCGCCGGTTACGTGCCCAGGCGTCTTCGTTCTGACCACGAGCGGCCGGCTTCTCTTCGCCGTACGACACGGTCTCGACCTGACGGTCGGCGACGCCGTGGAACATCAACATGCGACGCACCGCCTGTGCGCGGCGATTGCCGAGCGCGACGTTGTACTCGCGTGAACCGCGTTCGTCGGTGTGGCCTTCAAGCGTGACGCGCGCGTTCGGGTTGCGGCTCAGGTATTGCGCGTGCGCCTGCACGACGGCCATGAACTCCGGCTTCACTTCGCTACGGTCAAAATCAAAGTAGACGATGCGCTGAGCCAGAATGCTGGTCGGGTCGTTGAGCGGGTCGGCGCGCATCGCTTCCTGCTCGCGGATACGCTCGGCTTCGGCACGCTGGCGGTCTGCTTCTGCCTGCATGGCGGCTGCACGTTCTGCTTCGCGCCGTGCGGCTTCGTCTTCATCGACCGCCGGGCGCGTCTGGCAACCAGCCAGAACTGCCGCGGACAGCGCGACGATCAAAAAACTGCGGATTGTGAACATCGGGGCGGTCTCCAGTAGTGGGTAGGAAATATGTGCTGATTCTAACTCACCGCGTCGCGTCCGTGTATGGCGACCACGCCGGCTCGCGCACATCCCCCTGCGCGAGGCCGAGGCGCTGGCGGACGCGTCCATCGACCGACACGGTCGCCAATACGCCCGTGCCACGGTCCTCGGTCGCGTAGATGACGAGCCTTCCATTGGGGGCGAAGCTCGGGGATTCGTCGAAACGGCCGTCCGAGAGCAGCCGGAACGCACCCGTCTCGAGGTCGTAGAGCCCGATTCGGAAGCGCCGGTCATTCCCGTTCACGACGGCAAGCAACCGTCCGTCCGGCGACAGCGCCGGACGCGCGTTGTAGTTACCCTCGAAAGTGACGCGCTGCGCACGGCTGTCGCCGTCCACAGCCGCGCGGTAGATTTGCGGCTGCCCACCACGGTCGGAGGTGAAGTAGATAAAGCGGCCATCGGCCGAGAACACCGGCTCGGTGTCAATCGCTGAACCATTGGTCACGCGCGTATGGCGGCGCGTTTCCATATCGAGCACGTAGATGTTCACGCGCGCGCCCTCGTTCAGCGCCAGCGCGAGCCGGCGCCCGTCTGCGGACCACGCCGGCGCGCCGTTCACACCCTCTCCAAGCGCCGACACGCGCTCGCGCGTCCCCGTCGCCAGCTCCTGCACGAACACCTCAGGCCTGCGGTTCTCGAACGACACGTACGCGAGTCGCCGTCCGTCCGGCGACCACGCCGGCGACATCAACGGCTCGGGCGAACGCACGACCACCTGCTGGTTCTCGCCGTCGGCGTCGGCGACGAACAGTACGTAGCTCGACACCTCAGCGGTGCGCGTCGCGTTGATGAACGCGATGCGCGTCGCAAATGCACCGCGCTCACCGGTGAGCTGCTCGTAAATCATATCCGACGCGATGTGTGCGGCGCGGCGCAGGTTCGTCGCGCTGGTCGGGATCGAGTAGCCAAGCAGTTGCTGCCCGCGCAACACGTCGAAGAGCTGGAATTGCAGCGCGTGATTGCCGGGGCTCGTCTGCCGCACTCGCCCGATTACGAGGTTGTCGACGCCGAACGCGCGCCAGGTCTGGAAGTTGACGCGCGCGGCCTCGGTGGGCCGGTCCACCATGTCCGCTTCGGGGAACAGGCGGAAGCGTCCGCTGCGCTGAAGGTTCGCGGCGATCACTGCGCTCGCGTCGATTGGCTGCGCACCCGCCCCGTCCCACGCAAACGGCACCACGGCCACCGGTAGCGCGCCGCTGACGCCCTGTGTGATTTCGATGCGCAAAACCTGCGCGTGCAGCGGCGCCGCCAGCAAGACGAGCAGCGCGCCGGTCATCCATTTCTTCATGCGTATCACAGCTTTGAACCTCTCAGTTTCCGGGTCTGAATGTGAATTCGATTTCGCGGCTGAACACCGACGGGTCCGGCGGGCGCGGCAGCGGCGACGCGCGCAGCACCGCATCTTCGACCGAGCGGTCCAGCGTCGGGCTGCCGCAACTCCGGGTGATGCGCACCTCGACAACTTCGCCACCCGGAATCTGCGAGACGCGTACCGTGCACTCGGCGCCGGCCGGCCAGTTGTCGGGCCGAATCCAGCTACGCTCGACTGACGCGCGGATTGCGCCCGCGTACTCGTTCAGCCACACCTGTCTCTGGGCGAGCTCGCGGCGCTCCCGCTCTTCGCGGGCCTGGCGCTCCGCCTCCGCGCGCCGCCGCGCTGCCTCCTCCTCGCGCTGGCGTGCTGCTTCGGCTTCCCGCCGGCGCTGCGCTTCCGCTGCCGCCTGTTCTGCAGCCTCCCGCTCGCGCGCGAGGCGCTCGATGCGCTGCTGTTCGACCCGCTGGCGTTCTGCTGCCTGTTGCGTCTCCTGTGCGCGCTGCCGCTGCAGCGCCTGCAGGCGCTGCTCTTCCTCGGCGCGTTGGGCGGCGGCCTGCTCAGCCGCGCGCCTGCCCTCTTCTATTTCCTGCAGCCGGCGGGCCTCGGCGTCCTGGATCCGCTGCAACTCCTGCTCGACCAGTTGCTCATCGACGACGGTCGCTTCGATCGCTTCCGGCGGGCCGCCGTCGTCAATGACCAGCACGCCCCGGTCGAGGTTGATGACGAGAAACACGACCAGCGCGCCGTGTAGGATCGCGGCGCCCAGCAAGTACGGCCAGAACTGGCGGATGAACGCGCCCATTCAGTTCCCGCGCCGCGGCGCCGGCTCTTCAGCCGGCTCGGTCATGAGCCCAACATTCGGTACGCCGGCGGCCTGCAACAGCACCAGGCCGGAGATGATGTGGCGGTACTCCGCTGCGCGGTCGCCGCGCACGACGACCGGCGTGCCGGGACGGTGACGCAATACCGCCCGCACGGTGGCGCCAATGACCGCGCGCTCCAGCGGCGCCTCGGGGTCCTCGGCGATGTTGAGGAACATCTCGCCGGCCGCGTTCACGGTCAGCACGACCGGCGTGCGGTCCGGGTCTGGCGGCAGCGGCTCGGCTTCGGCCTGCGGCAAGTCAATCGTGACGCCTTGAGTCAGCAGCGGCGCGGTAATCATGAAAATGATGAGCAGCACGAGCATGACGTCGATGTACGGAACGACGTTGATGTCGCTCATCATCCGCCGCTTGCCGGCTCGCGCCATCGCTCAGGCCTCCGCGTGCGCGTGGCGCTGCAGGATGCTCGAGAACTCGTCGGCGAAAGTATCCCAGCGCGTTTCGAGGCGCTCGACCTGGTTCGCGTACCGGTTATAGGCAATGACCGCGGGGATCGCTGCGAACAGGCCCATCGCAGTCGCGATTAGCGCCTCGGCGATACCCGGCGCGACCATCGCAAGCGTCGCGTGCTGCACGTTACCAAGTGCACGGAATGAATTCATGATGCCCCACACCGTGCCGAACAGCCCGACATACGGGCTGGTCGAGCCGACGGTCGCGAGGAACGGCAAGTGCTCCTCCAGCCTGTCGACTTCGCGGACCTGGGTGATGTGCATCGCACGCTCGGCACCTTTCACGACGTCGGCCGGCGGTATGCCGCGCTGTTTTCGCAGCCGCACGAACTCGCGGAAGCCGGCCTCGAACATGCGTTCGATGCCGCTGAGTTTCTTTTCGTCGCGCGCCGTAATTTCCTGGTACAGCGTCGAGAGCTCAGTGCCGGACCAGAACCGCTCCTCGAACGCCTCGGTCGCAGAGGAGATATCGCCGAGCAACTTGCGCTTCTGCAGAATCACGGCCCATGACGCGACCGACGCGAGGAGCAGCAGCAACATCACGAGCTGCACCAGAAGGCTCGCTTCGAGCACCAGTGCAATTAACGACATATCAGTCGACATCCACCCTCCTCTCAAGCAATTCACGGACCGATGCCGGCATACCACGCGGCCGGAAGCTCGCCGCGTCGATGCACGCTGCAGACACGCGCCCAGTGACCAAGACCTCGGCGCCACGACGGACTTCCTGCTCGACGGTGAACCGGCTGCGGCCCTTGGCCGTCGGCACCACGCTCACATCCAGCAGGTCGTCGAAGCGCGCCGGGCGCAGGTAAGCAAGCTCACATCCGACGATCACAAACAGGAGCCCGTGCTCGGCCAGCAACCGCGTCTGGTCCACGCCCGCGGCCCGCAGCCACTCGGTGCGCGCCCGCTCCATGAAGCGCAGGTAGTTCGCGTAATAGACGACGCCGCCGAGGTCGGTGTCTTCGTAATACACGCGCACGGGCCAGCTAAACTCACCTGCGCTTCGACCACCGGTGTGCGCTTTCGTTCCGCCCTTCACCCGAACATGTCCGGTTCGGTCGATGGGTGCCGGACCGGCGCCGGGATACCGAAGTGCAGATACGCCTGGCGCGTTGCCATACGACCGCGCGCGGTGCGCATCATGAAACCCTGCTGGATGAGGTAGGGTTCCAGCACGTCTTCGATCGTCCCGCGCTCTTCGCCAATCGCCGCAGCCAGGCTATCGACGCCGACAGGCCCACCGTCGAACTTCTCGATGATGGCCAGCAGCAGCTTGCGGTCCATGATGTCGAAACCGCTGCGGTCGACCTCAAGCACGTCCATCGCACCCTGCGCGACCGCGCCGGTCACGGTGCCGTCACCCTTCATCTGTGCGAAGTCGCGCACACGCCGTAAAAGCCGGTTCGCGATGCGCGGTGTCCCGCGCGCACGGCCGGCAATCTCGGCAGCGCCGTCGTCATCCACCTCCAGCGCGATGATGCCCGCCGAGCGAAGCACGATCGCCGCGAGGTCATCGACGCTGTAGAACTCCAGTCGCTGCACGATGCCGAACCGGTCGCGCAACGGCGAGGTGAGCAGCCCCGCGCGTGTCGTCGCACCGACCAACGTGAACGGCGGCAGGTCGATCTTGATCGAGCGCGCTGCGGGTCCTTCGCCAATCATGATGTCGAGCTGAAAGTCCTCGAGCGCCGGATACAGAACTTCTTCGACAACGGGACTGAGACGGTGGATCTCGTCGACGAACAGCACATCGCGTGGCTCGAGGTTGGTCAGCAGCGCGGCCAGGTCGCCAGGGCGTTCGAGCACCGGCCCGGAGGTCTGCCGCAGGTTGACCCCAAGTTCGTTCGCGATGATGTGCGCGAGCGTCGTTTTACCGAGGCCCGGGGGGCCAAAGATCAGCGTGTGGTCGAGCGCCTCGCCGCGCTGGCGCGCCGCGCCGATGAATATCTCCATCTGCTCGCGGACGGCCGGCTGGCCGCGGTACTCAGCGAGCCGCCGGGGCCGCAGCGCGCGGTCGACCGCGGCGTCGTCGTTCCCCTCGCCGGCACTGACTATCCTGTCGAGTTCAGACATGCCCATATCGTAACAGCGGCACAGCGGGATTTAATGACAGATTTCTTAATCTGCGACTAGCGTCGCACCATTCCTTTCAGCGCCTGTCGGATGAGTTCCTCGGCGGACACCCCGGCCTCGGCCCCCTCCAGCATGCGGCTCGCTTCCTGCGGCTTGTATCCGAGGGCGACCAATGCGCTGTGCGCCTCGTCGCGCGCGCTGCGCGGCCCGGCGCCCGGGAACGGCGCCTCTCCGGCGGCCGGCGGGGTCTCGCCCGATACGCGGTCCCGCATCTCGACGACCACCCGCTCCGCGGTCTTGCGCCCGATTCCGGGCACGCGCGTCAGTGTCGCGATGTCGCCGTCGAGCACGCATCGGGAGAACGCCTCGACGCTGATGCCGGACAGGATTGCCAGCGCCACCTTCGCGCCGACGCCGTTCACTTTCAGCAGGCTGCGGAAAAGGCTGCGCTCATCCTCTGTCACGAAGCCGAACAATTGGTGTGCATCGTCGCGCACCACCATGTGCGTCAGCAGGCGGACGCTCGCACCGACAGCGGGCAGCGCGTAGAAGGTCGACATCGGTGCCTCGACCTCGTAGCCGACGCCGCCGACCTCAATCAACAAGCGCGGCGGGTGCTCGAGCTTAAGCAAAAGCTTAATCATGTGCTGGACCTGAACCTTGCTTGCATTGCCGGTGCCGACGACCGCCAGCTTGATCTCGCGCGGCGCGTACTCAGCCAACGGCAGCCCGTCGACGAGGCCCGCGCACATCGCCGCGCCACGCGCCTGGCCGAGCTTCAGCGCGCTGTCTGGGTTGCGCGCGACGAACACGCGCTCGACGGCGAGTTCGGTCGGTTGGTACTCCCGAATCAGCGCAGCAACACCATCGAAAATCGCACGCAGGCGGGGACCGACATCGCCGGTTCCGGCGCGAATCACGCCGCTCGCGACGTGCACGCTATTCCGCCCGTCGCCATCCACCACACCCCAGCCGGTCACGCGCGAACCCGGGTCTATGCCGAGTATGCGGACCTTGGCGGCGGGTGCGTTCACAGCGCCGACAGCACCTCGTCGGGGATGTCGGCGTTGGAGTACACCTGCTGCACATCGTCGAGGTCCTCCAGCATCTCAAGAAGCTTGAGCATCGTCTCGGCATCCTCACCGTCGAGCGCGACCGAGGTCGACGCCCGCATCGTGGTTTCGGTGTGCGCGGGTTCGAGGCCGCCCGCCCGCAGCGCGTCGCGTACCTGTTCAAAATCTTCGGGCGCCGTCAGCACTTCGAGGCTGCCGTCTTCGTGCTCGATGATGTCTTCGGCTCCCGCCTCGAGCGCGACCTCCATCAGCCGGTCACCGTCGGTGCCCTGCTCGCATACGATGACGCCGGAGTGGTTGAACAGGTATGCGACCGAACCGTCGGAGCCGAGGTTGCCGCCGTGCTTCGAGAATGCGTGCCGCACCTCGGCCACCGTACGGTTGCGATTGTCGGTCATGCAGTCGACCATCACTGCGGCGCCGCCGGGGCCGTAGCCCTCGTAACGCACCTCCTCGTATGCGACACCCTCGAGTTCGCCGGTGCCGCGCTTCGTCGCGCGCTCAATCGTGTCGCGCGTCATGTTCGCGGTCAGCGCCTTGTCCATCGCTGTGCGCAAACGCGGATTTGTCGCCGGGTCACCGCCACCGAGCCGTGCGGCGGTCGTGATCTCGCGAATCAGCTTGGTAAACAGCTTGCCGCGGCGCGCGTCCTGCGCGCCCTTGCGGTGCTGGATATTCGCCCACTTGCTGTGGCCGGCCATCGTTAGAACTGGATGCGCATGCCGATGTGCAGGCCGGAGTCGATGGTACGGGTAGCGAAATTATTGAACCCGACCCGCGCGCGACGGTACCCGAGGTAGACCCACGATGACTGCAGCACCTGATACTCGCCACGCGCTGCAAACTCGAAGTAACTGTCTGCTCGGCCGAACGACAGGATGTCCGGTGCAAAGTACAGGTGGGCGCCGACCGACACGCGGTCCGCGGCGGGAAGCGTGTAGCGCCCGTGGCCGCCGAGCGCCAGGACCCCACCGCTCAAAGGGCCACTGTCGAGCCACAGCAGCCGCCCGCCGAGCCCAACATAGACCGGGGTTTCCGCGGTGTAGGCGTTGTCGACAATGTGCATGCCGACGCCGACGCTGCGGCGCCCGTTGTCCGCGAAATATGCGGTGCCGTCGAGTTCAATCTGGCCGAATGAACGCTCGTCGACGAGCTTCGCGTAGCGCACCCAAGCGGCGTCGTCGCGGATATTGAAGTCGAACGTCTGCGCGCAGACGGTGACCGGTAACAGCAGGACGAGCAGAATCACGAAACGCATTGCTTTAGCTCCAGAGTAAGTTGATGGATTGTACCTGTTTTGGTGACGGTGCCATTCATGCAGATCGCGGTGCGGAGCACCGCTCCTACACTGGCGCCATCACGAACCTGAAATATATTTCTCGCGGCGTACCCTTTGCGCGGTGAATCCGCGGCCTGTGAGCCACAGCATCGCCTCGTCAATCATGTTCGGGTTGCCGCACAGGTATACGACATCGGTCTCAGGGTTAAGCCCTTCACCATCGAACGCGTGCTGCACGTATCCCTGCTTCTCCCACGGCTGCGCGTCGTCCGGCAGGCCGCGGCTGTAGTGCGCTGTGAAGCGGAAGCGCGGCTGCTCTTCGGCGAACGCGATGAACTCGTCGCCGTACAGCAGGTCGGCGCGCGTACGCACGCCGAGCATCAAGCTGATGTCCTGGCTGCTCTCGTCGAGGCGGCGCGCGATGTCCGGCAACATCGCGCGGTACGGCGTCACGCCGGTGCCGGTTGCGACGAGCAGGTAGCGCGTCGCCGGTTCGTCGCGCAGCACCAGCCGGCCGAACGGCCCGAGCGCCTTGACCGTGTCGCCAGGTTTCATCGCCCAGAAGCGGTCGGTTGCGAAGCCGTCGACCACCGCCGACACTGCAACATCGACCGTCCGTTCGATGCCTGGGCGGCTGGCGATCGAATAGCTGCGCCGCACCGGCGACTCGCTCGTACCGAAAAGAATCTGCACGAATTGGCCGGGGATAAACTTCAGCTCGTCGCCGTCCTCGCGCTCGAACGCGAAATGCTTGACGCCGGGCGCGATGTCGCGGACCTCATCCAGTACCAGGTTGAAGGGTTCTCTTACCATTTACCTCAATTTACTTCTGCGAGCTGCAGCCATCGCGGTGCGGAGCACCGCTCCTACATTCACTTATTGATGCCGTGGATTGCTTTACCATCCACCGCCAACGCGGCTTCGTGCACCACCTCGGCGAGCGTCGGGTGGCCGTGGCAGATGCGCTGCAGGTCCTCGGCGCTGCCGGAGAACTCCATTGCAACCACGGCTTCCATGATGAGTTCCGACACCAGCGGCCCAACCATGTGAACGCCGAGGATCGTGTCATGCTCCTTGTCCGCGATGATCTTCACGGTGCCGGCACCCGCTTCCATCGCTTTCGCACGGCCGTTCGGCGCAAAGCTGAAGGTGCCGACCTTGTACGCACGGCCGCTCTTCTTGACCTCTTCTTCCGTCTTGCCGACCCACGCCAGTTCAGGCGCGGTATACATGATTGACGGGATCGCGTTGTAGTTGACCTCGGCGTGGTGCCCGGCGATCAACTCGGCGACCATCACGCCCTCCTCGGAGCCCTTGTGCGCAAGCATCGGGCCGCGCACCAGGTCACCGATCGCCCAGACATTCTTCACGCCGGTCCGGCAGTGGTCGTCGACAACGACGAAGCCGCGTTCATCGGTCTTGACGCCGCTGTCCTTGCCGAGCAGCGGCGCGCTATTCGGGCGCCGCCCGACCGCAACAATCAGCTTGTCGAACTCCAACTCCTGCTTGCCGTCCTTATCGTCGTAGCTGACCTTGACGCTTGACTTGCCGGCTTTCGCGCCCGAGACCTTCGCGCCAAGGCGGATATCGAGGCCGTGCTTCTTAAAGTACCGCAGCGACTCTTTCGCGATCTGCCGGTCGCACATGAACAGGAATTCGTCCTGCGCTTCAAGCAACGTGACCTCGGCGCCGAGACGCTTCCACACGCTGCCGAGCTCCAGGCCGATGACGCCGGCGCCGATGACGCCGAGCCGTTTCGGCACCTTGTCGAACTCCAGCGCGCCCCATGAGTCGACGATCTGCTTGCCGTCGAACGCGGCGCTCTTAAGCTCGACCGGCACAGAGCCGCCGGCCAGCACGACGTGCTTGCCCTCGATCGTCTGCTTCTTCTTCGCGTCCTCGATGTCGGCAACTTCGACCTTGCCGTTACCGGTATAGGTTCCGGTCCCTTTGAACGGCGTGACTTTGTTGGCCTTCAGCAGCTGCGCGATGCCGCCGGTCAGACCGGTGACAATCTTTTGCTTGCGTGCCTGCATCGTACCGACATCCATCTTTACCTTGCCGTCGACCTCGATGCCGTGCGCGGCAAACTCGTGCGTGGACTTGTGGAACATCTCCGACGATTCGAGTAGCGCCTTCGACGGGATGCAGCCGGCGTTCAGACAGGTGCCGCCGAAAGCGTGGCCATCGGGGTTCAGCCAGTTATCGACGAGCGCCGTGTTCAGCCCGAGCTGAGCACAACGGATTGCCGATACATACCCGGCCGGGCCTGCACCGATCACTACCACGTCAAACTTGTCAGCCATTTATTTCTCCTTAAACGCCGAGCATCATCCGCGACGGGTCTTCGAGTGCTTCTTTCACCGCGACGAGGAACTGAACTGCGTCCTTGCCGTCGATAATGCGGTGGTCGTAGGTCAGCGCGAGGTACATCATCGGCCGGATGACGATCTCGCCGTCGACGACGACCGGCCGCTCCTGAATCTTGTGCATGCCGAGGATTGCGCTCTGCGGCATGTTGAGGATCGGGGTCGAAACCAGCGAACCGAACACACCGCCATTCGTGATCGTGAAGGTACCGCCGGTGAGGTCGTCCATCGTCAGCGAACCGTCGCGGCCCCTTTCGGCCAGTGAGCCAATCGTCTGCTCGACCTCAGCGAAGCTGAGCTGGTCAGCGTCGCGGATGATCGGCACCACCAGCCCCTTCGGCACCGACACCGCGATGCCGATGTCGTAGTAGTCGTGGTAAACGACATCTTTGCCGTCGACCGATGCGTTAACGACCGGAAAGCGTTTCAGCGACTCGCACACGGCCTTGACGAAGAACGACATGAAGCCAAGCTTCACGCCGTGCGTCTTCTCGAAACCATCGCGATACTGCTTGCGCATCGCGACTACCGCCGTCATGTCCGCTTCATTGAAAGAAGTCAGCATCGCGGCGGTCGTTTGCACCTCGACCATGCGTTCGGCGATGCGCGCGCGCATCCGCGTCATCGGTACCCGCTTATCTTCGCGGTTTCCTGATGGCGCCTGTGTAGGAGCGGCCTTTGTGGGAGCGGCCCTCTGGCCGCGATCAGAATCGGCACCACTCTTTCCGGCATCCACGTGCTTCTGCACATCCGCTTTCGTAATCCGCCCGTGCCGCCCAGTACCCTTGACCTTCGCGGCGTCGAGGTCGTGCTCGTCGAGCATGCGGCGCACCGACGGGCTCAGCTTCCCGCTATCGCTATCACCATCATCCTCGGATTCGTCGGAGGTGTCGCCAGTTGTGGGAGCGGTGCTCCGCACCGCGATATCTTCGGACGGCGCAGCCTTTCCAGACTCTCCTTCGTCCTCCTCCTCGCCCTTCTCTTCCTTCTTGTCCTCTTTCTTGTCCTCTTTCTTGTCCTCTTTCTTCTCCTCGGCCGCCTCAATCGTCGCGATCACCTGGCCGCCCGTAACCGTCGTGCCATCGGTGACTTTGATTTCGGCGAGCACGCCGCTGGCAGGAGCCGGCACTTCGAGCACGACCTTGTCGGTCTCGATATCGACAAGGTTCTCATCCCTCTCGACGCGGTCGCCCTTCTTCTTGTGCCAGTTCACCAGCGTCGCGTCGGCGACGGATTCCGGCAGCTGTGGAACTTTCACTTCGGTGCTCATGCCTTCTTCCTCTTCTTTGCGGGCGGCTTACGGGTCTTGTTTCCGGCGCTGCGGCGCGTGCCGTTCAACGCCGCTTCCAGCAACTGCTTCTGCTGCGCGACATGCAGCGCGTGGTAGCCGGCTGCGGTGGACGCAGACGCCGCGCGCCCGACATAGGTGAGCGTGTGCCGCGACTCCAACGGCTCCTGCAGGCGGTGGCGGATCTGGTACCACGGCCCTTGGTTCTCAGGTTCATCCTGGCACCAGATGATGTCGTCGGCGTTCGCGTACTTCGCAACCTGCTCCGCATACTCATCCTGCGGGAACGGGTACAGCTGTTCGATGCGGACGATTGCGATCTCGTCAATCTCCTGCGCACGGCGCGCCTCGAGCAGGTCGAAGTACACCTTTCCGCTGCAGACGACCAACCGCGATACTTTCTTCGGGTCGATGTCGTCGACTTCCGGGATCACGTTGTGGAAGCGACCGTCCTGCAGGTCCTCGAGTGGTGAAGTCGACAGGCGGTGTCGCAGCAGGCTCTTCGGGGTCATCACAATGAGCGGCTTGCGGAACTGTCGCACCATCTGGCGCCGTAACATGTGGTACATCTGCGCGGGCGTCGTCGGCTGGCACACCTGCATGTTGTGCTCGGCGCACAGTTGCAGGTAGCGCTCAAGTCGCGCCGACGAATGCTCGGGGCCTTGGCCCTCGTATCCGTGCGGCAGGAACATCACAAGGCCGCACATGCGACGCCACTTCAGTTCGCCCGAACTGATGAACTGGTCGATGACCACTTGTGCGCCATTCGCGAAGTCGCCGAACTGCCCTTCCCATATCACGAGCGCGTTCGGCTCGGCGGTCGAATAACCGTACTCAAAACCGACGACCGCCTCCTCGGAAAGGAGCGAGTCAATCACCTGGAAATCCGCGCGGCCCTCGTCGAACTGCTGCAAAGGCACGTAGGCGCTCGCGTCGGCCTGGTTGTGCAACACCGCATGCCGGTGGAAGAAAGTGCCGCGGCCGCTATCCTGGCCGACCAGGCGGACCGCGAAACCATCCTCGAGCAGCGTCGCGTACGCAAGCGTTTCAGCGAAGCCCCAGTCCATCGGCAGCTTCCCGTCGCCCATCTTGCGCCGGTCCTCGACCACGCGCTCTACGCGCGGGTGCACCACAAAATCCTCAGGCAGCGTCGTGAGCCGCTCGTTTGCCGCGCGTATACGGTCCAGCGGTACGGTCGTATCCGCTGGGTCGGTCCAGTCGCCCTTGTTGAACACGGTCCAGTCGACCGCATGCTCATTGCCGCCGGTGCCCATACGCGCATGCGCGAGCCCGGTGCCTTCTTCGACCGTCGCACGGTATTCGTCGGAAAGCCGTTGCGGGTCCCCGTCCTCAATCACGCCGTCGGCAACCAGCTTGTCGGCGAAAATCTGCCGCGTCGTTGGGTGCTTACGGATACGCGCGTACATGTCCGGCTGCGTGGCCGCCGGTTCGTCGGCCTCATTGTGGCCATGGCGCCGGTAGCAAACCATGTCGATGACGACATCCTTGCGGAACTTCATGCGGTAATCGAGCGCGAGGCGCGTGACGAATACCACCGCATCGGCGTCGTCGCCGTTCACGTGGAAGACCGGCGCCTCGACCATCTTCGCGACGTCGGTCGCGTACATCGTCGAGCGCGCATCGAGCGGGTTACTGGTAGTGAAACCAATCTGGTTGTTGATCACGATGTGCAGCGTGCCGCCGATGTGGAAGCCGCGCGCCTGCGACATCTGCAAACACTCCATCACGACGCCCTGCCCGGCGAATGCCGCATCGCCATGGATCAGCACCGGCAGTACGCGCGAACCTTCCTGGTCGCGGCGGCGGTGCTGACGGGCGCGCACCGAGCCTTGCACGACCGGGTTCACAATCTCGAGGTGCGACGGGTTGAACGCGAGCACCAGGTGCACGGTTTTACCGGACGGCGTGTCGTAGTTCGACGAGAAGCCCAGGTGGTACTTGACGTCGCCCGAGCCTTCCTGAACTTGCGGGTCGTAGATGCCTTCGAATTCATTGAAGAGGTCGGTCGGCTTTTTGCCGAACACGTTGACCAGCACATTCAGCCGGCCACGGTGCGCCATGCCGATGACCATCTCCTCGATACCATCCGCACCGCCGCGCTGGATCATCTCGTCGAGCAACGGGATCAGCGACTCGCCGCCCTCAAGCGAAAAGCGCTTCTGGCCGACGTAGCGCGTGTGCAGGTACTTCTCGATGCCTTCGGCAGCCGTGAGCTGCTTCATCACCACAACCCGCTCGTCGCGCGGCAGCGTGACGGAGACCTGCGGATCCTCCAGGCGCTCCTGGATCCAGCGCTTCTGGTCGGTCTCCATGATGTACATGTATTCGGCGCCGATCGTGCCGCAGTAGATGCGTTGCAGGCGTGCGACGATTTCTCGGAGCGGCAACCGGTCCGGGCCCACCAGCGTGCCGGTGTTGAAAACGGTATCCATGTCGGCGCCGGTCAGCCCATGGAACTCCGGGTCGAGGTCAGGCACATGCGGACGCGTGCTCCAATCGAGCGGGTCGAGCGTCGCGTGCTGGTGGCCACGCACCCGGTACAGGTTGATCAGCCGCAGAACGGCCGCCTGCTTCTCAGCGGCTGCGGCCGGCATGCCGCCATCGGGCGCCGCCGCGACCCGCCGCGTTCGTGCCCGCGTGCGCATCTCGTCGCGCACCGGCTGGTGCGCCTGGTCGGCGGAGCCGCCGGCACCGTGCTGGAAGCCGGTGAAGTAATCGCGCCAATAGGAGTCGACGGAATCGGGGTCCGCGAGGAACGCCTCGTACAGGCCTTCGATGAAATCGGCGTTATCGCCGAAGAACGGGGAATTCTTGTATCTGTCCCGCAGAGAGTCGCTCATTGCGTGTTGACGCCACCTTGGAAAATCAATGACTTGATTGTGGGTTTCCTACGGCCCGGCAAGTGTATATGAGCCGTCGCGATTTGGGAACGGTTGAAATGTCAAATACTGGCTCAGGGCGAGCGCGGGAAGGATGGTGCCCCGGGCAGGAGTTGAACCTGCGACCTTCCCCTTAGGAGGGCGGCGGGCGTCCTCACTTTTCAATGACTTAGGAGAAAGTGTGTAACGGAAATTGCACATTTCCGGCCTCAAAGGGGAAGGATTTTGGTAATGCATGCCTTCCCTTTCTTTCCATGCATCGGAGAGTATTCTCGTGATGCTTGCTTTATTTATCATGCAAGCATATCCTCCATCGAGCCCAAAGCATTGGAGGATTAGACATGAGTGACCCCAAAGACCCTCGCTCGAAAGGGGGCAAAGAACGAGCTAAGCGGCTTTCGTCTGACCGTCGCTCAGAAATCGCGAAAGCCGCCGCTATCGCGCGTTGGGACGGCGACAAACCTCAGGCAACGCACGAAGGCGAGTTTGAACTAGGCGGCTCCCTCGTATCCTGCGCCGTGCTACCGAACGGTCAAAGGGTCATCACACAAGCCACCTTTCTTCGGGCACTGGGCCGTTCTCGCTCACCCAAGGCCGGCACAGGCATCCTCGCAAGCTCTGATCAGCAACTGCCGTTCTTCCTCAATGCAGATGTCTTGCACCCGTTCGTGAGTGAGGAATTGCGCATGTCGACCACGCCGGTCTTCTACCGAACTAAGAATGGCGGGAAAGGAGTGGGATACGACGCTCGATTGCTACCACAAGTCGCCGATGTCTATCTGAGCTTCCGCGACGCCCAGTTGCAGGAGAAGGGAGCGGTTCCGAAGCGCTACGAGAACATCGTCCGAGCGGCAGATATTCTCATGCGCGGTCTCGCCAATGTTGGAATCATCGCACTGGTCGACGAGGCAACCGGCTTTCAACGCGACAGGGCGAAGGATGCCTTGGCTCGAATTCTGGAGCAATTCATCGCCGATGAGCTTCGACCGTGGGTGCGTACATTCCCGGACGAGTTTTACGAAGAGCTATTCCGGCTGCGCAAGCTCGAGTTTCCCCGAGACCATATGGCCGTGCACAAGCGACCCAGATACTTTGGGAAGCTCACCAACAATATCGTATATAGCCGCCTCGCTCCCGGGGTCTTAGATGAACTTAAACGAGCTACGCCGCGCGCACCGAACGGGGGGCACAAACAGCACCTTCACCGGCGCCTAACGGAGGAATGGGGGCACCCTAAGCTTCGTGAACACCTCGCATCCGTCATTACCATCATGAAACTAAGTGAGAACTACGACGATTTCATGAGGAAATTAGACCGTATCCACACGCGTTATGGGGATACCTACGACATGCTCCCAGAGGACATCGGGGACTGAGTGGAGAATGATGCTAAGTCATTGATTTATGGTGCCCCGAGCAGGAGTCGAACCTGCGACCTTCCCCTTAGGAGGGGGACGCTCTATCCAGCTGAGCTACCGGGGCGCGGCCAAAATTGTACCTCACCGCGGGAGCGGAGCTCAGTGTGGGATTGGTTCGCAATGTAGGAGCGGTGCTCCGCACCGCGATGGCAGAGCTCACTAGTGGCACCGCCCCCGCCGCAGCGGCGGGACGCGGTTTGCAATGTGGGAGCGTGGAGGCGCGCCGGCAGGCGTCGCCGTGTTAAAGATGGTGGAGCGGAGGAGGATCGAACTCCCGACCTTCGCATTGCGAACGCGACGCTCTCCCAGCTGAGCTACCGCCCCATCAGGCGGCGTATGATAAACCGCAATCCCGCCGAGTGCCAGAGAGAGCCGATGACCACGATTCGCGATGCCGTGTCCGCCGACCACGCGCTGATTTGCGCATGGAACGACGCGCTGGCCCGCGAATCCGAGGACAAGGCGCTGGATGCCGCGGCGTTGTCCGCTGGCGTGCGCAGGGTGCTGGACGACCCTAAGCTCGGCCGCTACTTCATCGCAGACATCGGTGGGGAGCCGGCGGGTCAGATGATGCTGACCTGGGAGTGGTCCGACTGGCGCAACGGGATGTTCTGGTGGATCCAGAGCGTGTATGTCGCACCGCCGTTCCGCAGCCAGGGCGTGTTCCGTGCGTTGTACGGACATGTTGAGGGTCTCGCCCGCACCGAAAGTGCGGTCGCAGGGCTGAGGCTCTATGTCCACGACGGCAACAAAAGTGCAATCGAAGTCTACCGCCGCCTCGGCATGGACGACGGGCACTACCGCGTAATGGAAACCTTATTCGGGTTTGAGTAGCGGAAAAAGAAGCACATCTCGTATGGATGCCTGGTCGGTCAGAAGCATCACGAGCCGGTCAATACCAACGCCCAGCCCCGCCGTTGGCGGCATCCCGTATTCGAGCGCGCGGATGTAATCGTCGTCGAAGAACATCGCCTCAAGGTCCCCTGCATCCTTGCGCTCGGCTTGCGCACGGAATCGCTGGGCCTGATCCTCCGGGTCGTTCAGCTCTGAAAATCCGTTGGCGATCTCACGGCCGCCGACGAAGAATTCGAAACGGTCGGTAACCTCCGGGTCCAAATCGCTGCGACGCGCTAGCGGCGAAACTTCGGTCGGGTACTGCGTGATGAAGGTCGGCGCTTTCAGCTTGTTCTCGACCGTCTTTTCGAACAGCTCATACTGCAACCGGCCGGCACCGGAATACTTGTCGGCCGGGATGCCGTGGCGTGCACATACCTCGCGCAGGTAGTCCGCGTCGCCGAGGCGTGCCGCGTCGAGGTCGGGGTTGTGCAGTGCAAGCGCGTCGCGCAGCGTAATGCGCGCAAACGCGGGGCCGAGGTCAATCTCGTCTTCCTGCCACCGCAGCTGCCGGGTACCGCAAACGGAATCGGCGGCGCCGCGTACCAGCGTCTCGGTCAGGTCCATCAGGTCGTTGTAGTCACCGTACGCCTGGTAAAGCTCCAGCATCGTGAATTCCGGGTTGTGCCGAGTCGACACGCCCTCGTTGCGGAAGCTGCGGTTGATCTCGTACACCCGCTCCAGGCCGCCGACAATCAGCCGCTTCAAGTACAGCTCCGGCGCGATGCGCAGGTATAGGTCGATGTCGAGCGCGTTGTGGTGCGTGACAAACGGGCGCGCCGTCGCGCCGCCAGGGATAGGTTGCATCATCGGCGTCTCGACCTCGAGGAAGCCGAGCGCATCCATGAACTGCCGGATAAAGCGGACGATCCGGATACGCGCCTCGAACACCTTGCGTGCTGGGTCGTTGACGATGAGATCGACATACCGCTGACGGAACCGAGTCTCCTGGTCGGACAGCCCGTGCCATTTGTCCGGCAATGGTCTCAGCGCCTTCGTGAGCAGCCGCAGCCGCTCGACCTTCACCGATAACTCGCCGGTCTTCGTGCGCATCACGACGCCCTCGGCGCCGACGATGTCACCCACATCCCAGGTCCGAAAGTCCGCGTACTCGGCTTCGCCCACTGCGGCCTGCTGGACGAATAACTGGATGGTGCCGGTGAAGTCCTTGACCTGCGCGAAGCTCGCCTTGCCCATGATTCGCTTCGCCATCAGCCGGCCCGCGAGCGCCACCTGCACCGGCTCGGCATCGAGCGCCGCCGCATCCTTGTCGCCGTAGTACCCCTGCAGTTCGCCCGCGTGCGCGTTGCGCCGGAAGTCGTTCGGGTACGCGTGCCCGCGCTCGCGCAACAATGCGAGCTTCTGCCGTCGCTCTTTGATCAAGCTATTTTCTTCTTCCGACATCTCATGTCTCGACAAAACGTAGGAGCGAATCTGTGATTCGCGAGTTTACCTGACCTTATAACCCGGATTTGAGCGATGCCTCGATAAAATCGTCGAGGTAGCCATCCAGCACCGCCTGCGTGTTGCTGGTTTCGATGCCGGTCCGCAGGTCTTTGATGCGCGACTGGTCGAGCACGTACGAGCGAATCTGACTGCCCCACCCGATGTCGGCCTTGCTGTCCTCGAGCGCCTGCTGCTCGGTGCGGCGCTTCTGCATCTCGAACTCGTACAGCTTCGCCTGCAGCTGTTTCATCGCGTTGGCGCGGTTCTTGTGCTGGGAGCGGTCGCTCTGGCACTGCACGACGATGTTGGTCGGCAAGTGGGTGATGCGGATTGCCGAATCAGTCTTGTTCACATGCTGGCCGCCAGCGCCGCTCGCACGGAACACGTCGGTGCGAAGGTCCGCCGGGTTGATCTCGACCTCGAAGCTGTCGTCGATTTCGGGCGAGACGAATACCGCCGCGAAACTCGTATGGCGGCGGTTGCCGGAGTCGAACGGCGATTTGCGCACCAGCCCCTGCGCCTCGGTGCCGCCGGAGCCGGCCTGGATGTCGACGAACGCGTTGACCGGGTCCTGCTCACCCGAAAACATCCGCTGGAACTCGAGGGTCGCGACCTGCTTTTCGAGCGCATCGACGTCGCGCTGGACCGCGCGGATCGATTCATCGTCGTTGTCACCTGCCGCCATCTCGAGCAGCTCGCCGGCTTCCTGTAGCGCCTGGCCCATGCCCCGCAGCGTGTCGACGACCTCCTGCAGGCGCACGCGCTCGCGGCCGAGGCCTTGCGCGCGCTCGGGGTCGTTCCAGACGTCTGGGACTTCGAGCTCGCGCTCGACTTCGGTCAGCCTTTCAGCCTTGCCCGCGTAGTCAAAGATACCCCCGTAGCGATTCGGAACGCACACGCAGGTCTTCAATCTTGTTGTAGATGGGGTTGATTTCCATTTTTATTTCAACCATTTCAATGAATAGAGGTCCAGGCGCCGGTCATGGAAATTGCGAACGGCGCCCTGCGTGCGGAGCTCCCGGAGCTTATCCATGTCGAGGTCGCAGATCAGCGTCATCTCGGTGTTCGGCGTCGCCTCGGCGAGCGTCGCATCGTGCGGGAATGCGAAATCCGACGGGGTATAGATTGCCGCCTGCCCGTACTGGATGTCCATGTTTTCGACGCGCGGCAGATTGCCGACGCTGCCGGCAATCACGACATAGCATTCGTTCTCGATCGCGCGCGCCGCCGCGCAGCGCTGTACGCGCAAGTACGAGTTGCGGGTGTCGGTCCAATACGGCACGAACAGGATGCGCATGCCCCGCTCCGCCATCAGCCGCGGCAGTTCCGGGAACTCGACGTCGTAGCAGATTAGTATCCCGACCTTGCCGACATCGGTGTCGAACACCTTCAGCTTGTCGCCGCCGCCCATGCCCCAGTAGCTGCGCTCATCCGGCGTTGCATGCAGCTTGTACTGCACGTCCCAGGTACCGTCGCGCCTGGCAAGGTACGACCCGTTGTAGAGCAGCTCGCCGTCGTAGATCGGTAATGAGCCGCCGATGATGTTCACATTGTAGGCAAGCGCGAGGCGCACCAGCTCGTCGCGCAGTTCTTCGGTGAAGCCAGCGAGGCTCCGAATCGCCTCCGGCGGATCCTTCTGGTTGAACTGCGCCATCAACGGCGCGTTCCAGTATTCGGGCAGCAGAACGAAATCCGATTTGTAGCCGGATACGGTGTCGATGAAAAACTCAAGCTGCTGCTTGACCTCGTCGATGCCCTTGACGCTGCGCATCTGCCACTGCACCGCAGCGACGCGCACGACCGCCTTGCGCCCGCCCACGAGCTTCACCTTCCGCTCGTAGTAAACGTTCAGCCATTCAAGGAGCGTCGCGTATGCGCGCGACTCCTTGTCGCCGGGCAGGTAGTCATCGAGTACGCGGCGAACGTGGAAGTCGTTGTTCAGCTGGAAGGTCAGGATCGGGTCGTACAACTCGCGACGCTTGACGAGCTCGACGTACTTCTGAGGCGTCAGCTCGCCACTCTGCTCCCGGTAACCGGGTATGCGCCCGCCGCATACAATCGCGCGCAGGTTGAGGTTCTCACACAGCTCCTTGCGCGCGTCGTACAACCTGCGCCCGAGGCGCATGTTGCGGTGGTCCGGGTCGACGAACACGTCGGCGCCGTACAGCGTGTCGCCGTCCGGGTTGTGCGTCGTCAGCCACGCGTTACCGGTGACCTGCGAGTAGGTGTGGTGGTCGCCGTAATTGTCGTAATCGACAATCAGGCTCGCCGCCGCGGCGACGACCTTGCCGTTGTCCTCGATGCAGAGCTGTCCTTCGGGGAAGCGCTCAAGCTGGGAGTTGAATTGCTCGCGCGACCACGCGCCCATCGCTGGATACACACGGTGCATCAGGTCGACGATCTGTTCAAAATCCTCGGCGCGGGTGTTGCGGAGTACAAGTTTGTGACTTTCCATCCGGCAATTCTAGCAAACTAGGCTGGTTCAAGGTGCTCGACGACGAGTTGCACGCGGCGGTTACC
>JAIVGZ010000016.1 GCA_020201335.1 Natronospirales bacterium
GAGTATATCCGCGCCCTGGTGTATCCTCGAACCATGCGATACAAACTTATTTGCCTGCTGGCGCTCGCCGCCATTGCACTCACCACGCCTGCCCACGGCGACCTTAAGGAACGGCTGACGCCGGCGATCACCGCGGTCGAAGGTCAGGTCATCAATTGGCGGCGTGACATCCATCGCCACCCGGAGCTGTCGAACCGGGAGGAACGCACCTCGGCGTTGGTCGCGGCGCACCTGCGTGCGCTCGGCCTTGAGGTGCGCACCGGCGTCGCGCACCACGGCGTCATAGGCATGCTGCGCGGCGGCCGGCCGGGCCCGGTCGTTGCGCTGCGCGCAGACATGGACGCACTGCCGGTCACTGAGCGCACAGGGTTGCCGTTCGCATCGGTCAACGAAGGCGTGATGCATGCATGCGGGCACGATGCACACACCGCCATGCTGATGGGCGCCGCGCAAGTACTCGCCGGCGTGCGCGACGACCTGGCCGGTACCGTGATGTTCGTGTTCCAGCCGGCCGAGGAGGGCCCGCCGCCCGGCGAAGAGGGCGGCGCAAGTTTAATGGTGCGCGAAGGGCTGCTCGAAGGGCCGGATGCGCCGGAGGCGATCTTCGGCCTGCACGTCTACCCGTACCCGGCCGGACACCTCTTTCACAAGACCGAGGGATTCCTCGCGGCATCGGACCGGCTGCGCATCGTCGTACAGGGCAAGCAAACGCACGGCTCGCAGCCGTGGGCGGGCATCGACCCGGTCACAATCGCCGCGCAATTGCTGCTCGCGTTGCAGACAATCCCGAGCCGCCAGCTTGACGTCACGACCGCACCGGCGGTGCTCACGATTGGGCGGATCGAAGGCGGCACCCGCTGGAACATCATCCCGGACGAAGTCGTGCTCGAGGGTACGGTGCGGACCTACGACGCCGACATGCGCGATGACTTGCTTGCGCGCGTGCGGCGGACCGTCGAAGGGGTGACCGCATCCGCCGGGGCGACGGGTACGGTCTCGGTCGAACAGAACGCGCCGGTGACGTGGAACGACCCAGCCCTCACGCGCAGGATGGTTCCGACGCTTGTGTGGGCGGCCGGAGCAGAGCGGGTATCGGAAGGGCGGGCGCAGACGGTCGCCGAGGACTTTGCGTACTTCCAGGAAAAGATTCCGGGAATGTACTTCCTCCTCGGCGTGAACGCTGCCGGCGTTGCCGCCGGCGAGGCGGCACCCAACCATTCGCCAGAGTTCCACGTAAACGAGGACGCGCTCATCACCGGCGTACGCGCGCTGGTTGGCCTCGCAGTCGACTACCTCGACTAGCTATCAGGCCCGGCGCTTGCGCCCTTCGTTTCGGTTGCGCGACGCAGGGCGTCCCTGCTGGTGGCGCGGGGGGCGCGGTCCGCGCGGCTTGAACAGTGGCTCGGCGCGGATAGACTTGTCGACCTCGAAGCCAGTGACGACTTCTGACGGAATGCGCGTCTTCAGCAGTCGCTCGATGTCCTTCATCAACTTCTGCTCGTCGACGCATACCAGCGACACGGCGATACCGTCGCGGCCCGCGCGGCCGGTGCGCCCGATGCGGTGCACGTAGTCCTCGGCAACCGTCGGCAGTTCGAAGTTCACCACGTGCGGCAACATGTCGATGTCGAGGCCGCGCGACGCAACGTCGGTGGCGACCAATACGCGTACCTTGCCGTTCTTGAAGTCTGACAACGCGCGCGTGCGCGCGGCCTGGCTTTTGTTACCGTGGATCGCGTCGGCGCGCAGCCCGTCCTGGGCCAGCTGCTTTGCGAGGCGGTCGGCACCGTGCTTTGTACGCACGAACACCAGCACCTGCTTCCAGTTGCCGTCACCGATCAGCCACGACAACAGCTCGCGCTTGCGCTCCTTGTCGACAGGGTGCATCAGCTGCTGGACGGTTTCGACCGCGGTATTGCGCGCAGCGACTTCAATTGACGCCGGGTTGTCGAGCATGCCGTTAGCGAGCGTGCGAATCTCGTCCGAGAAGGTCGCAGAGAAGAGCAGGTTCTGGCGTTTGCGCGGCAGCACTGCGAGCACCTTGCGGATGTCGCGGATGAAGCCCATGTCGAGCATCCGGTCGGCTTCGTCGAGCACCAGAATCTCAACGCGCGACAGATCGACCGTGCGCTGATTCAGGTGGTCGAGCAGGCGGCCTGGAGTCGCGACGATGATGTCCACGCCCTGGCGCAGCGAGCTGATCTGCGGATTGATGCTGACGCCACCGAATATCGCGGTGGACTTCAACGGCATCTGCTTGCCGTAGGTGCGGATGCTGTCCATCACCTGCAGGCACAATTCGCGCGTCGGCGTCAGCACGAGCGCACGCACCGCGCGGCGGCCACCCTGCGGGGCGTTCGCCGCGAGCATCTGCAGCATCGGCAGCGTGAAGCCAGCAGTTTTGCCGGTACCGGTCTGCGCCGCGGCCATCAGGTCGCGGCCGGCCAGCACCGCGGGAATCGCGGCGGCCTGAATGGGCGTAGGTGTCGTGTAGCCCTTGTCGGCCACGGTACGGCACAACGCGGCCGTGAGGCCGAGAGATTCAAATGACATTCGGTGTTGCTCCCAGACGCCTGCGCACGGCTAAGCCATGACCGGTCCGTGCAAGCTAGTCAGCTTGTAGGAATAGGATTTCGGGGCAGGCCAGGAAGGATCACCGCGAAGGGCCGACACAGACCGGAGTGCCGACGGCGCGCATCTTAGCACTAAAACCCGTGCCGCGTACCAGAGGTTTTTCAATGTGCGCTGGCGGCCATCGGTTTGGGTCAATACACTTGAGCGGTCGACACATGCCTGGGGGGCTAACCGATGGATTTCTCACACGTGAATTTTGGCGCGGTACTGGTCGCTGCTATCTCGGCGTTCGCATTGGGCGGCGTCTGGTATGGCGTGTTCTCCAAGGCCTGGATCGAGGCGTCCGGCGTGTCACCGGAGAAGCAGGCGGCGATGGGCAAGGGTCACTCGGCGATGGTGTTCGGCGTGTCGTTCTTGCTGTCGGTCGCTGCGGCGTTCGTTTTTACTGGGCGATCAACGGCGGCTACCACATCGGCCAGTTCATGCTGTACGGGCTGGTGTTCGGCCTCTGGCACTGAGGCTGGCGATCGCTTCAGGCGGCGACGGTGTTCAACCAAGTGCGGTAACGGGTCTCGAGCGCGTCGACCCACTCGCGCTCAGGCCGGTGAACAACCGGCTCCACGTGATCCGGCGCGCCGCCCAGCAGCGTGAGGACACCGCGCGCGGTCGCCTCAAGGTCGCGGCTGCGTTCGACCTGGGCATCGAGTGCAGCGGCAATCAGGCTGCAGAGGAAGCGGCTTGCGGCGAGCCCACCGCTCGCACGCACGCGCTGCACCGCGAGGCCCTCGTCGCGTAGCCGCTCGACGTTCGCGCGGATGAGAAAAGCGATGCTCTCCACGACCGCATAAGCGCGCTCGACGGCTGGCCCGCGGTCGGGCTCCAGCCGTGCGCGGACGCCGGTCCGCCAGAACGGCGAACCGAGGTCGCCGACGCTGTTGACGAAGAGCGGCGCATCGAGGGGTAGCGCGGACAGCGCATCCAGCGCGGCCCACGGAAAGTCCTCGCCGGATCGCTCTTCGTACCAGGCGACCACGCTGCCAGCGCCGTTCACTGTCCCCTCCGCCGCGAAGCCGCCACGCGGCAGCAGCGTGTCGAGCAGTCCATTCGGCGCGCGTGCGCCGTCGGCGAGGGGCCGCAATACGAACGCGCCTGTGCCCGCATTCAGGTACAGCGTCTCCGGATCCGGTGTGCCGGCGGCGTACGGGATCGCATTCTGGTCGCCGACGCAGACCTTCAATGGCACCCCGCTGTCGGCGAGCACGCCATGCAGGTCGCAATCCGCCGCCAGGGCCGGCAACAGCGCCCTCGGTAAACCGAATGCCGTCAGCAACGCATCGGACCAGTCCCCGGTCCCGATGTCATAGAGCAGCGTACGCTGCGCCAGCGTGCGTGTGCACCGGTACGGCTGGCCGTCGAGCAGGCGGAACAGCAGGAAACTCGCGAGCGGTCCCATGCAAAGCTCGCCGGCCTCGTGCGCTGCGCGCACTGCCGGGACTTCCCGCAAACACCACGCGATCTTGGTCGCACCGTAATGCGCAGAAGGCGGTAACCCGGTCGTGCGCCGTAAAGCCTCGGCATCAAGCGCGACTTCATCGAACAGTGCGTGTGCGCGCGTGTCCTGCCACGACAGCACGGGTGTCAGCGCGGCACCGGTGCGCCGGTGCCAGCACAGCACGCTCGAGCGCTGGACCGCGAGCCCTGCCGCCGTCACGCCGCCTCGGTCCGCCAGCACTTCCGCCGTGCAGGCGCGCAGCGTCTCAATCAATGCTTCGGGATCTTGCTCGACGCGGCCGGGCGCCGGGCGTTCGGTCGCGACCGCCCGCGTGGCTTGGCGGATGAGCGTGCCCTGCGCGTCGTATAAAAGCGCGCGGCTGGATTGGCCGCCCTGGTCGAGTACCAGGTAGCGGCGCGCAGCCATCAGCCCTCGAGTGCTGCTTCGATCTCTTCGCGCAGCGCGGCCACGTCAGTGCCGGCGGCGGCCGCGATAAACACGGTGTCGTCTCCGGCGAGCGAGCCGGCGATGCCGGTGATGCCGGCGCGGTCGATAATCACGCCAAGCAGCGGCGCGTGGCCCGGCGCTGTCTTCAGGATTACGAGGTTCGGCGGCGCCTCGACCAGCGAATACTCGGGGCGTTCGGGTGCACTCCGCTCGACGCGCTGGTAGCGCCCGTTCACCTTCATCACCGACAGCTTCTTTAAATGGCGCGACAGCGTCGGCTGCGTCACCGCGCGGCCCCGACCTGCCAGCATAGTGAGTAGCGTCGCCTGGTCGGTGACGGTTTCCCCTTCAATGATTTCGAGAATGAGCTGGTCGACGGTCATGACGCATATTCTGTATATATTTGTATATGCACGCAAGAGGCAATCGTATGGGAATAATCTTGCATACAAAAGCATAAATAGGTATATTCCCGCGCTTTCGACCGGAGCAACCGATGCCCGCACTGCAACCGACCTATGCGCCGTACCCGTTTGCGCTTGTCAGCGCGCACGGCGATGCCGTGGTCGCGGAGGACGGTCGGGCGTTCACGGACTTCTACGGCGGCCACTGCGTCTGCTCGACCGGCCACTCGCACCCGCGGGTGGTCGATGCGATCTGCGCACAGGCGCGGTCGCTGCTGTTCTACTCGACGGCGGCTGAGCTCCCCGTCCGCACGGCCGCGGCCGACGCGTTGGTCCGCTACGCGGGGCCGCACATCGCGTCGGTGTTCTTCTGCAACTCGGGCGCCGAGGCGAATGAGAATGCGTTGAAGCTGTCAGCGCAGCTGACTGGTCGCTCGCGCTTCGTCGCGTTCGCCGGTGGGTTCCACGGCCGGACATTGCTTGCACTCGCGTGCACCGACCTCCCGAAGTTGCACGCGCCGCTGCGCCCGTTGCTGCCCGCGTGCGAGTTCCTGCCGTTCGGCGACGCCGCCGCGCTCGCGCAAGCAGACTTCTCCGAGGTCGCTGCAGTGATCGTCGAACCGATCCAGTCGATGGCCGGCGTCCGTACCGCCGATCCCAGCTGGTTCACAGCGTTGCAGCGCAAGTGCACCGACGCGGGCACGATGCTGGTCGTTGACGAGGTGCAAACCGGGTTCGGACGGACCGGCACACCATTTGCATTCCACCAATACGATCTTGCGCCGGATTTCGTCACCTGCGCGAAGGGAATCGCATCGGGCTTCCCACTCGGCGCGGTGTTGTTCGCTGCGCCGGTCGCAGCGCAAATCGCACCGGGCGACCTGGGCAGCACATTCGGCGGCGGGCCAGTCGCATCCGCTGCACTGCTTGCGACGCTTGAGGTCATTGAAGAAGAGGGGCTGGCTGCGCGTGCGCTTGCCGCTGAGGCGCGCATCCGCGCAGGCGTCGAAGGGACAGTTGTCACCGAAGTGCGCGGCGCGGGGCTGCTGATCGGGCTCGTGGTTGGGGGCGGGCACGCTGCTGCGCTGAAGGCGCACCTGCAGGCCGAACGGGTGCTGGTGGGCGCATCGGCCGACCCAGAGGTGCTGCGCCTCATGCCGCCGCTCAACGTATCCGACGCAGCAATTGACCATCTGCTGCACGCGGTGCGCTCGTTCGCGCCGGCCGGAGCAGCATGATGCGGCACTACACCCATATCGCCGACCTCGGCGTCGCAGGCGTCGAGCGCGTGCTCGCACGCGCACTTGAATGGAAGCGCGCTGCGCCGGGCCGTCACCTTGATGGCCGCGTGCTCGGCATGGTGTTCTTCAACCCGTCATTGCGCACGCGCGCGTCGTTCGAGACAGCGATGCTGCGCGGCGGCGGCAACGCGGTAGTGCTCGATGTCGGTGCTGGCGTGTGGAAGCTCGAGTACCGCGACGGGGCGGTGATGGACGGTGACCGGGCAGAGCACGTGCGTGAAGCGGTGCCGGTGCTCGGCCGTTATTGCGACGCTCTCGCGGTCCGCACGTTCGCTGCGCTGGAGGATTTCGACACTGACAACGCTGATCCGGTGATGCGCGCGTTTCGTTCGTATACATCGGTGCCGCTGGTCAGCATGGAGTCCGCGCGTGAACACCCGTGCCAGGGCCTCGCCGACATGCTGTCGGTGCACGAACACGCTGGCGCGACGCGCGGCGTGCCGGTGACGCTCACTTGGGCGCCGCACATCAAGCCGCTGCCGCACGCGGTGCCGAACTCGTTCCTGCTGACGGCCGCCGCTGCCGGTTGCGAGGTACGCATCGCGCATCCGCCGGGGTTCGAGCTGCACCGGTCGGTCGTTGCGGAGGCGGAGGCGCTCGCCGCGGCGAGTGGAGCCAAGCTTTCCTTCACGCACGACCAGGACGCGGCGCTCGCCGAGTCGCAGGCGGTGTACGCGAAGGCGTGGGGGCCTTCCGCACAAAACGCGTCGGTCAGTGCGCACCCCGACTGGATGCTGACGCGCGAGCGGCTCGACCGGCTCGCGCCTGAGGCGGCGTTCCTGCATTGCCTGCCGCTGCGCCGCAACGTCGAGGTCCACGACTCGGTATTGGATCACCCGCTGTCGAAAGTGGTCGGCAACGCCGGCAACCGCTTCGACGTGCAGCGCGTGCTGCTTGACATGATGTTGAACGGAGGTTGACGCAAATGGTATCCGCACAATCGAGTTCTTACGCGTCGCTGCGCTCCGTCGCGCGCTATGTGCGCCAGTTCCGCAACAAGGTGTTTGTCGTGAAGCTGGGCGGCGAAGTGTTGTCGGACCCCGGCATCCGTCGCGGCGTTTGCGAGCAGCTTGCGCTGCTCGCGAGCTTTTCGATGCGCATCATCGTCGTGCACGGTGGCGGTAACGGACTTGATTCGATTTGCGCGTCACTCGACATACCGGTCGAGAAACGCGATGGACGCCGCGTGACCTCGCCGCAGGTGCTCGATGTCGCGAAGATGGTATTCGCAGGCTCGGTACACATGGACCTGCTCGCGGAGCTGCGCGCGGCCGGGATGGCGTGCGTCGGGCTGACTGGCGTCGATGCCGGCCTGCTGCACGCGACGCGCCGGCCGCCGGTCGCGCTGCCCGACGGTGGCTCGACGGACTTCGGGCTCGTCGGCGACATCACGACCGTCGACCCGGCGATCCTGTCGCACCTGCTCGCCGGCGGCTACACGCCGGTGGTCGCGCCGTTGTCCGGCGATGACGACGGCGCCGTATACAACACGAACGCAGATACGATCGCTGCTGCGCTCGCCGGCGCCGTCGGCGCCGAGAAGCTGTTCTTCATGCTGAAGGTGCCGGGGGTGCTACGCGACGTATCGAATCCGTCGACGCTGGTGCCGTACGCGACGGTCGCCGACCTCGACGCGATGGTGGCTGATGGCTCGCTCGCAGGCGGCATGCTGCCGAAGTTCGCGGCAATCCGCGCGGCGCTCGCCGGCGGCGTGCGCAGCGCGCACCTCGTCAGTGGGCTGACCGCGGATGCGTTGCTGGCAGAGGTGTTCACGAACGAGGGCAGCGGGACGATGGTGGTCGCGGAGGGCCGCGCGTGAAGCCGGACGAAATCCTCGAGCGCCTGGTCGCGACGCCGAGCGTCTCCGGCGACGAATCGCGCATAGCGGACTTCGTCGCGCGCTACGCGCGCGGCCTTGGGGTGCGCGTCGAACGCTCCGGCAACAACGTGTGGTTCGCATTGGGCGCCGGCAACGGCCCGCGCCTGCTGTTCAACTCGCACCTCGACACCGTGCCGCCGTGCGCTGGTTGGACCGGCGACCCGTTAAAGCCGCGCTGGGCCGGTCGGCGGCTATACGGGCTCGGTGCGAATGATGCGAAAGGCGCCGTCGCCGCGATGCTGGCGTTTGCAGCCGGGCTTGCGCGCGACGCCTCCCGCGTACCGGGCGAAGTCGTGTTCGCGTTGACCGCCGAGGAGGAGATTGGTGGCGCGAACGGCATTGCAAGCGTGCTCGACGCGGTGGGCAAGGTCGACGCCGCGGTCGTCGGTGAGCCGACTGGGCTTGAGGCGTGCACCGCGCAGCGCGGCATGCTGATACTGAAGTGTATTGCGCATGGGGTTTCTGGGCATGTGGCGCATGCGGATGCAAATCGCGGTGCGGAGCACCGCTCCCACACTGGAACTCCGATCAATGCCATTGAGGTTGCCGCGAGGGATATCAGTCGGCTCGCGGAGTGGAAATTCGAACCGCACCCGCTGCTCGGCCAGACGCGCGCGCAGGTGACGCAGATTGGCGGCGGGCTGCAACGCAATCAGATACCGGATCGCTGTGAGTTCTTCGTGGATCTACGCACGACGCCGAACCTTGACCATGCGACGGTTGCCGCCGAGCTCGACGCGGCGCTCGAGAGCGAGGTCGTCGTGCACTCGGCGCGCTACCTGCCGAAGGGCACTGCGGACGACCATCCGGTCGTACGCGCGGCGTTGGCCGCGAACGGCCGGCCCGGCCCTGTCGGCTCGGCCACTACTTCCGATTGGGCGTTCCTCGGCGACCTGCCGGCGGTGAAGATCGGCCCGGGCGACACCCACCGCTCGCACCGTCCGGACGAATACCTGGAGTGCGACGAACTGCTGGCCGGCGTGCGCGTTTACTCGGCGCTCGCACGCGCCTTCTTCGACGGCGCGCGCGCATGACACAACTCTGGGCGAAAGACTTGCCGCTCGACGCGCTCGTACACCGGTTCACGGTGGGTGACGACCCGGTTACCGACCTCGCGTTGGCGGCGCACGATGCGGTCGGTTCGGCCGCGCATGCGCGCGGGCTGCACCGCGCGGGCCTGCTTGCCGATGCCGACCTCAATGCGCTGTTGCCTGCGCTCGCGGGGATCGCTGAGGACGCACATAAGGGCGCGTTCACAATCGCGCCGGAGCAGGAGGACTGCCACACGGCAATAGAGCATGCGTTAATTGCAGCGACCGGCGACGCCGGCAAGCGCATCCACCTCGGTCGCTCGCGCAACGACCAGGTGTTGCTTGCACTGCGCCTGTGGCAGCGCGAGCACCTGTTCGCATTGGTTGATGGCGTCGAGCGCCTCGCCGCCGCGCTGCTGAAACTGGCGGAGCAGAACGCGGATGTGCCGCTGCCCGGCTACACGCACCTGCGGCGCGCGATGCCGTCGTCGGCTGCGCAATGGGCATCCGCGTTCGCCGAGGGGCTGGTCGAGGAGCTCGAAGCAGCACAGGGGCTCTACCGGCGCCTCGACCGCTGCCCTCTCGGCGCGGCTGCGGGGTTTGGCGCGCCGTTGCCGCTTGAGCGCGAGTACGCCGCGGACCTGCTCGGTTTCGCGCGCGTGCAGCGTTCGACGGTGGATGTGCAAAACGCACGCGGTCGGCACGAGGTCGCCCTGACCGGCTGGCTCGCGTCGCTGGGGCTGACGCTCGAGAAGTTGTGCTGGGACCTCGCGCTGTATTCGACCGAGGAATTCGGCTTCATCAAGTTGCCGGACGCGTTCACGACGGGCTCATCGATCATGCCGCAGAAGCGCAACCCGGATGTGGTCGAACTCGCGCGCGCGACCTGCCGCGCGCTCCGCGGGCGGCACATGCTGGTGCTGGAGCTGGCCGGTGGGCTGCCATCCAGCTACCACCGCGACTTCCAACTGCTGAAGAAGCCGCTGGTCGACGCGGTCGGAGACGCCGAGACGCTGCTCGTGGTGCTGGAGCGCGTAGTCAATGCGCTCGAGTTCGACCGCGCACGCGCAGCGGCTGCGTGTACTGACGAGCTGTACGCAGCACACGACGCGTGTCGGCGCGCCGGCGAGGGCCTGCCGTTCCGCGACGCATATCGGGAAGTCGCTGCGGAAATCGCCGACGGCTCGTTCGCGCCGAACCGGTCAGCGCTCGCCGCACCGCACACCGGTGGCCTCGACAACCTGCAGCTAGCCGCTACGGCGCAAGCGCTGCGCGAAGCGCACGGAGCCTTTGACACCCCGCGCGCGCACATCCAACAACGACTTTCGGTGATTTTCGATGTCTGACAAACACGTGGTGCTCGCGTACTCCGGCGGGCTGGACACCTCGTTCTGCGTGGTCTGGTTGCGCGAGCAGGGTTACAAGGTCACGACCGTGACCGTGAACACCGGCGGCTTCGACGCCGCCGAGCTGCACCGCATCGAAGCGCTGTCGCCGCGCCTGGGCGCATCGGCACACGTGACTGTCGACGCGCGTGCAGGCCTGTTCGACCGCTACCTGCGATACCTCGTGTTCGGCAATGTGCTGCGCGGTGGCACCTACCCGCTGTCGGTGTCCGCCGAGCGCGTGTGTCAGGCAGAGCGTGTTGTCGAAGTCGCGCGCAGTGTCGGCGCGACAGCGCTCGCGCACGGCTCGACCGGCGCCGGCAACGACCAGGTGCGCTTCGATGTCGCGTTCCACGTGCTCGCGCCGAACCTGGAACTCGTCACGCCGATTCGGGCGCTTGCCCTGTCGCGTGCCGCTGAAGTTGCATACCTCGCGGAGCACGGCTTCGAATTCCCGTCGCGCACGCGTGATTACTCAGTGAACGAAGGCATGTGGGGCGCGTCGGTCGGCGGGCGCGAGACGCTCGAGTCGTGGCCGGGATTGCCCGACGCAGAGTACCCGGGCGGCGCAGTCGCTGCCCCGGAGCCGCGCGAACTGGCGGTCGCGTTCGAGCAGGGCGTGCCTTCTTCACTCAACGGTGCGTCGCTGCAACCTGTTGCCCTGATTGAGGAGCTGAATGCGCTCGGTCGTAAATACGGCATCGGCCGCGGCGTACACCTCGGCGATACAGTGCTAGGCATCAAGGGCCGTGTCGGCTTCGAGGCGCCGGCGGCGCACCTGCTGGTCGGCGCGCACCGCGAACTCGAAAAGCTGGTGCTGACCGGCAAGCAGCTTTTCTGGAAAGAGACGCTCGGCAACCTGTACGGCAGCAGGTCGTTGCGGAGGCCGGCGCCGTTGTCGCCGGCCGGATCCTCAATGAGAAGTCGGCTTACAACCAGCTCGAAGACCCGCACGGGCGCATGAATGTGCTGCATGGCGGCGACGTAATCGTCGGCGCGCTCGGCCACCGCAACGCGTTGCACGGCTATGAGGGCGTGTTGCCGAAGTCGGTCGAGGCCGGCCAGGTGCTGCATGTGCTGAACCTCGGCGGCGTCGTCGGCAAGTGCGTGTCGCATAACCCGGATGTCGGCAAGCCGTTCCAGTTCGAGGTGCTCGGACAGGTGCTCGTATACCCGGAATTCGGTTCGCGCCAAGGCCGCCCGGCCAATATCAAATTGCCGGCGCTGAAGGGTGGCAACGCACTGCCGCGTTGCCCGGTCGTATTCGTTGCCGGCACTTGCATGAACTCCGGTAAGACCGCGGCCGCTTCGGCAATCGTGCGGCGCCTGCGCCAGGCCGGCATGCGCGTCGGTGGGCTGAAGCTCACCGGCGTTTCGCTGATGAAGGACACGCTCGCGATGGGTGACTACGGTGCGGAGGTCGCGCTCGACTTCACCGACGCCGGCATCGTGTGCACCTCGCAGGACACCGCGGCGCCGACCGCCCACGTGCTCTTCAGCGAGATGGCGGCGCGGGGCGTCGACGTGATTGTCGCGGAGACCGGTGACGGTGTGATGGGCGAATACGGCGTGCAGGCGATTCTGTCCGACCCGGAGTTGATGAAGCTGTCCAGCGCGTTCGTGTTCTGCGCGAACGACCCGGTCGGCGTGAAGGGCGGCGTCGACTATCTGCGTGATGCGTTCGGGATTGCTGCGGACCTAATCGCCGGCCCGGCCACCGACAACCGGGTTGGCATCCGCTTCATCGAAAAGCATGTGCATGTGCCGGCGATGAACGCGCGCACCGACCCGAAGGGCGTCGGCGAGTTCGTGCTCAATCTGGTACGCAAGCGGAGCGCCGCGTGAGCATCCGCGCATGCATACTCGGTGCGACCGGCTACGGTGGCGGCGAGCTGTTGCGGCTGCTTGCGCAACATCCCGAGTTAGACGCACTGGACGGCCTGTCGCGCTCGCGCGGCGGCACGGCGTTCGGCTCGGTGCACCCGCACCTGAACGGCGTTGTCGCCGGTGCGTTCAGCGAAGCGCCTGATTGGCGCGCGCTCGCCGCGGCGGAGCGGCCGGTGCTATTCGCCGCATTGCCGCACGGAGAGTTTGCGAAGCAGTGGCCGGCGCTATGGGACGAGATTGGCGCCGCCGGCTTGCACGAGCGCCTCGCCGTCATCGATCTTTCAGGCGATTTCCGGCTCCAGTCGGCTAAGGCCTTCGCGCGCCACTACGGGCATGCGCACCCGTGCCCGGAGTGGCTGGGGAAATTCCGCTACGGCCTGCCGGAATTAAATGAATCGCGGCCAGAGGGCCGCTCCTACACTGGTGCCTCGCCCACCCTCATCGCCAACCCCGGTTGCTTCGCCACCGCGATACAGCTCGCGCTGCTGCCGCTCGCGCGGCTGCCCGACCCCGGCTTCATCGCGGTCAGCGGCGTTACCGGTTCGTCGGGTTCCGGCGCGACGCCGTCGGACACCACGCACCACCCGACGCGCGCGCACGACTTTCGCGCTTATAAGGTTGCCGGCCACCAGCACTTCGGCGAAGTCGAGCAGATGTTCGCGCTCGCCGGCGCAGGCACGCGTACGGTTTCATTCGTCCCGCACTCGGCGCCGCTGGTGCGAGGCATCTTCGTCACCGCGCAGTTTGCGTTGCCGAAGGGCATCGATGCCGCTGCGTTGCGTGATGCATACAAGAGCTGCTACGCGGAAGCGCCGTTCGTGCGCATCGTCGACGGCAGCCCGCGCGTCGCAGCGGTGGTCGGCAGCAATTTCTGCGACCTGTCGGTCACCGTCCGTGACGGGCATGCAATCGTGCTGGCGGCGCTCGACAACCTTGTAAAGGGGATGGCCGGGCAGGCGGTGCAGAACATGAACCTCGCGCTTGGGCTCGACGAGGCCACCGGCCTGCGTCAGGCCGCGCTCTATCCCGGCTGACTACGCAGTTTCCCGCGGAGGAATTCCACGGTGCGCCGCCACGCGAGCGCCGCCGCTTCCGCGTCGTGGCGTGCGGCGTTCGTGTCGTTGTGGAACGCGTGCTGCGTACCGGGATAGACGTGCTGCTCGAAGTCGACGCCGGCGGCGCGTAACGCGTCGGCGTAGGCCTCCATTCCAGCGTTGACGCGCGGATCGTGCTCCGCGTAGTGCAGCTGCAGCGCGGCACGGATATCCGGCACCTGTTCGAGCGGCGCCTGCATCCCGTAAAACGACACCGCGGCCGCGAGCGCGTCGCCCTGCGTCGCGGCAAGCCGGTTCGCCATCGCGCCGCCCCAGCAGAAGCCGACGCAACCGACCTTGCCGTTTGACCAGTAGTGGCTCTTCAGGAAGCCGATTGCGTATGCGAAGTCCGTGAGCGAGTCATCGGCGTCGAGCTCGCGGAACAGCCCGCGCGCGGCGTCCTCGTCGGCCGGTGTGCCGCCGACCGCCGACAGGCCATCCGGCGCCAGCGCCGCGAACCCGGCCAGCGCGAGGCGCCGCGCGACGTCCCGGATGTGCGGGTTCAGCCCGCGGTTTTCGTGAATCACGATCACCGAGCCGAGCGCGTGTTCGACGGTCTTCGGGACGACGAGGTAACCGCGGACGGCGCTGCGGCCGCCTGACCATCCTGCTTCGGAGGCGAGGAGCCGCGGGTCGTCTTCGGGCACGGTCGCCGCGTGCGCATAGCTGTTCTCGAGCAGCGGCAGCAGTGCGTACGCGACCGCAGCACTGCCTGCCAGCGCCGCAAGGCGCTTCAGGAAGTCCCGGCGCGTCAGACCGCCGTGCGTGTACGCATCGAACAGTCTGATGACTTTCGGGTCCATAGGTCTCCTCCCGGCTGCGTGCGGTCGTTCAGGCGTTACAATACGCCGGCTTTCCGGAGGATGGGCGATGCCAGCCAACCGACAAGCCGGCGGAGAAGAAGCCCGACGCGGGTAAGAAAACCGATGCGGCGCCCGCCAAACCCGCGCAGACGAAAACCCCAGAGACTAAGCCTGCGGCGAAGGGCGGCGACTGATGCGCCAGTTGCGCAGTTGGCTGATCGCCGGGCTACTGGTGTGGCTGCCGGTCATCGCTACGATTATCGTCATCCGCTTCATCATCAACCTGATGGACTGGACGCTGGTGTTGTTGCCGGCGGCGTGGCGGCCCGAAAACCTGTTCGGCATCTACATACCGGGGTTGGGTCTGATTCTCGCGATTGTCGTACTGCTCGGCACCGGCATGGCGCTGACCAATATCGCGGGGCGGCGCCTGGTGAATTACTGGGAGGCTCTGCTGGCGCGCATCCCGCTGGTACGGTCAATCTATTCCGGTGTAAAAAAGGTGTCGGAGACGCTGCTGATGCCGTCCGGCAAATCGTTCCGGCGCGTGTTGCTGGTCGAGTACCCACGCAAGGGCATCTGGTCGCTCGGGTTTCAGACGAGTTCCGACCTTGGTGAGGTCCAGGAAAAGACCGGCAAGCATGTGCTCGGGGTGTTTGTACCGACCACGCCGAATCCCACCTCCGGTTTCATCGTGCTCGTGCCTGCCGATGAGGTCGTCGAGCTCGATATGACGGTCGACGAAGCGATCCGCATGATCATCTCGCTCGGCGTCGTCGTCCCCGAGTGGCCGCGTCCGCCCGACGCGCCGCTTGCGCCCCCCGTGGACAGGACTTAACATCGCGCGCCTTATGCGAACCCAATACTGCGGCGAGGTCAGCGCCCGCGACATTGACCAGGAAGTCTCGCTAGCCGGCTGGGTGCAGCGACGCCGCGACCACGGCGGCGTGCTGTTCATCGACCTGCGCGACCGCGAGGGCGTCGTGCAGGTGGTGTTCAACCCGGATGCTGCCGACACCTTCAAGCTCGCGGAGAGCCTGCGCAACGAATTCGTGATTAGTGTGCGTGGTGTCGTGCGCCGGCGGCCCGACGGCACCGTTAACCCGAACATGCGTACCGGCGAGGTCGAGGTCGTTGGGGGCGCGCTTGAGGTATTGAACCGCGCGGACACGCCGCCATTCCAACTCGACGAAGAGGACATCGGCGACGATATCCGGCTGCGCTACCGTTACGTGGACCTGCGCCGCCCGGTGATGCAGCAGCGGCTGCGGCTGCGCCACGCGATCACGCGCGCGGTGCGCGGATTCCTCGACGACCACGGTTTCATCGACGTCGAGACGCCGATACTGACGCGCGCGACGCCGGAAGGTGCGCGCGACTACCTGGTGCCGAGCCGCACGCACCCGGGCAATTTCTTCGCCTTGCCGCAGTCGCCGCAGCTGTTCAAGCAGCTGCTGATGATGTCGGGGCTCGACCGCTACTATCAGATCGTCCGCTGCTTCCGGGACGAGGACCTCCGCGCCGACCGCCAGCCCGAGTTCACTCAGATCGACATCGAGACCTCGTTCCTCGATGAAGACGCAATCATAGCGCTGATGGAAGCGATGATGCGCAAGCTCTTCGCCGACACGCTCTCCGTCAAGCTTCCGGACCCATTCCCGCGTCTCTCGTACGCCGACGCGATGGCACGCTACGGATCCGACAAGCCCGACCTTCGCATCGCGCTCGAGCTGGTCGAGGTCGGCGACCTGCTTGCCGGAGTCGAGTTCAAGGTTTTCGCTGGACCTGCGAACGACCCCGCTGGGCGCATCGCCGCGCTGCGGGTGCCGAAAGGCGGCAAGCTTTCGCGCAAGGAGATTGACGACTACACCGCGTTCGTCGCCCGCTACGGCGCGAAGGGCCTCGCTTACATCAAGGTCAACGAACGGGCGCAAGGCACCGGCGGTCTCCAGTCGCCGATCCTCAAGTTCCTGCCCGACGCCGTGGTCGAACAGATCCTCGAGCGCACCGGCGCGGCGGACGGCGACCTCGTGTTCTTCGGCGCGGACAAGGCGCGCGTCGTCAATGACGCGCTCGGCGCATTGCGCGTGCGCGTCGGCCACGACCTCGGGCTGGTCGAAGACGGCTGGCGGCCCCTGTGGGTCGTCGATTTTCCTATGTTCGAGTTCGACGACGAGACGAAGCGGCTGTACGCGCTGCACCACCCGTTCACCGCGCCGCGCGTCGACGACATCGCGGCGCTCGAACGCGACCCGGCGAATGCAGTATCCCGCGCGTACGACATGGTGCTGAACGGCACCGAACTCGGCGGCGGCTCGATCCGCATCCACCGCACCGACCTGCAGGAAACGGTGTTCCGTTTGCTCGGCATCGGCGACGACGAGGCGCGGGAGAAGTTCGGCTTCCTGCTCGACGCGCTTAAATACGGCGCGCCGCCGCACGGCGGTATCGCGTTCGGCCTTGACCGGCTGGTAATGCTGATGGCCGGGGCGACTTCAATTCGCGATGTCATGGCCTTCCCGAAGACCCAGACCGCCCATTGCCCGCTGACCGACGCGCCCGGACGCGTGCCCGAACAGTCGTTGCGCGAGCTGCACCTTTCTGTTCGGAAACCCCCTACAGCGGGTTAGCCCCATCGGGGTATAATTCCCCGATTATGGCGGCTGTTCTCAACATTGACAGTTTCACGGGCGTCCCCGACGACGACTGCCATGCGCGCATTACAGAAGCGAAGCGCCGGCTCGGCGACCGTGCGGTCATCCTCGGCCATCACTACCAGCGCGAACAGGTGTACCGCCACGCCGACCTCACTGGCGATTCGTTGCGCCTCGCCCACCTCGCGCGCGACACCGACGCCGAGTACATCGTGTTTTGCGGCGTGCACTTCATGGCTGAGGTCGCCGACATCATGTCGCGCCCCGACCAGATCGCGATACTTCCCGACATGGCTGCCGGCTGCTCGATGGCCGACATGGCCGACCTTGCGTCGGTCGAGCGCGCATGGCGCGAGCTGTCTGCCGTGCTTGACCCGGACGAGTCCGTCACGCCAATCACCTACATCAACTCTGCGGCAAACCTGAAGGCGTTCTGCGGTCGGCACGGCGGCGTCGTCTGCACTTCGACAAACGCGCGTCGCGTGCTCGAATGGGCGTTCGCCAGGCGTGAAAAAGTGTTGTTCTTCCCCGACCAGCACCTCGGCCGCAACACCGCGCACCGAATGGGCATCCCGCTGGAGCAAATGGCGGTATGGGACTTCAACAAGCCGCAGGGCGGCCTTACCGTCGACGAGATTCGCAACGCCAAAGTGCTGCTGTGGAACGGCCACTGCTCGGTGCACCAGATGTTCCAGGCCGCGCACATCGACCAGTTCCGCGCGAAGTACCCGGACGCAAAGGTAATCAGCCACCCGGAGTGCTCGTTCGAAGTGTGCGAGAAGTCCGACTTGATCGGTTCCACCGAATTCATACTGAAGACGGTGTCCGCGTCGCCCGCCGGTAGCCGGTGGCTGGTCGGTACCGAATTGAACCTGGTGAACCGGCTGCACGACGAGCTGAAGCCGAAAGGTATCGCGGTGCACTTCATGTCGCCGGTCGTGTGCATGTGCTCGACGATGTACCGGATTGACCCGCAGCACCTGTTGTGGACGCTGGAGAACCTGGTCGACGGCCGCGTCGTGAACCAAATCAGCGTGCCGGAGCCGGATGCGTCACAGGCGCGTGGTGCGTTAGAGCTGATGCTGTCGCTTAAATAAGGAATCGCGAATCACAGATTCGCTCCTACAAGGGTTTTTTTCTGTGGGAGCCAATCTGTGATTGGCGATTCTATTCAGCCTCGCGTGAGCTTCACCAGCTTGTACAAAGCCTCAAGCGCTTCCCGTGGGCTCATCGCGTCGGGGTCGACGGCGCGCAGCGCGTCCAGCACTTCCTTGCCGGCCGCATCCTCGAACAGCCCAATCTGCGGCGCGGCCGCTTTTGCCGGGCCCGGCTCGGCAACGGAATTCGTGGACTCGAGCCGGTGCAGGTAATCGCGCGCTTCGCCGATGACCTCGCGCGGCACACCGGCGAGCTGTGCGACCTGCAACCCGAAGCTGCGGTTCGCAGGCCCGTCGTTGACGCTGTGCAGGAATACCAGCGTGTCACCGTGCTCGACCGCATCGAGATGCACGTTCGCGCATCCGTCGAGTTGCTCGGCGAGTGCCGTCAGTTCGAAGTAATGCGTCGCGAACAGCGTGAACGCGCGCACCTGGCGCGAAAGGTGACAGGCGCTTGCCCACGCGAGCGACAGGCCGTCGTAGGTGCTCGTACCACGCCCGACTTCGTCCATCAGCACCAGGCTGTGCGCGGTCGCGTTGTGGAGGATGTTTGCGGTCTCCGTCATCTCGACCATGAAGGTCGAGCGGCCGCCGGCGAGGTCATCGGCGGCGCCGATGCGCGTGAAGATGCGGTCGAGCGGGCCGAACTTCGCTGATTCCGCCGGCACGAAGCTGCCGACATGCGCGAGCAGTGCAATCAGCGCCGCCTGGCGCATGAAGGTCGATTTCCCACCCATGTTCGGGCCGGTGATTACCAGCATCCGTCGCTGCGTGTCGAGCAGAAGGTCGTTCGGTACGAATGGCTCGGACAGCACCCGCTCGACCACCGGGTGGCGGCCGGCGCGAATCTCGATGCAGTCATCGTCCGTGAACGCCGGGCGCCGGTAATCGAGCGTTTCCGCGCGCTCGGCGAAGGTCGCGAGTACATCCAGTGCAGCGAGCGCTGCGGCGCTGCGCTGCAACAGACCGAGGTGGCCCGCCAGCTGCTCGAGCAACGCTTCGTACAGCTGCTTCTCACACGCAAGCGCGCGCTCGCGCGCGCCGAGTACCTGGTCTTCGAACGACTTGAGCTCCGTCGTAATGTAGCGCTCTGCGCCCTTCAGCGTCTGCCGGCGCTGCCAGTCCTCCGGGACGCGATCCGCGTGCGCGCGGCCGACTTCGAGGTAATAGCCGTGCACGCGGTTGTAGCCGAGTTTCAGCGCCGGGATGCCGCTGCGCTCACGCTCGCGTTGCTCCAGGTCGGCGAGGAAACCGTCGGCATTGCCGGACAATCCGCGCAATCGGTCGAGTTCTGCATCGTAACCGTCTGCGATTACGCCGCCGTCACGCAGGTGCGTCGCCGGCGTCTCCATCAGCGCGGCGGCGAGCAGCGCATGACACTCAGGGTGTGTGTCCGCATCGGCCGCGAGTTCGGCCAGCAAAGCGCTGTCGTGTTCTGCTAGCGCTACTTGCAGCGTGGGAAGGCGAGCGAGCGCGTCACGCAGGCCGGCGAGGTCGCGCGGGCGTGCGCTGCGCAGCGCGACACGCGCGAGGATACGCTCGATGTCGCCGATGCCGCCGAGTTGCTCGTGCAAGGTTCGCCAGGCGCCATCGTCGGCCAGCAGGGCCACCGCGTCGAGCCGCGCGGCGAGCGCTGCGTGGTCGCGCAATGGCCGGTTCAGCCAACGACGCAGTAGCCGGCTGCCCATTGCGCTGGCGCAGTGGTCGAGTACGCCTGTCAGCGTCCAGTCATGGTTGCCGGACAACGAGAATTCGAGTTCGAGGTTGCGTCGTGTCGCGGCGTCGAGCAGGACCGAGTCGGCGCGGTGTTCCACCGTGATACCGGACAGGTGCGGCAGGGCGGTGCGCTGCGTGTCCTTCACGTACTGCAGCAGGCACCCGGCGGCGGCGACCGCTGCATCCAGACCGGCGAGGCCAAACCCGGCGAGGTCTTTTGTACCGAACTGTGCGTTCAACTCGCGGGCACCGCTTGTCGCGTCGAAGTGCCACGGCGGCCGCCGCCGCAGCCCCGCGCGTTCAGCGAGGGTGCGCGGCAGCGCCGCGTCCTCGGCCGCGAGCAGCTCGGCGGGGTGCAGTCGCTCAACCTCGGCGGCCAGCGCGTCGTCTCCATCACATTCGAGCGCGGAAAAACGGCCGCCGGAAAGGTCGGCCCACGCGAGGCCCCAACGGCCGCCGGCCTGTGCGACCGCAAGCAGGATGTTGTCCCGGCGCGCGTCGAGCAGCGCGTCGTCGGTCAGCGTACCTGGCGTGATAATGCGCACCACCTGCCGCTCAACCGGGCCCTTGCTGGCCGCCGGGTCGCCGATCTGCTCGCAAATCGCGACCGATTCGCCGAGGCGAACCAGCTTCGCGAGGTAGCCGTCGGCGGCGTGGTAAGGCACGCCGGCCATAGGGATTGGTTCACCTCCGGACTGCCCACGAGCGGTCAGCGTGATGTCGAGCAACCGGGCCGCCTTGCGCGCGTCATCGAAGAACAGCTCGTAGAAGTCGCCCATCCGGTAGAACAACAGGATATCCGGGTGTTCCGCCTTCACCGCGAGGTACTGGCGCATCATCGGCGTGTGCTGGGACGACATGGGCGGGGATGATACCGTTACGCACCATGAATGACGATGAACTGCGCGCATTGGCCGAAGCGGTCGGGCAGCGGCTGCTGTCAGCCGAAAAGACGCTCGCATTCGCGGAATCCTGCACCGGTGGCTGGATCACGAAGGTGCTAACAGACATCCCCGGCAGCTCGGCGTGGTTGGACCGCGGCTGGGTTGTGTACAGCAACGCCGCAAAGACGGCGCTCGGCGTTTCCGCGCAGACGCTCGCGGCGCACGGTGCGGTCAGCGAGGAAGTCGTCGCGGAGCTCGCGCAATGCGCGCTCGACGCGTCGGACGCCAACTACGCGGTCGCGGTGTCGGGTATCGCTGGCCCAGATGGCGGCACGCCGGATAAACCGGTTGGGTTGGTGTGGTTCGGATGGGCGGAACGGGACGGGGCGGTGCGGACGAAGGGACAGCACTTTCCCGGCGACCGTGATGCAGTGCGCCGCGCGTCGGTCGCGACAGCGCTGCAAGGCCTGATGGCGCGCATTTGAGGCCCTGACGCACGGCGGCGTCCATGCGATAATGCGGGCACTATTTAGGAGTTCACTATGGATGACAACAAGCGCAAGGCCCTGGGCGCAGCCCTGACCCAGATCGAGAAGCAGTTCGGCAAGGGGTCGGTGATGCGTATGGGGGACGGCGGCGTCGTGCGCGACGTCGAGGTCATTTCCACTGGTTCGTTGGCGCTGGACATCGCGCTGGGCATTGGCGGGCTGCCACGCGGCCGGGTAATCGAGATTTATGGCCCCGAGTCGTCGGGCAAGACCACGCTGACGCTGCAGGTCATCGCCGAGGCCCAGAAGCTGGGCGGCACCTGTGCGTTCGTCGATGCCGAGCACGCGCTCGACCCCGGCTATGCACAGAAACTGGGCGTCAACGTCGACGATCTTTTGGTCTCGCAGCCGGACACCGGCGAGCAGGCGCTTGAAATCACCGACATGTTGGTGCGCTCCGGCGCAGTGGATGTCGTGGTCGTCGACTCGGTTGCAGCGCTGACGCCGAAGGCCGAGATTGAGGGCGAGATGGGCGACAGCCACATGGGTCTGCAGGCCCGCCTGATGTCGCAGGCGCTGCGCAAGCTGACCGCGAACATCAAGCGCTCGAACACGATGGTAATTTTCATCAACCAGATTCGCATGAAGATTGGCGTGATGTTCGGCAACCCAGAGACGACCACAGGCGGCAATGCGCTGAAGTTCTACGCGTCGGTCCGTCTGGACATCCGCCGCATCGGCGCAATCAAGGTCGGCGACGAAGTGATCGGAAATGAGACGCGGGTGAAGGTCGTCAAAAACAAGATGGCACCGCCGTTCAAGCAAGCCGAGTTCGAGATTCGCTACGGCACGGGCATCTCGCGCCAGAGCGAGATCCTCGACCTTGGCGTTAAGCTCGACCTCGTCGAGAAGTCCGGCGCGTGGTACAGCTACAACGGCGACCGTATCGGCCAGGGTAAGGACAACGCACGCCAGTTCCTGGTCGACAACCCCGAGATTGCGGCGGATATCGACGCGAAGGTGCGCGCGCAGTTGCTCCCCGCAAAGCGCGAGGCCGAATCGGCTGAAGCAGCGGAAGCCTGATCCTGAAGAGGCGGCCGACCCCGCACGCATAGAGCTGGTCGCTATGCGCTACCTTGCCCGGCGCGAGTACGCGGCGGCTGAGCTGCGGGACAAGCTGGTGCGCCGCGGCTATGATGGCGCAATCGTCGCGCAAGTCATCGCGCAGCTGACCGAGGCGCGGGCCCAGGACGACGATCGTTTCATTGAGGCGTTCGTACGCTCGCGGGTCGGGCGAGGGCAGGGGCCGGTGCGGATCGGCGCCGAGTTGCGGCAACGGGGGATTCCGGACGAGCAGGTCGATGCGGCGCTTGCGACAGCCGCCGACTGGCGCGCGCAGGCACGCGACGCACGCGCTGCCCGTTTCGGCGCAGGCCCGCCAGGCGACTGGAGTACGCGCGGCAAGCAGGCGCGGTTCCTGGAGCAGCGCGGCTTCACGCACGAACAGATTAGGGCCGCACTGGACGGCGACGAATGAGCACAAACCACACCAGCGCCGGCCTGCGCAGTCGGTTCCTCGATTTCTTCCGCAAGCACGGGCACACCGTCGTGCCGAGCAGCCCGCTCGTGCCCGGCGACGACCCAACGCTGCTCTTCACCAACGCCGGCATGGTGCAGTTCAAGGATGTTTTCCTTGGGCGTGAGAAGCTCGGCTTTGTGCGCGCAGTGAGTTCCCAACGCTGCGTGCGCGCTGGCGGCAAGCACAACGACCTCGACAACGTCGGATACACCGCGCGCCACCACACCTTCTTCGAGATGCTCGGCAATTTCAGCTTCGGTGACTATTTCAAGGAAGACGCGATTGGGTACGCGTGGCGCTTTCTTACCCAGGAACTGGGATTGCCCGCCGACCGGCTATGGGTCACCGTTTACGAAACCGACGACGACGCGTATCGCATATGGACCGAGGTCATCGGCGTGCCGGCCGAGCGTTGCGGCCGCATCGGCGATGACCCCAGCGGCGGCTCCGACAACTTCTGGCAAATGGGCGACACCGGTCCTTGTGGTCCATGCAGCGAGATTTTCTACGACCACGGCCCCGAAGTCGCAGGCGGCCCGCCGGGTAGTGCGGATGCCGACGGCGACCGCTACGTAGAGATCTGGAACCTCGTGTTCATGCAGTTCGACCGCGCGCCGGACGGCAAGCTGCACCCGTTGCCGAAGCCGTCGGTCGATACCGGCATGGGCCTTGAGCGGCTCGCCGCGGTAATGCAAGGCGTGCAATCAAACTACGATACCGATGTTTTTCGGGCACTGGTCGCCGACGCGGCGCGCGTGGTCGGCGTTCCCGTTTCGGACGCGCCGTCGCTCCGGGTCATCGCCGACCACATCCGTGCGTGTGCTTTCCTCGTCGTTGACGGCGTGTTGCCCTCGAACGAGGGACGCGGTTATGTACTGCGGCGCATCATCCGCCGCGCAGTGCGCCACGGCTATAAGCTCGGCGCGAACGACGCGTTCTTCCACAAGCTGGTTGAAAAACTCGACGAGCTGATGGGCGATGCGTACCCGGAGTTGCGCGCGGCGCGCAAGCCGGTCGAGCGCGCGTTGCTCGCGGAAGAACAGCGCTTCGCCGAGACGCTCGAACAGGGGATGGCGATCCTGGAAGATGTGATTGCCGGGATGAAAGGCAACGAGATTCCAGGCGATACAGTGTTCAAGCTGTACGACACTTACGGGTTCCCGGTCGACCTGACCGCGGACATCGCGCGCGAGCGCGAACTTTCGGTCGACCAGCAGGGCTTCGAGCGCGCAATGGAAGCGCAGCGCGAACGTGGGCGCGCGGCCAGCCAGTTCGGCGGTGACTACGCGCGCATCGAGCTGGATGCGCACACTGATTTCATTGGCTACGAGCGTACGCCGTTCTACGCGGAGTCGGGCGGGCAGGTCGGCGACACCGGCAAGCTGTTCAATGGTGACGCCGAGTTTGTCGTCGACGACACGCGTAAGCACGGCCAGCACGCACACCTGCACGTTGGTAAGGTGCGCCGCGGTACGCTGCGCAAGGGCACGAAGCTCACTGCGCGCGTCGAAACCGCGCGCCGCTCGGCGACGGTACTCAACCACTCGGCGACGCACCTGCTGCACGCGGCGCTGCGCCAGGTTCTCGGTCCGCACGTGCAGCAAAAGGGTTCGCTGGTTGCGCCCGACCGCCTGCGCTTCGACTTTTCGCACCCGCAGCCGCTGGCGAAAGATGAGCTCGCGACGATTGAACGGCTGGTGAACACGGAGGTTAGGCGCAACCACGATGCCGATATCCGCGAAATGGGAATGGACGAAGCGGTTGCGGCAGGTGCAATCGCGCTGTTCGGCGAAAAATACGGCGAACGCGTGCGTGTGCTGCGTTTCGGCGACTTCTCAGTCGAACTCTGCGGCGGCACGCATGTGCGCCGTACCGGCGATATCGGATTGTTCAAGATTACTTCCGAGGGCGGGGTGTCGTCGGGCGTACGCCGCATCGAGGCGGTCACCGGTGATGGCGCACTGACTTGGGTCGCCGAAGAAGAGGCTACATTGGACCGCATCGCTGCAACGCTGCGTACCGGCCGCGACGGGGTCGAAGATCGCATCGCACAGGCGGTCGACCGGGCCCGTAAGCTCGAGCGCGAGCTCGAGAAGCTGCGCGCGCAACTCGCGGGCGGTGGTGGCGGACAGCGCGACCTCGCCGACCAGGCGGTCGAGCTCGGCGACTGCAAGCTCGTCGCTGCACGGGTCGATGGCGCCGACGCAAAATCGCTGCGTGCGGCTGTCGACAGGCTGCGCGACAAGCTGGGCTCAGCGGTGGTCGTGCTGGCAACCGTCACGGACGGCAAGGTCTTGTTGGCCGCTGGCGTAACCGCAGATCGCACCAAAGCGACACCGGCCGGCGAGCTCGTCCGCCACGTCGCGACGCAGGTTGGCGGCAAGGGCGGCGGCAAGGCGGACTTTGCGCAAGCCGGTGGCACCGAGCCCGCGAATATCGACGCCGCGCTGGCTTCGGTCACCGACTGGGTCAAGGGCCGGCTGTGTTGCTAATCCAGAAATTCGGCGGCACCTCTGTCGCCACCTGCGACCGCATCGAACAGGTCGCGGCGCGCGTCGCGCGTGCCCGCAGCGAAGGCACCGATGTCGTCGCCGTTGTTTCGGCGATGGCCGGCGAAACCGACCGCCTGCTCGGGCTCACGCGCGCGCTGGATAATAACGCCGCGCCGCGAGAGGTCGCGGCTGCCTGCGCAACCGGTGAGCAGGTCAGCGCCGCGCTGCTCGCGATCGCCTTGAACAAGCGCGGTTGCCCGGCCGCTTCGATGAACGCGACGCAGGTCCCGATCCGCACCGACGGTGCCCATTTGAAAGCACGCATCGCAGAAGTCGGCGTGCCGCAGCTGCGCGCGCAGCTCGATGCCGGCGTCGTGCCTGTGGTTGCAGGCTTTCAGGGGATCGCCGACGACGGAACGGTGACGACGCTGGGCCGCGGCGGTTCCGACACGACAGCGGTCGCGCTTGCCGCCGCGCTGGGCGCGGCCGAATGCCAGATTTATACGGATGTCGACGGGGTTTATACTGCTGACCCACGCATAGTCTCGAATGCGCGGCGTCTTGCGGTGCTGACCTACGAGGAGATGCTGGAACTCGCGAGCCTCGGCTCCAAGGTGCTGCAGATTCGATCAGTCGAGTTCGCGAGCAAATACGAGGTGCCGGTCCGCGTGCTGTCGAGCTTCGCGGACGGGCCTGGCACGCTGATCACCCGCGAGGAGAGTGCATTGGAAGCCCCGAAGATCGCCGGCATCGCGTACAACCGCGACGAGGCCCAACTCACCGTACTTGAGGTGCCGGATTCGCCCGGCGCGGCGTACAAGGTGCTTGGCCCGGTATCCGACGCGAACATAGAAGTGGACATGATCGTGCAGAATGTCGCGCGTAACGGCCTGACTGACCTCACTTTCACGGTCCACCGTACCGACTTCGCCGCCGCCCGTGCGATACTGGAGCGCAATCTGGCTGCAATTGGTGGCGCCAGAGTGGTCGGTAGCGAACGGATTGCCAAGATTTCACTGGTTGGTGTCGGGATGCGCTCCCACGCAGGCATCGCGAGCCGCATGTTCGGCGTGATGGCGCGCGAGGGCATAAATGTGAATCTGGTATCCACGTCCGAAATAAAAATTTCGGTCGCGGTCGATGAAAAGTACCTGGAACTCGGTGTGCGGGCCTTGCATGAAGCATTCGGCCTGGACAAGGAGCCGGTACGGGAAGTACACGGGAAACAATAATAAAAAAATCGATTGGGTGATCGAGTAAAGGAGAAGGTCCATGTTGATTTTGACCCGGCGGGTGGGAGAGACGGTGATGGTTGGAGATGAAGTCACTGTCACGGTACTTGGAGTGAAAGGTAACCAGGTACGCATAGGCGTCAACGCCCCGAAGGAAGTCGCAGTGCACCGAGAGGAAATTTACGAACGAATCAAGCGCGAGCAGGAGCTCGCGGCTGGGCAGGGCGGCGACGACTGACCTTTACCCCCGAGGGTGAGGCCAGTATCATCTGCCGTCCGTTATGGAGAGGTGGCCGAGTGGTCGAAGGCGCTCCCCTGCTAAGGGAGTATGGGGTTTATAGCCTCATCGAGGGTTCGAATCCCTCCCTCTCCGCCAAATTACGCGAATTCGGTTCTACGAAGTGAATCGCTTCGTGAAGCACCGTTCGTAAGGGATTCGAACCCGAGAAATCAAATAAGCGGGTTTGAGCCGAGCCGGCGTAGCCGGCGAGACAACGTCGCGCCGCAGGCGCGACGGTAATCCCTCCCTCTCCGCCATGTTTTCCCGGCGCCGCCTGCCGGCGGCACCCATCTCCAAACCCCTCTGGTCGCGCTGCTCGACTACCGGCAAGCCGGCCGCACGCCGCGTGCCTGCGCCTGCTGGAACGCGGGCAGCGCCTGCGGCATCAGCTGCTCGAGGTCGCGGATGCGGGTTGCTGGCGCCGGATGCGTCGACAGGAACTCGGCGGAACGCCCGCCACCCGACTGCGCGGCCATGTTGTGCCAAAGCGCGACCGCTGCGCGCGGATCGAAACCCGCTTCCGCCATGTATTGCAGCCCGATCGCATCCGCTTCGGATTCATCACGCCTGCCGTAAGGCATGACCAGCAGCAGGTTCGCGCCCATCCCGATGATTTCGGGGCTCACGCCTGACATGCCGGCGAGCGCCTGCACGCCGAGCTGAGTCGCCAGTTGGTTCGACACCTGCGCCGCCGAGTGCTCGGCCATTACGTGCGCAATCTCATGCCCAATCACCGCTGCCAGCTGGTGCTGGTCCTGCGCGACTGCCAGCAGGCCGGTGTGTACGCCGATATGGCCGCCGGGCAGCGCGAATGCGTTCGCGGAATCGTCCTGGAACACCTCGACCTGCCACTTGTATGGCGAATCGAGTGTCCGGGTGATCGCGTCGGTGACGCAGCGGACGTATGAATTGATGCGCGCATCCCGGCTCACCGTCTGCTGCTGGCGCATCTGCGCGAATGCCTGCGCGCCCATCTCCGCCATCTGGCTGTCGGAGACGAGCTTCAACTGCGACCGGCCGGTCGGGGAGGTTGCGCAGGCGGAAACGACCATGATTGCGGCGACGAGAATCGGAATTCCGGCGGCCCGGTACGAATTCGAGGTGTTCATTTCGAGATACTCTCCGGTACAAAGAAGCGTGATTCTATACTGTACGGCGCCGTCCATCTGCGCGGCAGCGCCCGGACAGGCTACGTTCCTTGACCCGGCAAGGGTGCTTAAGGATAATTCGGCCCTCCAACGCGCCCGTAGCTCAGCTGGATAGAGTACCTGGCTACGAACCAGGCGGTCGGGAGTTCGAATCTCTCCGGGCGCGCCATTTCAATCAGGCAGTTACGTCAACTCCCCGCAAGCTCCCACACTGCACTGTGGGGGATTTGCGGGGATTCATACCGCGAGCCTAAGGCTCTTCACCCTCGGCCCGCACAAAAGCTCGACCGCATTGAGCAGCGTCTGCAACGCGGGCGCCGAATAATGCTGCGTCACGCTGCCGACCGCATGCCCCAGAAGCC
>JAIVGZ010000048.1 GCA_020201335.1 Natronospirales bacterium
CGCCGCGGTTGATGAACAGTTGGTTCCGCTGCGCGTAAGGAAACGGGTCACCTGCAGCGACTAGCCCCTCCTCGACGACCACCGCACCGTTGGCGACCACTAGGTCCAGCCAGCCGTTGTTGTCGATGTCGACCCACGCGGTGCCGAAGCCGGTGTAGTTCCAACTCGGCGTGCCGAGCCCGCTGACAGTCGTCACGTCGGTGAACCATCCGTCTCCATCATTGCGGTACAGCGTGTTGGTCTGCCTCCGCATGTGCGTGACGAAAATACTTTCCACGCCTGAGCGATTGTAGTCGGCGGCATCGACACCCATCCCGGCTTCCATCACGCCATCCGAGTTGACCGCCACCCCGGCAAGTACATCGTCGATGAACCGTCGTCCGCTCTGGTTGATCCACAGGGAGTTCGGCTTGCCGTCGTTGGCGACATACACGTCGACCTGGCCGTCCCCGTCGAAGTCGGCGGCGATCACGCCGAGCCCGGGGTTCGCGACCGCGCCGATGCCGGACGCGATACTGATGTCCTCGAACCGGCCGTCGCCCAAGTTGCGAAACACGCTGTCGCGCGCGCCGTCGTAGACCGACGGCGAACAATAGTCGCGGCGGTTAATACCGATTGAGCGGCAGGGTTCGTGGTTCTCGAACGAATAATCGACATAGTTCACGACGATCAGGTCCAGCAGCCCATTGCCGTCGAGGTCGACGAAGCTGCCGCTGACGCTCCAACGGTCATCTTTGACGCCGGCTTCATCGGTCACATCTGTGAACGTGCCATCACCGTTGTTGCGCCATAATTGGTTGGCGCCGAAATTCAGCAGGTAGAGGTCAGGGTACCCGTTGCCCGTGTAGTCCCCGACCGCGACCCCCATCCCGTAACCGCGTGCGTCGATGCCCGCTGCCTCGGTCACGTCCTCGAACCGGACCTGCAATGTGCCATCTTCCATGCGCGTGGAGACATTGCGGAACAGGCGCCCGCCCGCCCGTGCGGCCGGATCGACGCCGGGGCCGATCACTCCAGCCTGAACCAGATACAGATCCAACAGGCCGTCCTGGTCGTAGTCAAACAGCGCGGCACCGCCGCCCATGATTTCAGGAAAGTAGAATTCGCCCTGCATGCCGCTTTCATAGCGGAAGTCGACGCCAGCCGACGCCGTGAGGTCCTCGAACCAGTCCGCGCCGAACGCCGGCCCTGTCGCCAGCAGCAGCGCAACCGCTCCGAGCCGTACCACGCGCCTGACGGCATCGAGTTGGCGGCCAATCATAGACATTTGAGATACTCGCGAAAGCAGACCGGTCGCTTCCTGATTCGGAAAGCGTTCCGGGATTTTTCCACAGGGGGACCCCGATTGCAATTTGAACCGGCGCCACGCACAAAACGCCGCATCGCAGTGCTCAGCACGTCGCGGGCGGATTACAGCCACCTGTTCTGGGTGCTGAAGGAACTCCAGCAGGCGAATGACGTGGACCTTCGGATCATCGTGTCCGGCGCACACCTCGCGCCCACATTCGGCGCTTCCGTCGGCTTGTTCGGCACCCACGGCTTCTGCATAGAAGCGGCCGTCGAGGCGCTGCTCGATTCGGACTCGGATGTCGGCATGGCGAAGACGACGGGCGTGGCGATGCTCGGACTCGCCGACGTGCTCGGGCGGCTGCGCCCGGACCTGCTACTGCTGATTGCCGACCGCTACGAGATGCTCGCGCCGGCCGCGACCGCGCTCGCACTCAGGATTCCCATCGCGCACATCGAGGGTGGCGAAGTCAGCGAAGGCGCAATCGATGACGCGGTCCGTAACGCGCTGACGAAACTCAGCCACATACATTTCGTATCAACCGCAACGGCTCGCCGACGCGTGATGGCAATGGGCGAAGCGTCGTGGCGGGTACACCACGCCGGCGCGCCGTCGCTGGACCACCTGCGCCGCAGCAACCTGCCGAACCGCGCCGACCTGGAGGCCCGGCTCGGCGTTGCCCTGACGCCTGCGCCATGTGTCGTTTCGTTCCATCCGGTCACGCTGCACGCCGATACCTCAGCCGAAGCGTTTGAATTGTTCGCCGCACTGGCGCGCATCGACCTACCGATAGTGTTTTGTTTTCCGAACGCCGACGCCGGCCACCAGGCAATCATCGAGATGGCGCGCGCGCATTGCCGACGCGATGCGGCCGCACGATTGTTCATCAACCTCGACCCGCTCGACTACTGGGCGTTACTGAAACACGCTGCGCTAATCGTGGGCAACTCGAGCAGCGGCATCATGGAATCCCCGTCCCTGGCGTTGCCGTGCGTGAACGTCGGCATGCGGCAGCGGGGTCGGGAGCGCGCGGCAAACGTCGTCGATTGTGCTGCCGACCGCGACGCGATTGTCGCGGCAATCCGCACGGCGGTGTCGGATACGTTCGCGCGCGGCATCAAGGACCTCGCCAATCCCTACGGCGACGGCGATTCCGCGCGACGCATCGTGCGTGTGTTACGGGAGGTCCCGCTCGGTGCGAGCCTGTTGGTGAAAACCGCGCTTCCGCTGACGCCCTCCGGACCACCGGCGTTCCTCAATGAGTGACCCTATCCCGCTGGCGCGACCCTCGCTTGGCCGCGACGAATCGGATGCGCTGGCTGCCGTGATTGAGAGCCGCCGGCTCAGCCGCGGCTCGCAACTCGCCGCCTTCGAAGCCGCGATGGCGGACCTGACGGGCGCGGCGGGCGCAGTTGGCGTCAATTCCGGTACGGCCGGGTTGCAGTTCGCGCTGCAGGCGCTAGGCATCGGCCCCGGCGATGAAGTAATCACCGTGTCGTTCACGTTCGTCGGAACGGTCAACGCAATCGTCCACACCGGTGCGGGCGTCGTGCTGGTGGATATCGACCCGGCCACGTCCAACGTCGACCCGCGCGCGCTCGCCGATGCCATCACGCCGCGGACCCGGGCGGTGGTGGTCGTGCACCTGTTCGGACGGCCTGCGCCGATGGATACGATTCTGGCATTGGCGCGCCGCCATGGGCTCGCCGTGATCGAAGATGCGTGTGAGGCGGCTGGGAGCAGGTACCAGGGACGCGCGGTCGGTGGCCTTGCTGATGCGGGCGTGTTCGGCTTTTACGCGAACAAGAGCGTCGCGACCGGGGAAGGCGGCATGATAGTCGCGCACGATGAGCGTGTTTTGACGCGTTGCCGACAACTCAGAAACCAAGGCAACGACACAGTGACGGATACGCGTGACGAATCTGCAGCCGGCTTCAGCGCCCGCCTGTCGGAATTGCACGCCGCGCTCGGGAACGTACAGCTCGCGCGCTTGGATCGATCGCTTGCACTCCGCGAGGACGTCGCCGCCGCCTATGCAAGCCGCCTGGCCGGCACCCGGGGCGTCGAGCTGCCCGCGCCGGCGGCACCCGGTGACCGCATTGCGTGGTTCACCTACCCGGTCCGGCTCCCCGACGCCGCGAGCCGCGACCGGGTGTTCGCGACGCTGCGCGCGCGCGGAATCGAATGCGGGCGGTATTTCGATCCTGTGCACCGGCTGCCGTTCCACCTCGGTCGGCACCGCTGCCTGCCGTTGCCGATTACCGACGACATCGGAGCCCGCTCACTGGGCTTGCCGCTGTTCCCTGAAATGACGCCGCAACAGATAGAGCGTGTCTGCGTGGATATGGCGCAGGCGTTGGAGGCCTGAATCAGCGCTGCGCGATGTCGTGCGCGGTGTTGACCGTCAGGCCGCTGATGACTTGTTCACTGCCATCCGGCCACGCGACGGTCAGCCGGTCGATTGATTCCGTGTCGCCCAGCCCGAATGTCACCGGCAGCTCGACCTGCGACAGGTAGCCCCGCGTCGGCATCACCGTCCGGTACTGCGTCACGCCGCCTGCCTCGAGCACCAGCCTGGCGCCGATCGCATCGGTATTCGGACCTTTTCCGCGCAGCCGCACGCGCAGCCAGTTGCCGGCGCTCTCGAGGTCGTTGCGCAACAGTAGCGCCGGGCCGCCGATTTGCGTCAGTACAACATCAAGCCGGCCGTTACCATCAATGTCGGCGTACGCAGCGCCCCGCCCGACCATCGGCGTGGCCAGCGCACCGATGCGCGACGCCGGCACCTCAAGAAAGGTGCCCGGACATTCGGTAGCGCAATTCCAGAACAACTGCCCGGGCTGCCGATACTGCTGGCTCGCCTGTACGCGGTTGATCTCGTTTTCGACGTGTCCGTTCGCCTGGAGGTAATCGAGGCGCCCGTCGAGGTCGTAATCAAAGAAGAACACGCCGAAGGTCAGCGCGGAACGCGTCGCTGCGCCGATACCTTCGAGGATCGTCTGATCGGCGTACTGCGTGGTATCGCCCTGAGAAACGTAGAACGAACTCATTTCGTTCGCGAAATTACCGATTGCGATTGCAAGCGGGGCCGCATTCGTATGATTCGCGAAGTCGATGCCCATCGCGCCGGTCGCATGCCCGTTGCGGTCGAAACCGAGCCCCCAGTCCGTGCCGACCTCGTCGAAGGTTCCGTCGCCGCGGTTGTGAAAGACGAAATTCCGCACGGTGTCGTTCGCAACCATCACATCGATGTGCCCGTCACCGTCCAGGTCGACCGGGATGAGCGCCAACCCTTTTCCAATTGGCTCGCCGGTGGTCGGGTGGACGATGTTGAGGCCCGCCTCAACACCCTGCTCGGTGAAGGTGCCGTCACCGTTGTTGATGTATAGATAGCTGCGGGTACCGGCGAAATTCGTCGGCGGACCGTATGCGCGCCCGACGCCGGTCAGTCGGTAATCGACCTGGATGTCGATCTCGCGCGACCATTGCACGTAGTTGACGACGAACAGGTCGAGGTAACCGTTGTTGTTCGCGTCGAAGAACGCCGCGCCGGTGCTCCATGTATCCTGGCCGCCGCCGACGCCGGCGGCCGCAGTGACATCCGCGAAGCGCCCACCCTCGTTGCGGTACAGACGGTTTTCGCCGACCGCGGTGATGAAAATATCGGTCCGGCCGTTACCGTCGTAATCGCCGACCGCTACCCCCATGCCGTAGTCATCCAGCCCGCCCAAACCGACCGCGTCGGTGACTTCGTGGAAATTCCCGTGACCATCATTGTGATAAAGCCGGAGCGTGGCTGACGCCGACTCGGCGCCATCCGGGTCGAACGGCCACCGGGCGGAGCTGACGAACAGCAGGTCCTGCGTGCCGTTGCCGTCATAGTCTATGAACGCCACGCCGCCCCCCATGGTCTCGGGCAGCAGGCGTTCGCCGAACGCGCCACTTTCATGGACGAAGTCGATGCCGGCAGCGGCGGTTACATCGGTGAAGACCCCCAGCGGCGGTTCAGGTGTCGCCGCTGGCGCCAGCAGGCTGTCGAGGTCGACCCGCGCCTGCACCACTTCGGGCGCCGGAGCGCTTTCAAGCAGGTACCGGACGCCGAACACCACGCCGGCCAGCAGAACGGCGACCAGAATGATGAGTACCGACCGGCGGAACACGACGCCAATGACCGTGTCGTCCTGTTCGCGCGCGTCCTCGTACTGCGTATCGTCGTCGATGGGTTCGTTCACCGTGGTGCCGCCCGTTCGATCGCGGCGGGCGCGCTGAGCCGGAACGGATCCGCGCCTGCGCGGTGCAGGTCGTATATCACCACCGGGTCGGCAGCGTGGTTCGCAGCCGGGTCGGCACGACGGGCAATGCCAATTGCGCGGTCGCGCGCATTGTCGTCCACGCGGTACCGTTCGTATTCAGCGGTGTGGACCCCGGTCGCCGCTTCGTCGCCGAGCCGGCGGTACGCTTGGGCAAGGTTGTAATGCGCGACCGCGTTCTCGGGGTCTTCGGCAAGCGCCGCATGGAACGAGTCGCGCGCCGCTGTAAACGCTGCGCGGCGACCGTCCTCATCATCGCGTGAGCGGCCGATTTCCAACCAGGTCAACCCGATCCGGTTCAGTAGCCGGTAGTCGCGCGAAAAGTCGAAGCCGCGCCGCCGTGCCTCGGGGAAGCGGGTTTCGGCGAGCGCCTCGAACGCCTCCAGGGCCCCTTCGAAGCGGCCCTGCTCGAACAACAGCAAGCCGCTGAACCAGGTAAGCGACCAGGGTGGCGCGTCATCGAAAGCGGCCGCACGCCTAAGCGCGTCCGCGGCTTCGGTTAGCCGGCCTTCCTCCAGGTACACACGCGCGAGGTTCAGCGCGCCGGCGCCACGGCCCAGCGCCTCAACCTGCGTAAAGATCTCCTCAGCCTGGCGCAGCTGGCGGCGCTGCGGCTTGCGCAGCGCACCGATTCCGTAATCGTTCAGCCGCTCCCACTGCTGCACCAGCGGCGCCTCGACAATGGCCGGCTCTGCGTCCGCGCCGACCGGGAACGTAACGCGGTCCTCCGCGATCACGGTAATCGGCAGGTCGTTACGGACGAAGTCCGCGCCTTCGACCATGCTCATCAAATCGACGCCGAACTTGCGGTAGTTGAGGCGTACGGTAACTGTGAGCTCCCCGGACAGGTCGGGCGGCACCTGCAGCCGGTAGTGCACGACGTCGGCCGCCCCAGGGGGAATCTGGTGGTTGTACAGCGGCACGAAAATGTCTTCGGGGTTCCGGCGGTTCACGTGGTTGCCTTCACGGTCCAGCATGTACACGTTGATGAAGTGTGACCATGGGTCGACGCGGTGCGTGTCCGGCTCGATGCCGCCGCTGCGGCCGATGACCCGGCCGTCATGTGCGACCTCGACCTCGACCCACACTTCGTTCGAGTCCGCAGTGCCCTGTGTGAATTCGTGCCCCATGCGGACCGTCCGGACCACCGCCTGCAACAGGTACTCGCCGCCGGGGCTCAGCGGCGGCACTTCCGGCCGGATCGGGCCGACCAGCGGTCCGTCGATGCGCCCTTCTGCGCGCAGCGCGACGAGGTCGACGCGGACCGCCCCTCGCAAGAATTCCTGGTGCATCGCCGTCACTTCATCCGGCAGGCCGACCAGCTGTGGTATCGCGGTATTGGCCGCCGGGAATGTGTGGTTACTGACCGTATACGGCTCACCTGGCGCCCGTATGCGCGCCCCGAAGTCATCGGACGCCACGTGCGGCATGTGGCAACTCGCGCAGTTTTCACGAGCTGTGGGCGGGTAATAGAAACTCGTCACGCCGTGCCCGGAGACGCCGCTGAGCAGGAACGAGTCGTAATGATTCTGCCCGCGCAGCCACTTGTACCGGTTCAGGTGCTCCGGCAGATGGACCTTGTGGCAGGTGCTGCAGAATTCCGGCGTGCGGTGTAGCGGCTTCAGAAATGTACGCGCGTGGAATGCCGGTTTGGCTCTGATCAGCTGCGCGTTGACCCAGCGTAACGCCGCGTTATCGCTGAGCGCGAACGGGTAGTGGATCGGCTCTTCGATGGTGAAATCGGCGTTGCCGCGCGTGCTGTTCACGTGCGTGATGGCGTGGCACGACGTGCACGTGATGCCGGCATGCGCGGTTGGATGGTTAACGTCGTCGAAATCGGGGTCGTCGAACGCGCCGGAGAGCATCGGCACGAGGTCGTGGCAACCGGCGCAGAAACGCGCAGCTTGGACATCGCCGTCCCGTTCGAGCGACATTTGCCGGGTATTCCGCACGGAGAACAGGTACACCGGATTGTTGAACGACGCAAAGCGGTGGACGCTGTTGCTCCACTGCTCGTGGACGTCCGCGTGGCACCCCGCGCAGTAGCCGTCCATCATCATCGTCTCTGCCGGAATGTAATTGCCGGTCGCGGAGCGCGTCAGCGAGGGGCGGAAGTCGGCTTCACCATATTGACCCGGTCGGTTCCAATCTCTGGGATCCTGCGCTTCCAGCACGACGAGCCCAGCAGCGAACGCCGCACCGAGGCCGGCGACCGCGAGGCCGGATCGCCACCGTATCCGCGGGCCCGCGAGGCGGTGGAGGACGAACAGCCAGATGCACACGAGTGGTATCACCACGTGCAACCAGTAAGCGATGCTGCGGACCGTCTCACTGCGCACCTGGAAGAAATCGAACCGCACCAGCAGGATGCCGCTCAGCAGCAGCAGCAGGACTGCGCCGAACAGGCCGAGGCCCGCGTACACCGCGCGCCGGTTCGGGCGCCGCCAGGCGTTGCGCATGTGCAGGCCGATGAAGACGAGTGCGGGGACGACGAGCAGCAGACCGGCAGCCAGGTGGAACAGGAACATCGACTGGTACGTGTAGTCCTGGTAGGTCTCGCCGGTTTGCCACTCGACGAACGTCACGCCGCCGAGATACAGCGAATTGACCAGCAACAGCGCGAACAAAACAAGCACCGCGACCAACAGGATGCGCAACCTCGGGCCCACAGCCTTGCGCACGCGCCTCGTGGGAGTCTGGATTTCGTCCATACTCAAATCCCCTTCTGGAACCGCGTCAGATAAGCTTGGTGCAGCCGCTCGCGCTCAGCGTCGTCACCGACCCCCGGCGTCCGCGGCAGTGGGCCGACGGTTCCCCCGGTATCGGTATAAAGGTCCATGTCCTTCGCGTAGCCACGCACTTCGAGAAGCACGACGCGGCTGGCGCCCTCGGCGGGCGGCGCGGGCGCCGCGAACTCCATGTGGAGCTCCTCGCCCGGCCCAATCACGGCGAATGCGTCGTTCGCCTCCCCGACCAATGGTTCGACCGGCCCCAGCGCCGTATAGTACCCCGCTGGGTACTGCGTGTCCCAAAACGGCGATCGGTCGTTGTAATCGTAATAGGGCCGCCGGTGCGCCAACGTGTCCCGGCGCGCGAAGCCGGTCTTCGCGACGCGCGCGTCTGCGATTCCCAGCGTATGTACCACCATCTCCGCCGGCGGTGCCTCAGCATGGACGACCGCAATCATGTCCCAGTAGACCTCCCAGTTTCCCGACAGCCGCAGAGCGGTCGTGCCGGCCGGCAGGTCAGCCAACGGCAGCGACATCTCGCGCGGCATGCCAGCCGGGTAGCCGAACCGTTCGTAAACCCTGTGCCACTCGCCGGCGGCGAACGCCTCAAGGCTCGGCGGCCGGTACTCGGCACCGGCCTGCCACGCCGAGAACAGCGTCTGCGAATACGGGTACTCGACCCAACCGTGCGCGACCAACACGGGCCGGCTGCCCGGCGGGTTGATCTCCATCCCGAATTCGAGCGTGAGCCTGTGCTCGTCCGCCAGGCGGCCGAGGAAATGCGGGTGGCGCGCGCCGGGTGGCGCGGCTTCGTGGTCGGCAGCGCGCAGTGCTGCAGTTACGTCATCGCCGCGGTCGTCGGTCGCACGCACCGGATGCAGCATCCGCTCTGCGCGGTAGAACACGGGCGCGCCTGTCGGCACCGGTCCGCCTCCGGTATGCATGCGCTCGTCGACGGTCATCGCCCAACCGGGCGGCAGGTCGTACACGTGCAGTTGTGCCGTGTCGATATACGCGACTTCCTGCATCGGCTCCGCGATTTTGATGACATACCGGCCGTCGCGGGGTGCGATGCTGCCCGCGGGGAACTTGAAATACTCCCACGGCCGCGGCGTCGCGTAGACACCCGGCTCCAGCAGAAAGCCGATGCCGGCGACGCCGAGCAGGTCGCTGACGAACTCATGCCGCTCGCCGTTCCACGCGAACAGCACCGGGCAACTGGCGAGCTGGCGCTGGGTCTCGGAGATTCTGTGCACCTCGCCGACCGCAAGGCCCATCTCCGTCTGCAGCACACCGTCGGTCCAATGCAGTTGAATGAAGTCGGCACGGTCGTTACCGCCAAGACCGACAGCGACCGGTTGCAGGCTTTGGCCCGGCGCCGAGTGACGGTCGTAAGCGTCGGTGATAATCCAGTCGCTGCCCGCGCGCACGACCAGGCCGGTGCCAATACCCGACGCGTTGGAACGCATCCCTTCGCCG
>JAIVGZ010000017.1:0-9369 GCA_020201335.1 Natronospirales bacterium
ATGGCGACCGTTTATGCGGCGCTTGGCGTGCAGGTCAGCGTCGTGGAACTGTCGGACGGGCTGATGCCGGGCACGGATCGCGACTTGGTGAAGGTGCTGCAGAAGCGCCTGGCGAAGAAGCTGGAGAACATCTGGCTGTCGACTAAGGTCGCGAAGCTCGACGCGCAGAAGGGTGGCATCAAGGTGACGTTCGACGGTAAGGACGCACCGGATGCGCAGGTGTTCGGGCGGGTGCTCGTCGCCATTGGTCGGCGCCCGAACGGTAGTGATATTGGCGCCGATAAGGCCGACGTGACGGTCAATGAGCGCGGCTTCATCCCAGTGGACAAACAAATGCGCACGAATCAGCCGCACATCTTCGCGATTGGAGACATCGTCGGGAACCCGATGCTCGCCCACAAGGCGACGCACGAGGCGAAGGTCGCGGCGGAAGTCGCGAGTGGGCACAAGGTAGCGTTCGATGCGCGCGTGATTCCGTCGGTCGCGTATACCGACCCGGAAATTGCATGGTGCGGGCTCACCGAGACTGAGGCGAAAGCTAACGGAACCCCTTATGGAAAGGGGCAGTTCCCGTGGGCGGCCAGCGGGCGGGCACTGGCGCTTGATGCGGCCGACGGTTTCACGAAGCTGTTGTTCGATGAGGCGACCGGGCGCGTGGTTGGCGCAGGCATCGTCGGGCCGAACGCCGGCGACCTGATCAGCGAGGCGGTGCTCGCAATCGAGATGGGCGCCGACGCAGCCGATATCGGGCTGTCGATTCACCCGCACCCGACGCTGTCGGAGACGGTGGCATTCTCGGCGGAGGCGTTCGAGGGAACGCTGACGGATCTCTACGTCCCGAAGAGGAAGCGCTGATGGGTGGGTTAGCTGAATACTTTCTCGTCGCGATCGCCGCGATATTCGTCATCATCAACCCGTTAACGACCGCATTCGTCTTCGCATCGCTGACCAGTGAATGCAGTCCTGCGGAGAGCCGGCAAATTGCGAAGCGCGCGGTGATCACCGCGACGGCGGTGCTTTTTACTTTCGCGCTGCTAGGGTCGGTAATCTTCCAGACTTTCGGAATTACGCTCGCCGCGTTCCGGATAGCCGGCGGACTGATATTGTTTGGCATTGCGATGGGCATGCTGCAGCGCAGCGAGGCCGCCGACCATAAACAGTCGCACGCGAACGCATCCGGTCGGATTGCAGATGATATCGCAATCGTGCCTCTGGCCATTCCATTCATCAGCGGACCGGGCGCGATCGCGACCACGATGATTCTTACCAGCGAAGCGCCGAGCCGCTGGTATGTGATCCTGGTGTTCGTCGCCGTATTGGTGACGACGGTGTCGTGCTACTTCGCGATGGCGAACTCAGGGCGGGTCATCGGCTTCCTTGGCGAGAGCGGCCGTAAGATACTGACCAAAGTGTTCGGATTGATCCTCGCGGTCATCGCTGTGCAGTTCGTCATCAACGGCGTCGCGGACGCGGTCACCGATTATTTGCGGTCTTTGCCCCAGCCGTAGCGCTCGAAGTCGACGCGCCCGCGGGCATCGAACACCACGCCTTCGGCCTCGAGCAGCGCGCGCTGGCGCGTACCGGTTTCGCCGGGGATACTGATGCGTCCGGCCGCGTTCAGCACGCGGTGCCAGGGGATGTCGGTGCCGTGCGGGAGGCCCGCCATCGCGTAACCTACGACGCGCGGATTGCAGCCGCCGACGCGTCGCGCGACCGCACCGTAGCTGGTCACGCGGCCCGCCGGAATTTGGCGGACCAGCGCGCGGATCGCCTCGTGCATGTTCACGCGGGTACTATATCTAACAGATAGCACATGGAGGACACCAAATGCGGAATCTGATCCTTGCGCTGTTCATCGGCGCATTCGCTACGGGCTGCGCGAACATCAGTCAGCCGCGTCCGATAAGCGACCCCGTTGAGGCGTCGACGGCGCTGAACACGATGTTCGACGAGTGGTTCGAACTGCAGCTCGAGCGCAACCCGATCATGGCAACCGCGATCGGTGACCTCCGCTACAATGACCAGATACCGAATTTCTTCGCCGAGGCGAACCGCATCGAGGCGCGCGAGATTAATCAGCGCTACCTCGAACGCGCGCGGGGCATCTCGCGCGACGCGTTGGCCGGGCAGGACCGGCTCGGCTGGGACATCTTCGTGCGCGATCGCGAAATGGCGGTCGAGGCCGAGCGCTTCCCCGGCTGGATGCTGGCGGTTAACCAGTTCGGCAACTACGGGTCATTCTTCGCGCAGCTCGGCTCGGGCCGCAGCATTCAGCCGTTCCGCGAGCCGAAGCACTACGATGACTTCCTCTCGCGCGCCGCGCGCTTCCCAGAGCTCACGCACACTGCGATTGGAAACCTGCGCGCAGGCATCGCAGCGGGCGTGGTGCAGCCGCGTGCCGTCGTCGAGAAGACCATTCCGCAATTCGCCGCACATGTGGTCGACGACCCGGAGCAGAGCGTCTACTGGGGGCCCATCGCGGCGTTGCCCGATACCTTTACGGTGGAGGAGCGCGAACGCCTGACTGCCGCATACCGCGCGATGATCATGGACACGCTAGTCCCCGCGTACGATGAGATGCGCGCGTTTCTGGAGACCGAATACCTGCCGGCGGCGAGCGACAAGGTCGGCATGCTGCACCTGCCGGACGGGCGGGCCTGGTACGCGTTCCAGGTCAAAGGCCAGACGACTACCGACCTGACGCCGGAAGAGATCCACGCGTTCGGGCGCTTCGGCGGCTACAGCGCGTTCTCCGAGGGCTGGGCGCTGTATGCCGAATCACTCGGGCGGGAGCTCGGCGTGTTCACCGACCCGTACCAGTGGTACGGACGTCTCGCTGACGAACAGCTGCGTGCGATGCGCTTGGTCGTTGATACCGGCATGCATTACTACGGCTGGACGCGCGAGGAAGCAATCGATTACATGAAGGCGAACTCGTCGATGGCTGAGACGGATGTTATTGCTGAGGTTGAGCGTTACATCGTCTGGCCAGGGCAGGCGCTCAACTATAAGGTCGGCGAGCGCGTGATCCGGGAACTGCGCAACGAAGCGACCGCGGCGCTCGGCGACGACTTCGACGTGCGCGCGTTCCACCGCGAGGTGCTGACCGATGGCGCCCTGCCGCTGCAGGTGTTGCAGCGCAAAATCCGGGAGTGGATTGTAGGAGCGAATCTGTGATTCGCGATTCCTCAGCCTTGTAGAAGCGGATCTGTGATGTGAAAGCGGCCCTCTGGCCTGTGGGAGCGAATCTGTGATTCGCGATTCATTTGGCCTAGGACCTGCTCGCTCATGTGTAGGAGCGGTGCTCCGCACCGCGATGGCAGAGATTCGATAGAACACGCCGCCGGCGCGCCTGCGTGCCGCCCCAGTTATCAACAGGGGTCGGAGTTGGAGTCTGACCCCATCGGTAATGCCACCAGTGCGGCGTTAAGCCTCGCGACCAGCGACTCCGCAATATCATCCTGATACGCCACCGCCGGGTGTACACCCCACACCGGCCGCGGCCAGGCGTCGTCGTTGCGGAACCTTGCAATCACGTGCACATGTAACTGTGCAACGACGTTGCCGAGCGTGGCGATGTTGAGCTTGTCCGGCGCACAGACGGTCTGAAGCGCGCGGGCGCACGCGCGCACCTCGTCGTACAGCAGCAGCTGGTCGCTGTCGTCAAGGTCGAGCAGCTCGACCATGCCGGCTCGGCGGGGTACCAGCACCAGCCACGGGTAGCGCGCGTCGTTCATCAACCTGAGGTCACACAGCGCGAGCGTGCGCACGGCGAGCGTATCGGCAGCGAGCCGCGGGTCCAGCGCGAAATCAGTCATCGTGGAGGTGGGCGCGCGCCGCTGATCGCGTCGAAGTCACGCAGCGTGATAAGCATCTTTCGCCCTGCGCGGCGCACGGCGGTGGGGTCGGCCTGCGGCAGTGCCTGTGCTATCGCGTCGAGTAGTTCTTTACCTGTATGGCCTTCGTCGCTGGCAATCAGCAGCAGCAACTGGTGCGTGACCTGATTTGTCTCCATGAAGCGGACGCGGTCCGCGCGATCGCGGTACACCAGCAATGTAGTTGGTTGCGGTGGTGGGCGATTAGGCTTGAAGCCCGGCCCTATCAGATGGACCGGCCAGGTGTATTGCACCGCGAGCGCAATCGGCGACAGCACCGGAATGCCGCGCACGACGTCCCCCGCAGGGTCGACGCCGGGCAAGTCGACCTCGCCCGAAGCATGGTCAAGTTCGGTCTCGAGCCACTCGTAGGCGGCCAGTTCCGGAAGCCACGCCGGAAGGGTCGCGGCTGCATCGGGTTCCGCGGCCAGCCAGGCCGCGAACTCCCCCGGAAGACGCGGGAACAACGGAGTCTGCGCGCGGTGTTCCGCGTACCAGGCGCGCACGAGCTTCCGGAATGCGGCGTCGCCGAGCGTCTTGCGCGCGACCGGGAATGCGTTGCGGAGGAAGGTGTACACATTGTTGAAGAAAAGCGCGCGGTAGACGCGCAGCCGGGACGGGTCGACCCCGGCCGGTGGCGGGTTGGTCTTCGGGTCGCGCAGGTGCGCGGCGAAGGTGAACTGGTCGGCTCGAAAGGTCATCAGGCGCGCGCCAACAGGCCCCAGCGGTTCAACGCATTTTTCTGCGCTGCGGCGATGCGGTCGACCTCAGAGAGCAGCGTCGCCAGCGGCGGGATGTTGAAGTCGCGCTCCAGCAGTGTCGGGACGACGCCGCAATGCTCGTACGCCTGGTCGAGCAGCTGCCATACCGGCGCGTCGACGTCAGCGCCGTGGGTGTCGATGCGCAGGTCCTCCGACTCGACCTTGTGTCCGGCAATGTGCGCGTAGCACACGCGCTCGGCCGGCATCGCACGCAGGAACGCTGCCGCGTCGTAACCGTGGTTGATGGCGTTCACGTGAATATTGTTGACGTCGAGCAGCAACTGGCAATCGGCTTCGTGCAGCACCGCGTTGATGAAAGCTGCCTCGTCCATCTCGGCGCCGGGCGCCGCATAGTACGAAACGTTCTCGATCGCGATGGGCCGCTCCAGAATGTCCTGAACGCGTCGTATGCGCTCGGCGACCCAATGCACTGCGTCCGTAGTGAACGGAATCGGCATCAGGTCGTACAGGTGGCCATCATCGGAGCAATACGACAGGTGCTCGGAGTACACGCGGATGTTGTGCGCATCCAGAAAGACCTTCAACTCGCGCACGAAGGCCTCGTCGAGAGGCCCAGGCCCGCCCAGCGAGAGCGACAGACCGTGTGCAGTGAACGGGTAGCGTTCGGTCAATGCGCGAAACTTGCGACCGAGCCGGCCGCCGAACCCCATCCAGTTCTCCGGTGCGACCTCGAGGAGAGATACCTGCGCAGGGGGGCGCTCAAGTAGCTGATCGACCAGCACACGCCGCAGGCCAAGGCCTGCGCCCGAGACCGGGTGCTGTGTCAGGCGCCGCCGCAACGGCCCTCGCCACACTTGCCTTCGCCACAGGCGTGCTCTCCATCCTTGTCCGCATCTGCGTCTTCATCATCCGCCGCTTCGTCATCCGCCGCTTCGTCATCCGCCATTTCGGCGCCGCAACGGCCTTCGCCACAGGACCCTTCGTGTTCTTTCGCTTCGGCTTCCTCTTCGGTGGGAGCGGGCGTAGCGCTGGACGCCAGCATGTAGCCGGAGGCGAGCTCGGTAAGGCCGAACGGATTGTCTGCGTGCGCATCGGTCATCGGCACAGCAGCCAGCGACATCGTCAGTGCGGCGCCGACAGCCGCGGCCAACTGGTTATTCTTTGTGTTCTTAGCCATTTAAAGACTCCTTGAAATAATTCAATTATGCCTGCTGGCATTTTGCCACAGGCAGTCCAGATACGCGGCCTCATCGGGGGCCGCGCCGCTGCGGCCGGCTTCCCACAGCGCGGTGGCAAGGCATTCAATCATCCTGTGTTCCGCAGCGAGCGTATCGCCGGTGTGGCGGCAAAGCGCCCGATAGGCGTCCTTGACCCCTGTTGGCCGGTCCGCAGCAATCTGCTCGCGGATTGCCACATGCAGGCCGAGGTGGAGAAACGGGTTCGTCTCACCGCGCTCGGGCGTCCACTCGTCGTCGAGCGCCGCATCGCCGCGCCCGAGCAGCGGCTGGTACTCGGGGTGCGCTTCGATGACTTCCGCAATCACGGCCTCGAGCGGTTCGAGTGGGGTGCGCGCTTGCATCTTCTCCCACACCAGCACGAAGCGCTTACGCATTGAGCGGCGGTCGTCGCTCACTTCTGCACCTCTGTGCCGACCACGCGACCCGGCCACTCGCAGAGGTCGGCAATGGAGCACGCGCCGCACAGCGGTGCACGCGCCTTGCAGGTATATCGTCCATGCAGGATGAGCCAGTGGTGTGCGTCCTGGCGGAACGCGCGCGGCACGCGCTTAAGCAGCGCGTCTTCGACTGCGCGCGGCGTCGAGCCGGGCGCCAGCCCGGTGCGGTTTGCGACGCGGAAGATGTGCGTGTCGACCGCAATAGTCGGCTCGCTAAACGCGGTGTTGAGGATTACGTTCGCAGTCTTGCGACCGACGCCCGGCAGCGCCTCGAGCGCAGCGCGGTCGTGTGGAACCTCGCCGCCGTGCTCGGCAAGCAGCATGCGACAGGTCTTCATGATGTTCTTTGCCTTGGTATTGAACAGGCCGATCGTACGGATATGTCGCTTCAACCCGGCTTCGCCGAGCGCGACGATGGCAGCCGGCGTGTCTGCGGCCCCGAACAGTTTTGCGGTTGCCTTATTTACGCCTACATCTGTTGCCTGCGCGGACAGGATTACAGCGACGAGCAGCTCGAACGGTGTCCGGTATATGAGTTCGGTCGTTGGCGCCGGATTCGCTGCCTGCAAGCGTTCGAACATCCTGCGCCGGGCGGCGGGCCCCATCATGCGGTTGCTGGCCGGGGCGCGCCAGCCGGTGCCGCCACAGGCGCGCGCTGGCGCTGGTCGATGACATTCTTCAATGCGATGAGCAGGCCAAGCGCAATGAACGCACCCGGTGGCAGTACGGCGAGCAGGAAGCCCCGGTAGCCGGGGATTTCCAGGTACAGCCCAGCGGCGCCGGGGCCGAACATCAGCTCGGCACCTGCGAACAACGTGCCGAGGCCGATGAGTTCGCGCATCGCGCCGAGCACCACGAGGACCAGCGCAAAGCCCGCACCCATCATCAGGCCGTCGAACAGCGCGGGTAAAGGCGGGTTGCGTGACGCGAACGACTCGGCGCGCGCGATGATCGTGCAATTGGTCACGATCAACGGGATGAAGATGCCGAGCGTTCGGTAGAGCTCGTGGAAGTACGCGTTCATCGTCAGTTCCACCGTCGTGACGAGCGCCGCGATTACCAGTACAAACACCGGAATGCGGATTTCTGCGCGCAGTGCATTGCGCAGCAGCGAAACGATCAGGTTCGACATCGCGAGTACAAAGAGCGTCGCGAGTCCGAGACCCAGGCCGTTGACCGCCGTTCCGGTGACCGCGAGCAGCGGGCACAGGCCCAGCAATTGCACGAGACCCGGGTTGTTGCGCCACAGGCCCTCGACCGCGATGTGTCGGGCGCTCGTCACCGCCAAAGTTCCTCACGCATCACTTGATGATACTCAAGCGCACGACGCACCGCGCCGATCACCGCGCGCGGTGTGATTGTCGCACCGGTGAACTGGTCGAATACCCCGCCGTCGCGCCGTACCGCCCAGCGCGCTGCCGGCGGGTCACTGAGCGAACGACCTTCGAATGCAAGTATCCAGTCTGAGCGCGCGGCGTCGATGCCGTCGCCGAGGCCGGGCGTTTCGCGGTGCGCGAGTACCCGTACGCCTGCGACTGTTCCGTCGAAGTTGATGCCGATGAGCAGGCGGATCGCGCCGGAGTAACCATCCGGCGCGACCGCAGTCAGCATCAGAGCAACCGGTTCCCCATCGCGACGCGCGCGGTACACGGTGACGGGCGCAGCCGTGCCGAGCGCGTCCGGCGCGTTGACCGTTACCGTGTCGGCGAGCGGGTCGTTATCGTAGCGGGCGGGGTCCACCAGTATGTCGAGCGTGTCGCGTAAGAACTGCCGCTCGTTTGCTTCAATTGTCGGGCGTGTGTGTGTTTCGGTGACGCTGACCAGCGCGACGCCGACGAACGCGAACGCGGCGAGCAGCGCAGCGGCGATGAGTGCGTTCCTGAGTGCGGAGCGCTCGCTCATCTGGACGGCCGGGTGAAATGGTCGATTGTGGGCGCGGCCATGTTCATCAGCAGCACCGCGAACGCCACGGCATCGGGGTAACCCCCGAAGGTACGCAGCGTCCACAGGAGTGCGCCAATTCCGAGCCCATACAGGATGCGGCCACGCGGCGTTGTCGCCGCGGTTACCGGGTCCGTCGCGATGAAGAACGCGCATAGCATGGTCGCGCCGCTGAAGAGGTGCACCGCGGGTGATGCGAAGCGCATCGGGTCGAGGAGCCAGAAAACGGTAGCAAGCACGGTGACGCTGCCCAGTACCGCGAGTGGGATTGGGATGCGGATTACCCGCAGGTGCAGCAGCCAGAGGCCGCCTGCGAGTACCGCGAGTGACAGCCATTCCCAGCCGGCGCCAGCGATGTTGCCGAATCTCGGCGCGATTGCGAGTTCGGGGACCGTCGCACCGGCGGCGATGCCGGTGCGCAAGTGGTCGAGCGGGGTCGCACCCGACACCGTGTCCCACGGCACCGGCCATTGCGTCATCTCGACCGGGAACGACACGAGCAGCACGACATAGCCGACCATCGCAGGGTTAAACGGGTTGTACCCGAGCCCCCCAAACAGGTGTTTCGCGAACACGATCGCAAACACGACGCCGAACGCGGGCAGCCACAGCGGTACGAGCGGCGGCAGCGCGAAGGCAAGCAGTACCGCGGTCACGGGCGCGCTACCGTCCGCGAGCTCCGGCAACAACGGGCGCCCGCGCAAGCGCAGCATAAGCGCTTCCGCCGCGAGTGCAGCGGTGGTCGCGATGGCGGCGTTGGTCAGCAGGCCGGGGCCAAAGAGCCAAATGTGCACTGCAGCTGCGGGGATCAGCGCGACGAGCACCTGCAGCATGATGCGCCGGACGCTCTGCGGTGCGTACTTCATGCGCCGGTCCTCGCCTTAATGCGCGCGAGGGCTTCGTCGATCGAGACCGGGTCCTGTTTGGCCCTTTGGCGCGCCTCGCGCTCCCGCTGTTCGGCGTCGAGCCGCTGTTGGCGTGCATCATGGCGGCGCTTCGACAACTCGGCGCGTGCGCGATCGGCTTCTCGGCGCCAGACCTCACCCTTCGCCCAACGGAAGGTATCGACGAGCGGTATGTGGCTTGGGCAGACCGCGTCGCAGCAACCGCACTCGATGCAATCAAACAATGCGTGTTCGTCGGCGCGGTCGAAATC
>JAIVGZ010000017.1:9415-19113 GCA_020201335.1 Natronospirales bacterium
CGTTATGGCAGACGACACCGATGTCCAGTGGCAGGCGGTCGCGGGGTACTTTTACACCCATCAGCGTGTAAACCAGTTGCCGCTCACCACCCTGCGGGTAGACCGCGGGCACGACGCGCAGCGTTATCGCTGGGTCGGTGCCGATGGCTGCGGCCATCGCTTCGATCGCTTCGGGTTTGTCGTCCTCTACGGCGACGATGCAGCGGTCGGCCTGCAGCGCGAGCAGCATGATCGGGATGCCGGCGACGATTTTCGCGGCGCGTTCACGCATCAGCATTTCGTCGCAACTGATGTAGGGTTCGCATTCCGCGCCATTCAGTACCAGCGTGTGCACCGGCGCGCGCGTGCCGGGGGTCAGCTTCACGTGCGTCGGGAACACCGCGCCCCCGAGGCCGGCAATGCCGGCCTCGCGTACGCGGTTGCGCAATGCGCTCGAATCCAGCTGTCCCCAGTCGGGGTGCCCGTGCAACCCATCCCAGTCAGTGTCGGTCGCGTCGGTCGCGATGACGACGCAGGGTGCCGGCAGGCCGGACGGGTGTGGGACGGTGCGCGGTTCGATGGCGGTGACCGTACCGGACGCCGGTGCATGGATGCCGACGCTGACGAAACCCACGGGCTTCGCTAGCGGTTGGCCGCGCAGCACGCGGTCGCCGACCGCGACCAGCGGGACGGGTGCCGTACCCGCATGTTGGGTCAGCGGCAGCACCAGTTCGCGCGGCCGCGGCCCCGGCGCGATCGGCAGGCGCGTGGACTCGGACTTGTTTGCCGGCAGCTCCAGCCCGCCATGCATCTTCCAGTCGCGGATCACAGATCCGCTCCCACAGTTGGATCCGCTCCCACAGTTGGATCCGCTCCCACAGTTGGCTCCGCTCCCACAGTTGGATCCGCTCCCACAGTGTGGGTACGCGGTTCCGGCCAGTGCCACTCCTCGATACCGGTTTCGACCGGCACGAGGTCGATGCAATCGACCGGGCACGGGGGCAGGCACAGTTCGCAGCCGGTGCATTCGGCCGCGACCACGGTATGCATCTGTTTCGCCGCGCCGACAATTGCATCGACCGGACACGCCTGAATGCAAAGCGTGCAGCCGATGCAACGCGGCTCGTCAATCACTGCGAGCACGCGCGGCTTTTCCGCGCCGTTGTCGGGGTTCAGCGGTTTCGGCTCGCGGTCGAGCAGGTCGGCGAGCGCGTGGATTGTCGTCTCGCCGCCCGGCGGGCACTGGTTGATGTCCGCTTCGCCGCGCGCAATGGCCTCGGCGTACGGGCGGCAACCTGGGAAGCCGCATTGCGCACACTGCGTCTGCGGCAGCAGCCGCTCAATCTGGTCGGCGACCGGGTCACCGGCCACACGGAAGCGCACCGCCGCGAAACCGAGTACGAGTCCAAACACGGCGGCCAGCGCGGTAATCGATATCAGCGCAGCGACCATCAGAACCGAACCAGCCCGGCAAAGCCCATGAATGCGAGCGACATCAGGCCGGCCGTCACCAGCGCAATCGCCGCCCCCTGGAAGGGCAGAGGCACGTCGGCGACGGTAATGCGTTCACGCATAGCGGCGAACAAAACGAGTACCAACGAGAAGCCGGCTGCCGCACCGAAACCGAACAGCGCAGCTTCGACCAGGCCATGGTCCGCCTGCACGCTCAGCAGCGCGACGCCGAGCACCGCGCAATTCGTCGTGATCAACGGCAGGTAGATGCCGAGCACCTGGTACAGCAGCGGGCTGCTGCGCTTCACCACGATTTCCGTGAACTGCACCACGACAGCGATTACGAGGATGAACGAAATGGTACGCAGGAATTCAAGGCCGAGCGGCGCAAGCAGCCAGGTGTTCAGCGCCCAGCTCGCAACTGCGGACAGCGTCAGTACGAAGGTCGTCGCGAACGCCATGCCCACCGCGCTCTCGAGCTTGCGCGATACGCCCATGAATGGACACAGGCCGAGGAAGCGTACGAGCACGAAGTTGTTGACGAGCACCGCCCCGACTAATAGCAAAGCGTAGTCGGAAATCATCGCGTCACCGATGCGTCAATCGCGATGAAGTCACTTCACCTTCATGCCCGGCTCTGCACCGTCATCCGGGCTGAGGATAAACAGGTCTTTCCCGCCCGGTCCGGCCGCGAGCACCATGCCCTCGGAAACGCCGAACCGCATCTTGCGTGGCGCAAGATTCGCGACCATCACCGTCAGCCGGCCCTCGAGTTCGGCCGGCTCGTACGCGGAGCGGATACCGGCGAACACATTGCGCGTTGTGCCACCGAGGTCAAGCGTCAGGCGCAGGAGCTTGTCGGCGCCTTCGACATGCTCCGCCTTCACGATGCGCGCGACGCGCAGGTCGACCTTCGTGAAATCGTCGATTGTGCATTCCGGAGCGAGGTCGGTAGCGCCGCTTGCGGGCTTGCCGGCGTCTGCGGGCGGCTGGCTGGCTTCGGTCATCTTGTTCACCTGTGCCGGGTCGATCCGGGTCAGTAGCGGTTTGTAGGGGTTGATACGGTGCGCGAGCAGCGGCGCCTGCGCGTCATGCCAGACGAACGCATCGACATTGAACAACTCTGCGCTGCGTTGTGCGGTGCGCGGCAGCACCGGGGCGAGCCAGGTAATTAATTGCCGGTAATGGTTTAGCCCCTGCGTGCACACGCCCTGAACTTCATGCGCGCGCGCCGGGTCTTTCGCGAGGATCCACGGCTTGTGGTCATCGATGTAGCGGTTCGCGCGGTCTGCGAGCCCCATCACCACGCGCATTGCGGCCGCGAAATCGCGATTCTCGTAGTGCGCGGCGATGGTTTCTCCCTCGGCGGCGAACGTCTCGAACAGCGCGGGCTCCGGCAGCGCGTCAGCGAGCTGGCCATCGTGGCCTTTCACGATGAAGCCCGCGCAGCGGCTCGCGATGTTGACGAGCTTGCCGACGAGGTCGGCGTTCACGCGTTGCACAAAGTCATCGAGGCTCAGGTCGATGTCGTCGATTCCGGAACCGAGCTTGGCCGCGTAGTAATAGCGCAGCGGTTCCGGGTCGAGGTGCTCGAGCCAAGTGCGCGCCATCACCAGCGTGCCGCGCGACTTCGACATCTTCTGGCCGTTAACCGTCAGAAAACCGTGCGCGTGGACGCTGGTCGGCGTGCGGAAGCCCGCCGCGGAGAGCGTCGCCGGCCAGAACAGCGTGTGGAAGTAGATGATGTCCTTGCCGATGAAGTGATGGACTTCGGCCTTGCTGTCCGCGCCCCAGAAGTCGTCGAAATCGAGCTCCGGGCGGCGCGCGCATAAATGCTTGAAGCTCGCCATGTAGCCGATTGGCGCGTCGAGCCAGACATAGAAGTACTTATCATCCGAGCCCGGGATGCGGAAGCCGAAGTACGGCGCGTCGCGCGAGATATCCCAGTCGCGCAACCCGTCGTCGAACCATTCGCGCAATTTTTTTGCGACCGGCGCCTGCACGTGCGCACCATCGCTGATCCACGCGTCGAGCATTGCCTCGAAACCTGCGAGCTTGACGAAGTAGTGCAGCGACTTCTTTTGCACCGGCGCGCTGCCGGAAACGACCGACACCGCGTTCTTCAGTTCAGCGGGCGCGTAGGTCGCACCGCACGCCTCGCATGAGTCGCCGTACTGGTCAGCAGCGCCGCAGCGCGGGCACTCGCCGCGGATGTAGCGGTCGGGCAGGAACATTTTCTCCTGCGGGTCCCAAGCCTGCTCGATCTCGCGCTCGACGATGTGGCCGCCCTCGCGCAGCCGTGCGTAGACCAGCTCGGTGAGCTCGCGATTCTCGGTCGAATGGGTGCTGTGGAAATTGTCGAATTCAACGAGGAAGTCGGCGAAGTCACGCGTGTGGTCGTGCCAGGTCCGCTCGATCAGCTGTTCCGGCGTGATGCCTTCCTGGCGTGCCTTCAGCATGATCGGCGTGCCATGGGCATCGTCGGCGCATACATACAGGCATTCGTGCCCGCGTGCGCGCTGGAAACGCACCCAGATGTCGGTCTGAATGTACTCGACCAGATGGCCGATGTGGATCGGGCCGTTCGCGTACGGCAGCGCGCTGGTAACGAGGATCCGGCGCTCAGGTTGGGACATGGGTTCCGCGCGGCTTCGGCAAAGCCGCGATTATGCCACATGGGGCCCGCTCCCTTGTAGAATGCGCAGCATGCGAACACCCGACCAGGCGGCGCTTGAAGCCGCGCTGCGCAGCGACCAGGATCCATGGCTCGGCTGCGACCTTTACACCGCCAAGGCCGTGCGCGAACTGGTCGTTGACGGTGACCGCGTGCGCGCCCGCATCGAGGTGGGGTTCCCGCTCGGCGCCTACGCCGGCGAACTGAAGGAGCGGGTGCGGGGCGTGCTGGCCGCGGTACCGGATGTCGGTACGGTAGAAGTCGAGGTTGCTTGGAAAGTAGCCGCGCATGCTGTCCAGCGCCAACTGCAACCGATGGCAGGCATTCGGAACGTGATTGCGGTTGCTTCCGGAAAGGGCGGGGTCGGCAAGTCGACGACTGCGGTGAACCTCGCGCTCGCGCTCGCCGGCGAGGGCGCCACGGTCGGCCTGCTGGACGCGGACATCTACGGCCCGAGCCAGCCACGCATGCTGGGTGCGAGCGGCCGCCCACAGTCACCCGACGGCAAGTCGGTCGACCCGGTCGTCGCGCACGGCCTGAAGACGATGTCGATCGGCTACCTGATCGACGAGGCGCAACCGATGGTGTGGCGCGGCCCGATGGTCACGCAGGCGTTGACGCAGCTGCTCGGTGAGACGAACTGGGGCGAGCTCGACTACCTGATTGTCGACATGCCACCCGGCACCGGCGACACACAACTGACCTTGTCGCAGAAGGTTCCGGTCGCCGGCGCCGTGATCGTCACGACGCCGCAGGACATCGCGCTGCTCGACGCGCGCAAGGGGCTGGAGATGTTCCGCAAGGTCGAAGTCGCCGTACTCGGCGTCATCGAGAACATGAGCACGCACATCTGTTCGAAATGCGGCCACGAGGAGCATCTGTTCGGTAGCGGTGGCGGCGAACGGCTTGCGACGCAGTATGATGCGCCGTTCCTCGGCTCGCTGCCGCTCGATATCCGTATCCGCGAGCAGACGGACGGCGGCCGGCCGACGGTCGTCGCGGAACCGGACAGCGACATCGCGGCTGCTTACCGCGCGATCGCGCGCAGGATGACGGCTCAGTTGTCATTGAGCGCAAAGGACACGAAAGGAAAATTTCCGCGGATTGTCATGGAATAAACAATGTAGGAGCGGCCCTCTGGCCGCGCGTTGGGGAGCTGAGAGAAATGTCGATTAAATCTGATAAATGGATCCGCAGAATGGCTGCCGAGCACGGCATGATTGAGCCATTCGAGCCGGGTCAGGTGCGCGAGAACGGCGCGGGCAAGATCGTGTCGTACGGCACCTCGAGCTATGGCTACGACGTGCGCTGCGCCGATGAATTCAAGATCTTCACGAATGTCTACAGTTCGGTTGTCGACCCGAAGGCTTTTGACTCAAGCAGCTTCGTCGATGTCCAGAGCGACTGCTGCATCATCCCGCCTAATTCGTTCGCGCTTGCGCGCACGGTCGAGTACTTCCGCATCCCGCGCAGCGTACTGACGATATGCCTCGGCAAATCAACCTACGCGCGCTGCGGAATCATCGTCAATGTGACGCCGCTCGAACCGGAATGGGAAGGGCACGTGACGCTCGAGTTTTCGAACACGACGCCGCTGCCTGCAAAGATCTACGCGAACGAGGGTGTGGCGCAGATGTTGTTCCTTGAGTCGGATGAGGTGTGTGAGACCTCGTACAAGGACCGCGGCGGCAAGTACCAGGGCCAGCAAGGGGTCACCTTACCCAAAACCTGACCACTCGACGGTGAGCGGTACTCAATGTAGGAGCGGCCCTCTGGCCGCGATGCGCGAGGGTCAGGTGCTGGGGACAGGCGCCGCCGACATGGATTGAAATTCAAATTCCACCAGGTCGAGGGTGATGGTCTTCCCATCATCATCCACGCTCGCAACGCGCACCGGCAGGTGCCGCTCAGCAACGGCCAGCCACAGAATTAACCGCTTGTCGGCGTCGTCGACGCGCTGCTGGACGACGCGCACCGTATCGAATGCGCCCGCTGCGGTGTTCAACCGCTCCTCACCGTCGATGCGCACCTCCACCTCCTTCTGCTCGGCGCGGTCAATCATCATGAGGCGGTAGGGGAACGGGCGTTTGGAGCGCAGGTCGAGCACGCTGGAGAGCAAGATTGTGTGTCGGTCGATTGCGCCGGGCGTGAGTTCGCCGGTCACCGCCTCGCCGGAGACGATGCCGCGCACCTCAAGCTCCGTCCAGTCGAACGCCAGCGCGAAGTTCCTGTCCTTGCGGTCGCCGGTGAGGGTGTACACATGCTGGAACGGAACGACGCCGTTCTCTATCACGCGGAAGCGCGTCGTCTCGTGGATCCGGTAGTCGCGCAGAAAACTGATGAACCCGGTTGTGCGGGAATGCGACTCATACAGCCAGCAGCCTTGATCGGTGCGGGCCAGCTCGACCCGCATCCGGCCGACGCGCATGTTGCCGCGCGACACCGAGTAGGTTGCGGTGTACGGGTGCAGCCCGCCCTCGCGTTCAGCCGGAGCCGCCACCGGGGCACTGGCCAGTCCGACCGCAAGTGCGAGCGCTATCAGGCCGCGACGCATGCGAGGTCCGTGGCGGCGTCGACACGCAGCGGCGCATCAATCCGCCTGCCGTCGAGCAGCACGCCATCTGGTGAAAGCGTGACGCGCTGTTGCGCGAGCAGTTGCACGACAAATGGATATACACGGTGTTCCTGCGCTTGCACGCGTGCGGCGACAGATGCGACGTCATCGCCCGCGCGCAGGGGCACAGTTGCCTGCAGGATTACCGGCCCACCATCGAGTTCATCGGTCACGAAATGCACGCTTGCTCCATGCTCGCAGTCGCCGGCTGCCAGTGCACGGCGGTGGGTGTCCAGGCCACGGTACTTGGGCAACAGCGACGGGTGGACGTTGACCATCTTACCTTGCCACGTGTGAACGAACGCTGAACCCAGGATGCGCATGAAACCGGCCAGAACGACGAAGCGCGCGCCGTGCGCGTTGATTAAACGGTCGATCTCGGTGTCAAAGCTGGCCCGATCCGGAAAAGCGGCGGGGTCGACGAACGTCGCGGGAATGCCGTCGGCCTCGGCCCGCGCGAGCGCACCGGCGCCACGCCGGTCGCTGATCACGCAAGCGACCCGATAATCCCTGGCGGCGTCCACCAGTGCCTGCAGGTTCGTGCCGTGCCCGGAGGCAAGAACGGCGATGGGCACCATCAGGCGATGTGGACGCCGTCGGCGCCTTGTTCGATACGGCCGACGCGGACCGCCTGTTCGCCGTGCTCCGCGAGCAGCGCGATTGCACGCTCGGCATCGCTGTCTGCGACGACCGCGCACATGCCAATGCCGCAGTTGAAGGTCCGGTACATTTCGTCGTCCGCGATTGCGCCCTCCGCCTGCAGCCAGTCGAAGATACGCGGCCGCTTCCACGCCGATGCGGTCAACACGGCACCGGCGCCGGCCGGAAGTACGCGAGGCAAGTTGCCGGGCAGGCCTCCGCCGGTGATGTGTGCGAGCGCGTGCACGTCGAGCGAATCGGCGAGCGCCAGCAACGCCTTCACATAGATGCGGGTGGGTTCGAGCAATACTTCGCCGAGCGGCCGGCCGTCGAAGTCATCCGCGAGGTCCGCGCCGGAGACTTCAAGTACCTTGCGCGCCAGCGAATACCCGTTCGAGTGCAGCCCCGATGACAGGATGCCGAGTACTGCGTCGCCGGCGCGCACGCGCGCACCGTCGATAATGCGCGCCTTCTCGACGACACCGACGCAAAAGCCGGCCAGGTCGTAATCGCCGTCGTGGTACATGCCAGGTAATTCCGCCGTCTCGCCACCGACCAGCGCGCAGCCAGCGAGTTCGCAACCGCGTGCAATACCCGAGATGATCTGTGCACCGGCGTCGACGTCCAGCTTGCCTGTCGCATAGTAATCGAGGAAGAACAGCGGCTCGGCGCCGACGACGACGATGTCGTTCGCGCACATCGCGACGAGGTCCTGGCCGATTGTGTCGTGCTTGCCGTAGCGGATTGCAAGCTTCAGCTTGGTGCCGACGCCATCGGTGCCGGAGACAAGGACCGGCTCGCGGTACCGGTCGACCGGCAGTTCGAATAGCGCGCCGAATCCACCGAGGCCGGTCAGGACACCCGGCCGGCGCGTACGGGCGGCCGCATCCTTGATGCGCTCGACCAGCTCATCTCCGGCGTCGATGTCAACGCCTGCGTCGCGGTAGGTTAGCGGGGTGCGCACGGGCATCTGATGTCTCGGGCTGACGGAGCGTGGTATTTTACACGAGTGTCGAGACCAGCCGCCGTAACCATAGCCCTGCTTGCAGCCGCCATCCTGTTCCCGGTGAGCGCGCTGGCGCAGAATGAGCCGCTGTACGAGGCTTCGGTGCCTGTTGCCGATCAGTCGGAGAGCCAGCGGGTAGCCGCGTTGCGCGCCGCGCTCGGCGCGGTGCTGGTGAAGGTCACCGGTGACCGCGAGGCCCCTGCACGCCAATGGGCGCAAGGCTTGCTCGGCGACGCGGGGATGCTGGTTCAGCAGTTCCGGTACGAACGCCAAGAATCGGTTGATGCGGAAATCACGCTGCACTTGCGTGCCCGCTTCGATCCGGCTGCGCTGCTGCGCGCGTTGCGCGAGCGGAGCGTACCGATCTGGGGGCGCGAGCGGCCGGCAACACTGGTCTGGCTTGCATACGACGATGGCACAACGCGTGGCCTCGTCGACAGCACTGCGCCGCCGGAAATCCGTGCCGCGATCGAAGGCGCGGCGATGGCGCGCGGCCTGCCGCTCGTGTGGCCGCTACTCGACCTCGAGGACCGCGCGGCGCTTCCGTTCGCGGATTTGTGGGGCGGCTTCGACGAACGCATCGATGCAGCGTCCGAACGATACCGGGCGAACGCGGTTCTCGTCGGCCGCTTGTACCGCGTGGACGACGCACGGTGGGCCGTGCGCTGGAACATTCTTGAAACGGGCAGCAGCGACGGGAAGGTCAGTGGTCCGGGGTCTCTCGACGAGGTCGCCGCGGTGGGGCCGCAGTGGGTCGCCGACCGGTTTGCGGAGCGCTACGCGCTGGTGCCGACCGCTGCCGGGGATGGTCGTACGCGGCTGGTAGTCGCCGGCGTGACCGGCGTGGGCGAGTACGCGTCGGTGATGCGCTACCTCGGTTCGCTGTCACCGGTCCGGTCGGTGGAACTCGACGGAGTGGATCGTGACGAAGTGATTTTCGCGCTGGACCTGCGCGGTACGCCTGAGCAGGTACAGCAGGCGATTGCACTCGGTTCGCGCCTTGTGCCGGAACCGACCATCGACGACTTCGACCTCACGCTGCGCTACGCAATCCGGCCATGAGCTTCAGGGCGCTGCCCAATGTGATCAGCATTGCACGCATGGGCCTGATCCTGCCCATCGTGTGGGCGCTGCTGACCGGCCAGTTCAAATTCGCGCTGTGGCTGTTCCTCATCGCCGGCATCAGTGACGCGCTCGACGGCCTCCTCGCGAAGCGTTTCGGTTGGGAGACTTCGCTTGGCGCCATCCTTGACCCTGTCGCCGACAAGTTGCTGCTCGTCGGTTGTTTCATCACGCTCGGCTGGCTCGGCATTCTGCCCTGGTGGCTGGTGCTG
>JAIVGZ010000018.1 GCA_020201335.1 Natronospirales bacterium
GACGACGCGACGGTCGTCGACCTTCTTGAGCGACTGCAGCTGACAGCCAAGTCGGAAGCGGATGGCTGGGCGGTCACGGTCCCGTCGTACCGCTTTGACCTTGAGATCGAGGCGGATCTGGTCGAGGAGCTTGCGCGCTTGTTTGGCTACGACCGCATTCCGACCCGGGACGCGGGTGCGCGCACGACCATGCTTACGGCACCCGAGTGCGTCGCAAGCCCTGAACGCATCGACCAGGTGCTCGTGCAGCGCGGTTACCAGCAGGTCGTCACCTATAGCTTCGTGGCCGCAGAGCTGCACCGGCAGCTCGGCATCGGCTCGGGCGCGCTCCGTCTTGAAAACCCGATCTCCGATGAGCTGGCGGAAATGCGGACCAGCCTGTGGCCCGGGCTGATTGCCTGCCTTCAGCACAACGCCAAGCGCCAGCAGGGGCGAGTGCGCATCTTCGAGTCCGGCCTAAGGTTTATCTCGAAAGAGAATGATTTAAAACAGGAAAAGATGATTGCTGGTCTCCTATGGGGCGACCGATACTCAGCCCAGTGGGGGCTGCCCCAGGGCGCTGCGGACTTCTACGACGCGAAGGCCGATTGCGAGGCGCTGCTTGCCGGGCGCGCGGCGATATTCGAGGCGGCGCCGCACCCCGCGCTGCACCCGGGCCAGAGTGCGCAGATCGTCGTTGACGGCGGGCGCATCGGCTGGCTCGGCACGCTGCACCCGCGAATCGTGCAGGCGCTGGACCTGGCGCGGCCGCCGGTGCTGTTCGAGCTTGCGTATACGGTGGTATCGGCCCGGCCCGCGCCTGAGGCCCGGCCGGTCTCACGGTTCCCGGCGTTGCGGAGGGACCTGGCGCTTGTGGTCAGCGAAGAAGTGACCGCAGGGCGGCTACTCGCCGAGGTCGACGCAATCCGGCCGGACTGGCTCGACCGGCGGTTCATTTTCGACATATACCGGGGCAAGGGCGTAGAACCGGGTCGAAAAAGTGTCGCTTTGGGGTTGATTTTACAGGAAACTTCGCGCACGCTTACCGACACAGAAGCCGACGCATTTGTGCAACGGCTCGTTGAACACCTCGGCAAGCGCACTGGCGCCTCGCTACGGGACTGACGGAAATGGCATTGACCAAGGCCGATATGGCCGAAACCTTGTTTCACGAGCTCGGACTCAACAAACGTGAGGCGAAGGAGCTGGTGGACCTCTTTTTTGAGGAGATCCGCGCAGCGCTCGAGGGGGGCGAACAGGTGAAATTGTCCGGGTTCGGCAATTTTGACCTGCGCGACAAGAACCAGCGTCCGGGCCGTAACCCGAAGACAGGCGAGGAGATTCCCATAACCGCTCGCCGTGTCGTCACTTTCCGCCCCGGCCAGAAGCTGAAATCAAAGGTCGAAGCGTATGCTGGAACCGGGAAATAACGACGAATTACCGCCGATCCCCGGCAAACGTTACTTCACGATAGGTGAGGTCAGCGACCTGTGCGGCGTCAAGCCGCATGTCCTGCGCTATTGGGAGCAGGAATTTCCCCAGCTGAAACCTGTCAAACGCCGCGGAAACCGCCGCTATTACCAGCGCCACGACGTGCTCGTGATTCGTCAGATCCGCAGCCTGTTGTACGACCAGGGCTTCACGATCGGCGGTGCGCGCCAGCGCCTCGCCAGCACCGACGCGAAAGATGATGTCAGCCAGAGCCAGCAGATCGTGCGCCAAGTTCGCGTCGAACTCGAAGAGTTGCTCGAGCTCCTGAAACGTTAATCCCGCTGTACTCCTCCCTGTGGGAGCGAATCTGTGATTCGCGATGTATAATTCGCACCCTTCGTCGGGGCGTAGCGCAGCCTGGTAGCGCACCTGCATGGGGTGCAGGTGGTCGCAGGTTCAAATCCTGCCGTCCCGACCAACCACCTCTTCTGCCTGTGCGGTAGCGCACGGTATACTCCCTCGGTACCCACACATACTGATTCCGTACTGGAATCCGATCCGGAGCTCCACAGGAGAGTTGATATGCGTACCACCTGTTTCCGCCTCACCAGCTTCACCCTGGCACTGACGATGATGTTCAGCGCCTTCCCGATGGCTTCCGCTCACGCCGGCATGATCAGCACCGCGGATGTGATCGCCCCGATGAACGCACAGCATGACCGGCAGCGCATTTTTGCCGTGCTCGAGCGTGCCGACGTCGTTGCACAGCTGCAGCATCATGGCGTCAGCGTCGCCGACGCGCATGCCCGTGTTGCCGCATTGAGCGACAGCGAAGCCCGTGCGATGGCCGACCAGCTTGAGAACATGCCCGCCGGCGCAAGCAACGTGCTCGGTATCCTGTTCTCGGTCTTCATCATCCTGCTCGTAACCGACCTGCTGGGCCTGACTGCCGTATTCCCGTTCACCCGCCGCAGCCGGTAACAACCGTGCCCCGTGTGCCCCGCAATGGGGCACACGGGGTTTTTATTGAGCGATGGCGATGACGCGCACGCACTTGATGCGCCGCGCTGCGGCGCAGGGCGTGAGCGCGCTGCTGGTTGCGGTACTCCTCGTTGGTTGCGCGGCTTCCCCCGCGCTGCGGCTCGCTGCGGATGACGCTCGCCCCCCGCGCGTGCTCGTCACCGGTGTGCCATTCCACCCGCAAAGCGAATACCAGTGCGGCCCCGCAGCACTTGCGATGTCGTTAGGTGCGAGCGGGACCGTCGTCACCGCTGACGAACTGGTGCCCGCGGTGTTCCTGCCGGGACGGCAAGGGAGCGTTCAGCCGGAGATGATGGCAGCGCCGCGCCGTTACGGTCGCGTCAGCTACCCGGTCGGTGGCTCTCTCGAGGCGCTACTCACCGAAGTGGATGCCGGCCGCCCGGTGGTCGTGTTGCAGAACCTCGGGCTCAAATGGTTCCCCGTGTGGCACTACGCAGTTGTCATTGGGTATGACCTCAACCTGGGCGACATCTATCTGCACAGCGGCACGACCGAATCGATGCGGATGGCGCTTGGTCGTTTCGACCGAACCTGGGCACGCAGCAGTCGCTGGGCAATGCTCACGCTGCCGCCCGGCGAACTGCCGGCGACCACAGACGCGCGCACCGCGATTACGGCAATCCACGACTATGAGCAGAACGCCGGGCCAGCCGACGCCGCGCCCGCGTGGGTCGCCGCTACCGAGCGCTGGCCGGAGGACGAACTTGCCTGGTTTGCGCGCGGCAATGCGCACTACGCGCGCAACGAACTGCTCGCTGCGCGCGATGCATTCTCGGAGGCGGTACGGCTGCAACCAGAACTCGGCCCTGGCTGGATCAACCTCGGCTACTTGTTCCGCGAGCTTGGCGAAACGGATAAGGCTCGCGCGGCGCTGACCAATGCAGCCGCGATTGCTGGACCGTGGCAAGCGGTAGCACTTGCAGAACTGGAGCGGTTGTTTTGACGTGCATATGCACGCTTTTTGGTTGATTTATTCACTCGTAAACGATAGAATCCGTGCTTCACCTGCAGGAGCCACTAGCACCCATCGAAGTATGAAGGGAGGGACCCGCTTTGTGTGGGATCGCCGGAGAATTAAGGTTTAACGGTCAGCACGCCGACATCGGCGCAGTTGCGCAGATGGCAGGTTGCCTCGCGCGGCGCGGGCCGGACGGCGAGGGCCTGTTCCAGCAGGGCGCGCGCGCGTTCGGTCACAAGCGCCTCAAGATCATGGACCTGTCGGAGAGAGCGCAGCAGCCGATGTTCGATGCGGCGCTCGGGCTCGGCATCGTCTACAACGGCGCGATCTACAACCACCATTCGCTGCGTGCGGAACTCGAGGAACTCGGTTACCGCTTCTTTTCGCGCGGCGACACCGAAGTCGTCCTGAAGGCCTGGCACGCGTGGGGCGACAAGTGCGTGCACCGCTTCCACGGCATGTTTGCGTTCGGCCTGTGGGCGTGCCGGCGCCGCACACAATCATCAAGGGCGTGTGCAAGCTGCCGCCGGCGACGATCATGACGATCGAGCCCGATGGCCGCCACCATAGCGAAGAATACTGGCGCGTCGACTACACCCGCTCCGCGGACGAGGAACAACTTACATTCGGGGAATGGCAAGACCGCGTGCTCGTAGGGCTGCGTACAGCGGTCGAGCGTCGGCTCGTCGCCGACGTGCCGGTCGGCGTACTGCTGTCCGGCGGCGTCGATTCAAGCCTGATCGTTGGCCTGCTCGCTGAAGCGGGACAGCATGGGCTCGCAACCTACTCAATTGGCTTCGAGAGCGTCGGCACGGAGTCGGGCGACGAGTTCGAATACTCGGACATCATCGCGAATCATTTCGACACGAACCACCACCAGATCCGTATCGACACCGCGCGCATGCTGCCGGCGCTCGAGGATTGCATCGGCGCGATGGCCGAGCCGATGGTGTCGCACGACGCAATCGGCTTCTACCTGTTGTCGCAGGAGGTCGCGCGCACGCTGAAGGTCGTGCAAAGCGGGCAGGGCGCCGACGAAGTTTTCGGCGGCTACCACTGGTACCCGCCGATGATGGAGAGCCGCGACCCGCTTGCCGACTATCGGTCTGTGTTCTTCGACCGCGCGCACGACGAGTTCCTGAAAATGGTGCGGCCCGAGTTCGCCGGCGACGACCACAGCAGCCGCTTCGTCGCACAGCACTTCGACCGTGATGGCGCGCCGCTGGCGGTTGAGAAAGCGTTGCGCATGGACACAACTGTGATGTTGGTCGACGACCCGGTCAAACGCGTAGACAACATGACGATGGCGTGGGGGCTTGAGGCGCGCGTACCGTTCCTCGACCACGAACTCGTCGAACTTGCGGCACGCGTGCCGGCACGACACAAGGTCGACGGTGGCGGTAAGCACGTGCTGAAAGAGGCCGCGCGCAAGGTCATCCCTGCGGGCGTCATCGACCGGCCGAAGGGCTATTTCCCGGTGCCCGCTCTCAAATACCTGAAGGGCGAATACCTGGACCTCGCGCGCGACGCGCTCCTGAACGAGCACGCCCGGGCGCGCGGGCTGTTCCGTGCTGAATACGTGGAAGAGATGCTGCAGGACCCGAACGCGCACCTGACGCCGCTGCGTGGCTCCAAGGTGTGGCAAATCGCGTTGCTCGAGTTGTGGCTGCAGAAGCACGTCGACGGTGCGCGTGGCGATGCGACCGGGTGGAGCGGGCCGGTTGCGCAGGCGGTCGGGCAGTGAGCTCTGAGGGCCGCGCCAGCTCGCGTCTGGAACGGCGTAGCGCGCCGTCGCTGCGGAACTGGGAGAAGCCCGGCGAGAACGCGCACGAGGCGGTGGTAGATTGCGGCTGGGGCCGGTTGATCTTTGCGCACACCTTCTCCGACAACAAGCGGCTTGCCGCAGTGCTCGCAGATGAGCGGGCCGACGCCAGGGATATCGCGTTCTACCTGCGCGACCCGCACGTCGTGCTCGCGCAGGCGCCGCAGTCGCTCTTCCTCGACCCGTCGCACACCTACCGGCTGTGGCTTGGTAACTGGCGGCCAGGGCGCGTGAGCCAGCGTACGACCATCATCCGCAAGCTGCGCAGCAAGGCCGACGCCGAAGCAATCAATCGGCTATACGCCAGCCGCCAGATGGTGCTGGTTCCGCCGGAATTCGTCTGGGATAACCGGAAGTCGAAGTCCATCTCATACATCGTCGCCGAGGACGCGCAGTCCGGTGAAATCATCGGCACGGTGACGGGCGTCGACCACACCGGCGCATTCGAAGACCCAGAGAACGGCTCTAGCCTGTGGTGCCTGGCGGTAGACCCGCGCGCAACGCAGCCGGGAATCGGCCGCGCTCTGGTTGCATACCTGGCCGACCATTTCCTCGCGCGCGGACGCAGTTTCATGGACCTTTCGGTGCTGCACGACAACATGCCGGCGATTGCGCTGTACGAGCGCATGGGCTTCCAGCGCGTGCCGGTATTCACGCTGAAGACGAAGAACCCGATCAACGAGAAGCTGTACACCGCGCCCGCGCCGGCGTCCGACCTCAACGCGTACGCGCGGATCATCGTTGACGAAGCACGCCGACGCGGCATCGCGGTTGACGTGCACGACGCTGCAGAGGGTTACTTCTCGCTGGGATTCGGCGGCCGCTCGATCATGTGCCGGGAATCGCTGACCGAATTGACTTCAGCCATTGCGATGAGCCGCTGCGACAACAAGATGGTGACCTCGCACGTGATGCGCAGCGCCGGCCTGTACACGCCAGAACATGTGCGCGCCGGCGATGAGCAGGCAGAACGGGCATTCCTGAAGCTGCACCGCAAAGTCGTCGTTAAACCGGTCCGCGGTGAACAAGGCCATGGCATATCGGTCGGGATATCGAGCTATCGGGACCTGCAGCGCGCAATCCGTGAGGCGCAGCGTACCGGCGTTGACGTCATGATCGAGCAGATGGTGGAAGGTGAAGACCTGCGTGTGGTCGTGATTGACTTCCAGGTCGTCGCGGCCGCGGTTCGGCGCCCGCCGGAAATCCTCTGCGACGGCGAGCACACGGTCGCCGAGTTGATCGAAAAACACAGCCGACGGCGCGCTGCGGCCACAGCCGGCGAAAGCCGTATTCCGATTGATGGTGAAACGCGGCGTGTGTTGCGCGCGCAGGATTGCCGTCTCGAAGACGTGCCCGAGCGGGGACGGACGCTGCACGTCCGCAAGACCGCGAACCTGCATACCGGCGGGACATTGCACGATGTGACCGACCAGTTGAGCCCAGTGCTGCATGACGCGGCCGTTGAAGCGGCCCGCGCACTCGACATCCCGGTCGTTGGCCTGGATATGATTGTCGATTCGCCATCCGGGAACTCTTACTGCATCATCGAAGCGAACGAACGGCCAGGGCTCGCCAACCATGAGCCACAGCCGACCGCGCAGCGGTTCATCGACCTGCTGTTTCCACAGACCGTAACAAGCGAGCACCGCCGTGGCCGATCCAGGACTTGATCTCGACTACCTGCGCCAGACGCTGCTGGAATTGCTGGCGATTCCGAGCCCGACGGGCTTCACCGACGAAGCGGTGCGCTACACCTGCGGCAAGCTCGAGGCACTCGGCATCCCGTTCGAGCTCACGCGGCGCGGCGCAATCCGCGCTGACCTGAAAGGCGAGGTCGGCTCACCGGATCGGGCGATCGTGTCGCACCTCGACACCATAGGTGCGATGGTTGTGAAACTGAAACCAAACGGCCGGCTCGCGGTGGTGCCGATTGGCACATGGTCGAGCCGCTTCGCAGAGGGCGGGCGCGTATCGGTATTCACGGACGAGCGCCCGCACCACGGGACCGTCCTGCCGTTGCTTGCTTCCGGGCACACCTACAGCGTTGCGGTCGATGCGCAGCCGGTTGCTTGGGACCAGGTGGAAATCCGTCTCGACACCCCGGTCGGCGACGAGCACGACCTCGCCGAGGCCGGCTTCAATGTCGGCGACTACGTCGCGTTCGATCCACAACCCGTGATTACCGACACCGGCTTCATCAATTCGCGCCACCTCGACGACAAGGCCGGCGTCGCGACGGTCCTGACCGTTGCGAAACTACTGGTCGAGAAGAAGTGCAAGCTGCCGCTCGATTGCCACCTGCTGTTCACGATTTCCGAAGAGGTCGGTTCCGGCGCATCGCATGTGCTGCACGGCGACGTAGCAGAGATGGTGACCATCGACACCGCGCCGAGCGCGCCCGGCCAGAACTCTAGCGAGTTCGCTGTGACGATTGCGTTGCAGGATTCGGCGGGGCCATTCGACTACCACCTCGCGCACAAGCTGCTCGGGCTCTGTACAACGCACCGCATCGATCACCGGCGCGATGTGTTCCGGTTCTACAGCTCGGATAGCGCGTCAGCAATCGACGCCGGCAACGACATCCGTACTGCGCTCACTTGCTTCGGTACCGACGCGACGCACGGCTGGGAGCGCACCCACATCGATTCGTTGCGTGCCTTGGGGACGCTGCTCTACCACTACGCCCAAAGCGACCCGACCGCCGCGCGCGACCGCCGCGAGCTTGGCCCGCTCGGCGACTTCACGCACCTGCCGATCGACTGACAGGGTTATCTATGTCGGCGACGCCTGCCGGCGGCGCGTTCTATCTAATCGCTGCAATCGCGGTGCGGAGCACCGCTCCTACATTCGGCACCTGACCCTCGAGCATCGCGGCCAGAGGGCCGCTCCTACATTGGGGCTCACGCCGATGTGCACGGAGAGTGTGGGAGCGACCCTCTGGTCGCGATGGCACAACCTGTCCAAGGAATCGCGCCAGCAGCGAACGGCGCAAGCGCGCAGCGACTTATGGGTTTCAGCCGGCTCTGTAAAAGCCGGTGAACCCATAGGAGCGAGCGCTGCGGCGGACGCGGTGCCACTTGAGACCTCTGCCATCGCGGTGCGGAGCACCGCTCCTACAATCACAGATTCGCTCCCACAGGAAACAGCTACAACTGCCCGGACAGGCGTAGCGGGCGGTATCCGTCGGCGTCGGGTTCACCGAGCAACTGCAGAACCAGCGAGAATTGAGAGTTGGCCTCTGCCGCCCGTGCGCGCGCATCCATCTCCCAGCGACCGTCGCCCCGCAAACGGACGAAACCAGCGAGTGCGAGCGGCCCGTCGGCCTCGACGACAGTCGCTACGAGCCAGCCATCCACCGCCGACAACTCCAGCAGGTAGCTTCCGAGCGCATACCGCCGCGGCGCAAGCACCACGGTGTCGCGCAAGCGTACGCGGCCCTCGGCGTGTTCGACGGCCTCGCCATTCAAAGTGAACGACACGCCTTCGAGTTCGACGCGTGCATCGATCGGTCCGCGCGCGCCGGAGAGCTCCGCGAGCAGGGCGAGCGGCAGCGTTCCGACGGCATCGGCAATTCGGGTACGGCCGCCGAACAGCGCGTGTTGCGCGTCGAGCGACAGGCGCAGGTCTGGGCCGACCAGCGCGAGGTGCGCCGCGCCCTGTGCGACCAGCAGGCGGGCGCCGGCGAGGCGCCAATCAAGCGTGCCGACCGCCACTTGCCCGTAGCGGACTTGCCCGGCGTGGCCGCGCCATGCCGTTCCGCTGACGCCGGTCAGCGTTAGCGCCGAATCGGCTGCGGAGAGGCGATCTGACACTAGCGTTGCCGGTGCGCTCAACGCCAGGAACGCCACAAAAGTGGCGACTGCCAGCGCAATGAGCCACCGCCGGGTGGTTGTCATGGCCGCTCCAACGTCAGCCTTGCATTAACCAGCCCGGATTCCTGCGTGCGTTCAATCGTCAGTACGCTGACCATGATGCGGTGCTCCCGCTCCAATGTGCCGATCCAGCGCACGAGTTCGTCGAACTGTGCGTTGTCGAGCCACACACGTACCGTCTGCTGTCCTTCCGGCTGCAGGCGCTGCAATGCCTCTGCGAGGACGGTCGCCCTGGCGCTGCGGTCGACGGTCGCGAACAGCGAGTCGCCGCTGCCGACTTGCTGCGCTCCAGGCGGGCTTACCTGACCGGCGACCTCATTCATCCACGCCAGCAGGGTGCGCTGCGCGGCAACGCCTTGTTCGAGTTGCGCACGGCGCTGCGCAAGCGGCTCCACCACTGCAATGTAAGCGATGAGCAGTACGACAGCTGCAGCGCCAAAGGCGACGAGCCGCCGCTCGCGCGGTGCGAGTGCATTGAACCACTGCGCGACATCGTGGCGATTCATCGGCCGGCCGCCCCGCGCAGTTGGATGCGTCCCTCGACCTGTCCACCACGGCTACTCGCCGATTCGATGGAGACCTCATAGCGCGACCCTGACGCCAATTGATCGCGCAACTGGTCGAGCTGCTCCGCGCGTTGCGCGGTCACCGTCAATTCGAGTGTGCCCCCGCGGTACGAGAGCGCGCCGAGTTGCACACCGCTCGTTCCTGCAAGCCCGGTACCGGCTGCATCAAGCAAGGCGAGGAATGCGCCGCCGGCGGTGCCACCGGTAAGCCGCCGTTCAATCTGCAGCCGCGGATCGTGGAACGGCTCTCCCGGCAGGATACGGCTGAAAGTTTCGACCACCTCGGCGCGCAGCGCGCGGTGCTCAGCACTGACGATGACGAAGTTCGCGGTCCATGCGACAAGCGCGAGCAGTACCCAGCCAGCGGCGAGCGCTGCCGGCAACCACCAGCGCCCAAGTTCGATTCGGCGGCGCTGACGCGGCGCGTACTCGCCCTGCAGAAGATTCAACGCCGGGTCCGCGGCCTGCGGCGCGAGCCACGGCAGTAACCCGTCGACCAGCCGCATTTGCGGCACGCCGGCCAGTGTAACTGGCACCGCGACGCCGTCAGTTACCGCAACCATATCCGGCAGCGCTTGCTTGCGCGCGCCCAGCATCGGCTCGAGCATATCGGCCTCACCGGCAAACCCGGCCGCCGGCCCGTCGCGCAACAGCGCACGGTTGCCGACGAGCGCAACGCTTGCGCCATCGGTCCACGGCAGGCCGAGGCAATCGGGAACCAACGCCGCAGGCCGGATGCCGGCCCCGCGCAACGCCGCCAGCCAAGTGTCGAGCAACACCCGTTCGATGGCAGCGACTTCTATCCTGCCTTCCGCATCCGGTTTGCCAAACGCGAAGTGCAGCGCCTCGATATCGGTGGCCACGCGGTCTTCCAGCGCAAACGGAACCGCCTGGCGCAGACGCGGGCCGCGCAGCCCCGGTACCGTGACTTCGGTGAGAATCAAAAGCTCAGCAGGCAGGAACACGACGACGCGCCGGTCACCGGCCATCGCTGCGGCGGTCGACAGCGCACCGCGCTGAACCGTGCCGAGTGCTTGACCAGACAGATCTGCTGGCAGCCACTCGACTTCGGCGCCGGGCGCGGTTCCTGCGAGGATGATCAGCTGTTCGTTCATGTTGATCGGGCTACCACGGCGTCTGCTGGCGGGCGACGACCCGGGTCGGGCCGGCGGGCGAGCGCTCCAGCAAACTGTACATGGTGAGCGTGGTACTGCCAATGCTGACGCGCAAGGTGAGCATGAACCAATCGCTGCTGAGGCCGAGCGGTACGCCGGGTTCAGGCGCGGAGCCTAGCATCGATTCGAAGTCCTCAATCGATGCATAACCGGAATCTGCGCGCGCCTCGATGAGCGACTGGGCGGCCGATTCGGAAAGCCCCTCACCGAGTGACATCAGAACCGGCGTCGACACGGTGTTCACATTGAGGCGGGTGCGGTCGGGCAGGGTGGCCACATGCGGTGCAATCACTGGCAGCAGCGCCTGGTCGAAGTCACGCAACAATGCGAGCTCGCTGATTGATGCGAGCGGACGGTTCGGTGTGCGGTGCGGCGGCTCGGTACCAAGATAGTACTGGTCTTCAGCGCCGTCCGGCATCGTCGTCTCGCCATCCGGATCGATGAAGTCCACGACCGCCGAGGCCTGAATCTGGTCGGCTACACCGAGTGCCTGCAGTAGGCGCCGGAACTGCGCCAGGTGCGGCTCACTTACTTCGCCATCCGCGGTCACGAGGTTGTTCAAGTTGAAGCGGCCGTTGAGGTCGGTCAGCCGCCCGCGCACCGCACCGCCATCGACCGGCAGCGGCGGCAGGTCGTACGCCCACGCCTGGCCGAAATGGTCGTCGGCGGAGTCCTGCCGGTCGCGCAACAGAATCTGCATCACCCAATGCTCAGCACCGTATATGTATTGCATTGCCTGTTCGCCATGCAAAACCATCTGCGCGCGCCGGTATTCCGCCTCCGCACGCGCCATCACCGCGACCGCGACGATTGCTGCCATCGCGACCACGAGCAGCGCAATGATGAGCGCGACGCCCGACTGCCTGCGCCACTCAGTACGCACTGAGCGCAAACAGGCGACGGATCTCGTCGCCGTTCTCCAGGACAATCGTGAGTTCCGCCGCGCGCGGGAGTTCATCGGGCGGCTGCGGCGCGCCCACCGGTGGCCATGCGTCATGCCATTCGCGCGCGCGGTCCATGAAGCGCCATTCGAACCGCACGACCTCATCCAGTAATGGCGTGACGACCGCCTGCTGCTGTTGAGCGCGATCGACCACCTGCCAATGCACGCGCTCGATGCGGCCGGCGCGCAAGCGCCACGCCGCGCGCTGCAATGTCGCACGCCGATGCCGCGCCGGATTGCTCCAGCCGCCCCGCGTCAGTTCCAGCACGAACTCATGGTTGGGACCTCCGATGAACGCATGCATGCGGTCACCGTGGAACTGCTCGCGCACTGAGCGGGGCTGGAGCTGCAGCAAGTCGCTCGAAAGAAGCATCATCGTGCGCTGGATGGACCCAAGGCGCTCGATGCGCGCATCCGCGTCGTGGTACTGGCTGATCATTGTGTTCAGGCCGCCGTAGGCGAGCGCGGTCATCGTTACGAGGATCGCAACCGCGACAAGGAGTTCAATCAGCGTGAAACCGCGCGCGTTCATTCGGTGGGCGCCTCGCGGACGAAGCCGACGACGCGACCGACGAAACCCGTGACGGTTACCACCGGCGCGTCGGGGCGCTCGGGGCGCGACCATGCGTTCGGCCGCACCGGTCAGGTGGACGTCGAGCCGGCCGCCGTGTCCGTTGTCTGCAATCAGCGTCAGGCGGAATGCACTGACCTCACCGGACGAGAGGAACACCACCTGCGGGGTCGGTTCATCGACCAGAAATTCCGGCAGTAACGGAATCTCGCGGCCTTCGACTTCGAGCGTTACTGCAAGCGCTTCAGGCCATTCGCGGGGCCGCAGTGCGCCGGGCTGAGGGAGCGGCCTCCAGAGCACGCCGTCCCATACCAGCGTGCGGTAACCCGACGCGCGAAACTCGAAACCCAGCTCGAGGGTGCGGTATACGGATTCGTCGGAGGCAACTTCAACCAGGCGTTCGATGCGGCGAAGCTCGTCGTGTGCAAGCCGCTGCTCACCGCCGCCGCGTACGCTGATCAGCGCGAACATCGCAATCATGCCGGCGATCACCAGCACGACCAGCATTTCGACCAGCGTAAAGCCGCGCGTCACTCTGCTTCGATGTTCCAATTCCCGATGTCGGCATTCATTTCTTCGCCGCCCGGCTGTCCGTCCGCGCCGTATGACCAGACATCGACGGTGTTGCTGCGGATGCCGGGGTTCAGGTATTGGTACGGGTTGCCCCACGGGTCACGCGGCAGCGACGGGAGGTAACCGCCTGCACTCCAATTGCGTGGCTCCGGCTGACCGGTCGGCTTGTTGACCAGCGCGTTCAACCCCTGATTGGTGCTTGGGTACTGGTAATTATCGAGCCGGTACATGTTCAGCGCCGCCTCGATTGCGCGCACATCGTTCTGCACCTTCGCGATACGCGCCGCATCCGGGCGGTCCATCACGCGGGGCACCACGAACGCGGCGAGGATACCGAGGATCACGACGACCACCATGATCTCGATGAGGGTGAAGCCCTTGTTTGCCTTGAGGTTATGCATTGCGTGACAGCATACTACAGGACTCATGCGCATACCGTTTCGTAAATGGATCTGGCCCGGCGTCGTGGCGGTATGCGCGCTGCTGGCCGCTGCGTTCGGCGAGCCGGCGCGGACGGCATTGCGCTGGCAGCGCGACTTGCTGCTGGCTGAGCCCTGGCGGCTGCTCACCGGGCACTTCGTACACCTCGACTGGCCGCACCTGCTGCTCAACCTGGCTGGCCTCGGGGTGCTGTGGGCGCTGGTTGGTGACACGCTGTCCGCACGCCGTTGGACACTCGTCGCACTGGCCGGTGCGGCGGCGATAAGCGGCGGCCTTCTGCTCGCGCCGGTCGGATGGTATGTGGGGCTATCGGGTGTGCTGCACGCGTTGCTTGCAGCCGGCGCGGTGGCGATGTGGTCGACATGGCGGATCGGCGCCGCGGGCCTGCTCGCATTCCTGCTCGTGAAGGGCGTACTCGAGTACGCAGGGTTCTCGACCGGCGACGGGGTGGTCGCTGAGGCGCACTGGCTGGGCGCCATCGGCGGTTTTTGCGCTGGTATCATATGCGTACTTACACGGCGGAGAACCCGATGAGCTTTGCGTGCGTGTTTCCCGGCCAGGGGTCACAGTCGGTCGGCATGCTCGCTGAGCTTGCCGAAGCCGAGCAGGTGGTTCGCGAAACTTTCGCCGAGGCAGGTGAAGCGCTCGGTTACGACCTGTGGCAGCTTTGCCTGCAGGGCCCGGCGAACGAACTCAATGCGACCGACCGCACCCAGCCTGCGCTGCTCACGGCAGGTGTCGCCGTATGGCGCGCATGGCACGCACACGGGGGCCCGGCACCCGCCAGCGTCGCCGGGCACAGCCTCGGCGAGTACACAGCGCTCGTCTGCGCAGGTGCACTGGACTTCAGCGCGGCGGTGCGGCTCGTCGAACACCGCGGTCGCCTGATGCAGGACGCGGTTCCGGTCGGCAACGGCGCGATGGCGGCGGTTCTGGGCCTCGACGACGACACGGTCCGTGCGGTGTGCGAGGAAGCGGCGGGCGACGAGGTCGTCGCTGCGGTCAATTTCAATTCACCCGGCCAGGTCGTGATTGCCGGCCATACTGCCGCCGTCGAACGCGCCGGCGTTCTGGCAAAGGCGCGCGGCGCGAAGCGCGTCCTGCCGCTTCCGGTGAGCGTGCCATCGCATTGCGCACTGATGCAGCCGGCCGCAGAGAAGATGGCACGCAGGCTCGCTGACACACCGATCCGGCGCCCGACGATTCCGGTCGTGCTGAATGTGACGGCCGCTGCCGCCGGCGACCCCGAAGCGATTCGCGATGCGCTCGCGCGTCAGTTGCACAGCCCGGTACTCTGGTCGGCGTCGATGCGTCAGCTTGCAGACGACGGTGTAGCCCTGCTGGTCGAGTGTGGACCCGGGAAGGTGCTCAGCGGGCTCGCCCGCCGGATTGATGAACGGCTGAACGGCGTCGCAACGAACGACCCGGAAGGCCTGGCAGCTGCGCTGGCCGCGGCACGGGAGAACGCATGAAACCGCTCGAGAACCAAACGGCGCTGGTAACCGGCGCGTCCCGAGGCATCGGCCGCTCGATCGCGCATGCACTGGGCGAGGCGGGCGCCGTCGTAATCGGCACCGCAACCAGCGAAGACGGCGCGGCGCGCATCAGCGAGGCATTCTCTGCGGCGGGAATCGCAGGCCGAGGCGCAGTGCTTGATGTCACGGACGGCGCGGCGGTCGACGCGTTGATTGCCGACATCGCAGCGCAGGAGGGCGGCCCCGGCATCCTTGTAAACAACGCCGGGATTACTCGCGACAACCTGCTGATGCGCATGAAGGACGACGAGTGGCAGCAAATCATCGACACGAACCTGTCGTCAATCTACCGCACTTCAAAGGCCGTGCTACGCGGCATGATGAAGGCGCGCCGCGGGCGGATCATCAGCATCGCGTCGGTCGTCGGCGTAATGGGCAATGCAGGGCAGGCGAACTACGCGGCGGCGAAAGCGGGCATGATCGGTTTCAGTAAATCTCTCGCGCGCGAAATCGGCTCGCGAGGCATCACGGTGAACGTAGTCGCCCCGGGCTTCATTGAGACCGACATGACGCGCGCGCTTGAAGAGGGTCAGCGGGACACACTGTTGCAGCAGGTTCCCCTGAACCGCCTCGGCCGACCGGAAGATATCGCCGCTGCCGTGGTGTTCCTCGCTTCGGACGGCGCTTCGTACATCACCGGCGAAACGCTGCATGTGAACGGCGGCATGTACATGGTTTAAAGGGTATCCAAACAGCTGTTTGAAATTTCCGTGCCGTTTGTGGCACGGTGCAGGCGATTCACCTACAATACGGCCCGCAGCACGCGCTGCCTTATTCAGATTCCCAGAGGATAATCCCGTCATGAGCAACATCGAAGAACGAGTGAAGAAAATCGTCGCCGAGCAACTCGGCGCCAAGGAAGAAGACGTCACTAGCGACGCTTCTTTCGTCGATGACCTGGGTGCCGACTCCCTTGACACCGTCGAACTCGTGATGGCACTGGAAGAGGAATTCGAGTGCGAGATTCCCGACGAGGAAGCCGAGAAGATCACGACCGTCAAGCAGGCTGTCGATTACATCAAGGCGAACCAGGGCTGACATCGCCCCGCACCCGAGCACCATAACCGAGCGGCCGTTGCCAGCAATGGCGGCGGCGCTCTCGTTTCTGGGATAGCACCTTGACCAGGCGTCGCATTGCAGTAACCGGGCTCGGCCTCGTCTCGCCGGTGGGCAACACCGTCGACGAGGCCTGGTCCAGCCTGCTTGCCGGAAAGAGCGGCATCGGCCCAATTACGCGATTTGACGTGTCCGCGTTCCCGACCCGCTTTGGCGGCGAGGTGCGCGGCTTCGAGATCACCGATTACCTCGAGCCGAAAGAAGCCCGCAAGATGGATGTATTCATCCATTACGGAATGGCCGCGGGCATCCAGGCGATACGGGACTCCGGTGTCGAAGTCACGGACGCGAACGCGCACCGCATCGGCGTCGCGATCGGCGCCGGCATCGGTGGCCTGCAGGCAATCGAGAAGGCATACGGGTCCTGGCTCGAGAACGGTACACCGCGCCGGATCTCTCCGTTCTTCGTCCCGAGCAGCATCATCAACATGATCGCCGGTGACCTCTCTATCATGTACGGGATGAAGGGGCCGAACCTCGCGCTTGTGACTGCGTGCACCACCGCGACGCACAACATCGGTGTTGCGGCACGCGCGATTGCGTACGGCGACGCGGATGTGATGGTCGCCGGAGGATCGGAAATGGCGACCACACCGACCGGCGTCGGCGGCTTCTGCGCTGCGCGCGCACTCTCCACCCGCAATGACGACCCGCAGCGCGCGAGCCGCCCGTGGGACCGCGAGCGCGACGGCTTCGTGCTATCCGACGGCGCCGGCATCATCGTCCTCGAGGAGCTTGAGCACGCGCGCAAGCGCGGCGCCAACATTTATTGCGAACTGGTCGGGTTCGGGATGAGCGGCGACGCCTACCACATGACTTCGCCGCCGGAGGATGGGGCGGGCGCGCGCCTGTGCATGCAGAACGCGCTTAACGACGCGGGCTTGAACCCGGACGAGGTCCAGTACGTGAACGCGCACGGCACCTCGACAGTCGCCGGCGACCGTGCGGAAACGCGTGCCATCAAGGACCTGTTCGGCGACCACGCGTCCAAGTTGGCGGTCAGCTCGACCAAGTCGATGACCGGGCACCTGCTCGGTGCCGCCGGCGGTGTGGAGGCGATCTTCTCGATCCTCGCCCTGCGCGACCAAGTCGTCCCGCCGACTATCAACCTCGACGACCCGGATGACGGTTGCGACCTCGATTACGTGCCGCACACCGCACGCGAGCTCGCGCTCAGCGTCACCGTCTCGAACTCCTTCGGCTTCGGCGGCACCAACGGCACGCTGGTCTTCCGGCAGCCGGGCTGAGTGAGCGCGCCCGCGCCGCACATCGAGCGCCTGGACCGCTGGCCCGACCTCGTCGCGCTGCACGCGCACGCCCCCGACCGTTATCCATTCCTGCTCGAAAGCATTGCCCACGGGCCACCGCACGCCCGCTGGGACATCCTGTTCGCGTTCCCTGGCGAACGGCTAACCGGCCCGGGTTTCCTGACCGCGCTCGACGACTGGTGGCAACGCGACCGCCAGCCGTCACTCCGCGACGCGCGCGTACCGTTCTGTGGCGGTTGGTTTCTGTTCTGCGCCTATGAACTCCTGACCGAGATCGAGCCGACGGTGGCGGCGCCGTGCGATTCAGCAGATCCGTTGCCGATGGCCGCTGCGGTCCGGGTGCCGGTCGCGGTGTTGCGCGACCGGCACGAACGCACCGCGTGGCTGGTCGCCGAGTCCGGGCACGATGACGCACTGGCTGCCGTGCGCGCGGACCTCGAGGCGGCGGCAGCGCAAACGCCTGCGCGTGGCGCATTGACCGACGGCCCACTCGTGGAAGATGACGGCGGACGGTACCTCGACGCGGTTGAGCGAACCCGACGCCACGTGTACGACGGCGACGTTTTCCAGGCCAATCTGTCGCGCGCCTGGCGTGGCCGGCTGCGAAAAGACGTGACTGCGTTCGATTGTTACCGGCGCCTCTGCGTACGCAACCCGGCGCCGTTCGCCGGTTTCATGCGCTGGTCGGAGGAGGTCGCGGTCGTGAGCAGTTCGCCGGAGCGGTTGGTGCGTGTCGCCGGGGACCGCGTCGAGACGCGTCCGATCGCCGGCACCCGTGGCCGCGGCGCCGACGCCACCGCCGATGCCGCACTGCTCGACGAATTGCTTGCCCACCCGAAAGAACGCGCAGAGCACGTGATGCTGATCGACCTCGAACGCAATGACCTGGGACGCATCAGCGTGCCGGGCAGCGTGGTCGTTGACGAGATGATGACGCTGGAGACCTACGCGACGGTGCACCACATCGTGTCAAACGTGTGTGGGACGCTCACGCCGGGCACAACGCCCGGCGGCGTTATCCGGGCGACGTTCCCGGGCGGCACCATCACCGGCTGCCCAAAGGTTCGCTGCATGCAAATCATCGCTGAGCTGGAGCGCGAGCCGCGGGGTGCTTACACCGGCAGCCTCGGATGGCTGGGGCATACTGGCGACATGGACCTGAATATATTGATCCGCACGCTCACCGTGCGTGGTCGTGCACTGGAGCTGCGCGCCGGCGCGGGCATTGTCGCCGACTCGGTACCCGAGCGCGAACTCGACGAGACGCGCGCGAAAGCCGCAGGGCTGTTGCGCGCGCTGGCCGCCGATGACTGATTCACTCCCACGATTCCGCGTGAACGGCGTGGACGGCGGCGCGGTGTCCGCCGGCGACCGCGGGCTGCAGTACGGCGACGGGGTGTTCGAGACGATTGCGGTGCGTGACGGACGACCGCTGCGGCTCGCACGCCACCTGCAACGGCTGGCAGCTGGCTGCGTGGCGCTCGGATTACCGGTCCCCGACCTCAACGACGAAGCGCGCGCATTCTGTGCCGGCGTTCCGCACGCGGTGCTGAAGCTGATTGTCACACGCGGCGGTGGCGGGCGCGGCTATGCACCGCCAGCGGACGCGCTGCCAACGCGCGTGCTCGCGCTGTATCCGTGGCCGACACTGCCGCCGGCGTGGGCGGAGCAGGGCATCGCCGTGTGCTGGTGTACGACGACGGTCACTGCGCAGCCGGCGCTGACCGGTCTGAAGCACCTGAACCGGCTCGAGCAGGTACTGGCGCGCAGGGAGCTCGCAGGTTCCGATGCGTGGCAGGAAGGCCTGATGTGCGATGCAGAGGGCAACGCGGTCGAGGCGACGCAGGGCAACCTGTTTGTAGTGCGCGGCGGCGTACTCATGACGCCCGTGTTAAACGGCGGCGGCGTCGCCGGTATCATCCGGGCGATGTTGATTGAAGCTGCGCCATCGCTCGGATTGGTCTGTGAACAGACGACGCTGCCGCGTGCCGCAGTCGAGACGGCCGACGAGGCGTTCATCTGCAACAGCATCACCGGCATTCTGCCCCTGCGCCGCATCGGCGCGCGTGAGTTGCCCACGACCTGGCCGGTGACAACGCAAATGCAGCGCTGGCTGTCGGCGCACGGGGACGCATGATGCGGCTGCTCGGGGTATTACTCGTGCTGGCCGCCGCCCTGTCCGCGTATGCGGCATGGGACGCTCACCGCGTACTGCACCAGACGCTCCAGGTCGATGTGCGCGGAGCACCGCTCGAAGTCCGACCCGGCGACACACTCAGTGGCGTCGCGGCAGAACTCGCGGGTGCGGGTGTACTGCGCGCGCCGCGACGCCTAGTCTGGGCCGCGCGGCTCAGCGGCCGCGAGGTCGGCATCCAGGTCGGCGAGTACGAATTGCAGCCCGGCATGCGCGCAAACGAGTTGGTGGACCTGCTCGCTGCAGGCCGCACCGTGCTGCACGCCATGACGGTTGTCGAAGGCTGGACCTTCGGCCAGTTGCGCGCGGCGCTCGCCGCCCATCCCGCGCTAGTCGTCACGCTCGATGGTGTCGACGACGACGAACTGATGGTGCGGCTCGACATGCCAGGCGAGCACCCGGAGGGGCGCTTCTATCCCGATACCTATTTGTTCCCGCGCGGCACCACCGACTTCGCATTCCTCGAACGCGCGCTACGCACGATGAACGCACACCTGGCAAGCGCGTGGGAGCGACGTGATGTTGGGCTTCCGTACCGCAATCCGTACGAGGCGCTGATCATGGCGTCGATCATCGAGCGAGAAGCACGGATCAAGACCGAGCGGCCGCAAATTGCTGGGGTTTTCATCAGGCGACTGCAGCTCGGTATGCGGCTGCAAACCGACCCGACGGTCATGTACGGCGTCAGTCCCGATTTCAGAGACCGGTTGCGTACGGTCCATCTACGGACCGACACGCCGTACAATACCTACACGCGGCACGGCTTGCCGCCGACGCCGATTGCGCTGCCGGGCGAGAGCTCGCTGAGCGCAGCGATGCACCCCGCCGACGGGGACGCCCTGTTCTTCGTGTCGCGCGGCGATGGCAGCCACCATTTCTCGGCGACGCTCGAGGAACACAACCGCGCAGTCGCACGCTATGTGCTTGGACGGAGGGAAGATGGAAACTGAACTGGAAGCCGAGCTGAGCGCGCACCGCGGCCGTTTCATCGTGGTCGAGGGCATCGAGGGCGCCGGCAAGAGCACGCACATCACGCACATCGTCAACTACATCCGCGCTGAGGGGCGCGAGGTCGTCGCGACGCGCGAGCCCGGTGGCACGGCGCTCGGCGAATCGATCCGCGAGCTGGTACTCGCCCCGAGCAAGGAGCCGATGTCGCCTGAGGCAGAAGTCCTCTTGATGTTCGCCGCACGCGCGCAGCACATCGAGGATGTAATCGAGCCTGCGCTTGGTCGGGGCGCCTGGGTGGTCTGCGACCGTTTCACTGATGCAACCTACGCCTACCAGGGCGGCGGGCGCGACATGCCGCTGTCGCGCATCGCCGCGCTTGAGGATTGGGTGCAGGGAGCGCTGCGGCCCGACCTGACACTGCTGCTCGATGTTGACCCGGAGGTTGGGCTGAAGCGGGTCGGCGAGCGGGGCGGCAAAGACCGCTTCGACCAGGAGAACGTCGAGTTCTTCGCGAAGGTGCGTGAGGTCTACCTGCGTCGCGCAACGCTCGACCGGCACCGCTACGCGATTATCAACGCTGACCAGGAAATCGGTAAGGTACGGCAGGGCATCGCTTCTGCCCTGGACCCATTGCTTGCGACGAAGGCGGATGGCTAAGAAGCCGGTTGACGCGCCGCTTCCTCGCGTCGATTTTGACGCGCTGCGTTTACCGTGGCACGACGCCGCGTGGCGTCTACTGTCCGCACAGCTGGATGCAGGGCGCATGCCCCACGCAGTGCTGGTCACGGGGCTCACGGGTCTCGGAAAGGACTTGTTCGCGCAACGCCTGGTGCTGCGGCTGCTGTGCGAGTCACCACGCAGCGGAGATGCCTGTGGCAACTGCCGCGGTTGCACGCAATTCCTTGCCGGAACGCACCCCGATTACCACTTACTGACGATGCGTGAGGACAAGTCGCAGATCGTAATCGACCAAGTCCGCGATGAACTGGTCGGCGAGATGCAGCTGTCGAGCCAATATGGCGCGTACAAGGTTGCGCTGATTACACCGGCCGACCGGATGAATCGGAACGCATTCAACGCGCTGCTGAAGACATTGGAGGAGCCGTCCGGGCGCAGCGTGCTCGTATTGGTGACCGCGCGTCCGGCTCGCTTGTCGGCCACGATTCGCAGCCGCTGCCAGCAGGTAGCGATTGCG
>JAIVGZ010000002.1:0-1206 GCA_020201335.1 Natronospirales bacterium
GTTCACAGGAAGCTACATCTGCCGCGTTCGTGCCTACAACCTTTTTCGTCGTGTCACATTTTTTAATTCACTAACCTATATAGACCAATGCCGTAAGTGGTCGATTCCGGTGCTTTTAACCGATAGATTCACGTTTCCTTGGATTTCAAAGAAATGGTTCAAATTGGGGTCGCTACAAGAAATGACTTCATTCCTAGACATCGTGATAGAGCTGTTGGAGTCCTTGGGTGTCGAACGTGCCAGCGTAGGGGCGGTCCTGACCGATCTAAGCTCTGAAGCAGTGTCGGTTGATAAAGCCAAGAGCAAAGATCGACCCCCGGATTAAATCGCAGGCACGGCTACCTGCTGTCTTGTGATATCTCGCAAGTCGACCAGATTACGAGCGCGAGATAAAGGTACGAATGAGAAACGCATACGAATGACTTGCGTCCTATGCAGCGAGCTCCCTATAACTGGAATATTTGGTGAGTACTGACCCCTTCCGAGTGCGGGCAGGTGTCCCTACCGTGTTCCGGTAGGGGCGATGACTTTAAATGGTTTGGATTCGAACACCTGACCACATAAATCACAGCTATGTGCTTGTGGCACGACTCCGCGCCCTGTGGCAGGATTAACGCACGTGGAGGTGGGCCCATGTCGACCGCAAAGGAAGAACTGACGCGCCTGATTCAGGGGCAGCCAGAGGACAGCTCAAGCGAGGAGATCGTGCGAGAACTGGCGTTCCATGTAATGGTGGAGCGAGGCTTGGCTGACTCGGATGCGGGGCGCGTCATCTCAAACGATGATATGGCTCGGCGCATTCGCTCGTGGCACGGCTGAACTGGACCGAAGAGGCTCTACGCTGGGTCGGGGATATATTCGAGTACATCGCTTCAGATAACCCTCAGGCCGCGGCTCAGACTGTGAAGGGCATTTACGACCGCGCCCAGTCGCTTCTCGAGCATCTGAGATCAAGCGCCGCGTTTCGAAACTCGAATCCAAGTCGGTCGACGCTGTTCCCTGGTCCCAGGTGAAGGATCGCTTGTTCCGTGGCTACGGGCATCCGGACTAGAGAAATCTCTACCGAGAACAGGTACGGGGCCCTGCGGAACTATTGTCGTTGGCTTCGCTCTGATGCAGACATGAAAGCAAGAACGATGGTGGTTGGGGCCCTGCTCGTCAGCATCGCAGCGGTAGGGACGGCCGACGAGGTGTCGTGGCGGGAAA
>JAIVGZ010000002.1:1284-59311 GCA_020201335.1 Natronospirales bacterium
TCGGCGACACTCTCGTTCGTCAGCGAGGCCCCGGTGCAACAGCGGTTCTCGTACGCATTGCTGCTGGAGATGGCCGCCGACTACGACGCGGTCGTCGCGCGTCAAGGCTTTCTCGCGCGGATGGCCGCACCGAAGCCGGCGGGTTTGAAACTGGAGTTCGAACCAGCAGCCCGCGCCCAGGCGACGATTCGCGCGCGTACCACAGAAGTGCTCACAGCGGATGAGGACGGCGTGCTGTTGATACCTCTGCGTCGTGACTGGCGGCGGGCACTGCCGGAGGTCGAACTGTCGCGGGTACCGCTGCGGATGACGCTCGCACTATGACGCGACGCGTTCGCGCTAACGAGTTTCCATTTCGGCTCTACCGAGTGCGGGTAGGGTCTAGCTAGGTATAAAAAAAGCAGGGGCCAGACTTCGGCCCCTGCTCAGTCGTGCGCTGATTAGACTCGGCTATTGCGTGCAGACCACCGATGAAATCACGCCATGACCAGCATGGCCGGGGTTGGGGCGGTAACGACCGTCATGGTCAACGATGACAATCTCGCTGATGTCACCATTAATCACCCGACCGTTCTTGATGACGCTGGAGGTGACGACCACAAGAATCCTGTCGGGAATGGTGGCCGGCGGCGGCGTGCTGTTACCCGGCAGTGCCTGCCAGGTACCACCGCAAACGAGCGTGCCAGTCGCATAGCCTTTGAAGCTGGCTCTCGAAGCGCCTGGGCTGACGGTGCCGGACATCAGATTGTTGCGCCACCACTGTGCGCCCCAAAAATTCACGGTGTCACCAATCGCATGGCGTTGGTCATCACCGATGACGAACATCCCAATGACAGGAGCTGCCGGGGGTGAAGCATTTGGGCAATAGTCGACCGCGGTATCCGTCAGGGTGACTTCTCCGGCGGCCAGAAGCTGGCCGTTCGTGCTACCACGGGTGAAGGTGATGTCTGCGCCTGCCAGGACCGATCCGACCAAGTTGGAGTCGGTCATCGTCGCGGCTTGTGAAGTCCACCAAACCACATTGCTATTACAAGATGTGCCGCCGGAGACTTCTACATTGAAGTTTGTTCCGGTGAGGGCGCCGGTGCCGCCCGTTCCGATTCTGAAAATCCAGTTGTCGGAGGCTGAACCGACGAGTGTCAATGTGCTATCCGTCACGACAACGGCCGCGTCGTAGCAATAGACGCCAGGCTGGAGGAACGCACCCGCTAGCGGTACGTTGAAGAACTGGCAGGGTGGCTGCGTCGCGAGCGCGTTGTATTCGTCAATGAAGGTCGAGTAGGCCGCCACGGCGGTGTTCGAGCCAATTTCGACGGCCCCAGAGATGGAGCAGTTGGTCTGCGTAATAGGGCCGTTAGCGACGCCTACGCTGCCGTCGACTATGGAGTTTGTGCAACAGACCGACTGCTTTTTTGCTTGGTACCCTCTGGCACCACCCAGGAGGTATTACGGACATGCCGAAGAACAAGAATGTAACGGGAGCAGAAGCGGCCGCCAGTGCTGCAACGACCCTAATTAGTAAGGAAACAGGCGCGGCCAGCAAGACCGCGGCAGCGAGTGCCTTGTCTCAGACGAATTCAAAAGGGGAAACCGGCGCTGTGGCAGCGACGGCTGCCTCGAAGGTCCTGCGCGATGGGCGTACGTCTAAGGCTTCAAAGTCCGCTGCAGCCAGCGCGCTTGCACAAGCACCCTATCGAAAAAAGTAAAGGTTCAGCGCAGGTACGCGTCTGCGTACTTGTAGCCGCTGCCGGTGTTGAACAGCACGATGCGCTCGTCGCGGTCGACGAGGCCTTCGTCCAGTAGCCGGTAAAGGGCGGCCAGCGCCGCGCCGCCTTCCGGCGCGGGGAAGATGCCGGTCAGACGGGCGAGCTCGCGGCCGGCGGCGAGCATTGCGTCGTCTTCGACTGCCAGCGCGTGGCCGCCGCTGTCGCGCAGCGCCCGCAGCATCAGGAAATCCCCGACTGCGGACGGCACGCGTAGCCCCGACGCGACGGTATGGGCATCCGGCCAGGGCGCGGCCGCATCCGCGCCGTCGGCGAACGCCTGCACGATGGGTGCACAGCCGGCCGCCTGCACCGACACCATGCGCGGCCGCCGGGAGCCAATCCACCCGAGTTCTTCCATTTCGTCGAATGCCTTCCACATGCCGATCAGGCCAGTGCCGCCACCGGTCGGGTACACGATGACATCCGGCAGTTCGAACGCGAGCTGTTCGGCGACCTCGTAACCCATCGTCTTCTTGCCTTCGACACGGAAAGGTTCCTTCAGCGTCGACACGTTGTGCCAGCCGGCTTTCGGCGCACGCGCGGCGACCTGCCGTCCGCATTCGTCGATCAGGCCGTCGATTAGTTCGACGGTCGCGCCAAACGCGCGGCATTCGAGCGCGAACGCTGCGGGCGTATCGGCCGGCATGAACACATGCGCTGGCACGCCGGCTGCCGCCGCAAACGCCGCGAGCGCACCGCCGGCGTTACCGGCGGTCGGTACCGCGAACGCGGTCGCGCGGCGTGCGAGCGCGCCGTTCACCGCACACGACAGCCCCCGTGCCTTGAACGAACCGGTCGGGTTCGACGACTCGTCCTTGATGAAGAGGTGCGGGCAGCGCAGTGCGTCGCGCAGGCGCTCGACTTCCGCCAGCGGCGTCCAACCCTCGCCGAGCGATAGCGGCGCCGCACCGGCCCAGTCAGGCAGCACCTCCGCGTAGCGCCACATGTCTGCGCGGCGACCGCGCAAAGATGCACGCGACAGTGTCGCGGCGGCCCGTTCGAGGTCGTAGCGGGCGAACAACGGCGCGCCAGCGTCGGACAGCGTCAGCAACGCACCGCGCGGGTACTTGGCGCCGGTACGCGTGCATTCAAAGTGGGTGAGGCAAGACAGCATCAACCACCTTCCAGACGGCTCTCAATCGAGACCCGGCTCGACAGCGTCTTGTGTACCGGGCAGCGGTCGGCAATCTCCAGCATGCGCTGCCGTGTTTCGTCGTCGACATCGCCTTCAATTGAGATTACACGGGTCAGATGGTCGAGCTTATGCGCGCTGTTCTCGCAGCCTTCACAGTCCTCCTCATGCACCCGCGCATGCGAGACCTCGCAGCTGACGCGTTCTACCGGTAGCTTCTTGTGGCGCGCGTACATGTTCAGCGTCATCACCGTGCAGGTGCCTAGCGCGGCCGCAAGGAACGCGTATGGATCCGGGCCGAGGTCGGTACCGCCGACTTTCTCCGGTTCGTCGGCGAGCAACTCGTGCGTGCCGGCCTGCACGCGGCACACGAAGCCGTCGGCGGTGCGGCCGTGGGTCACCGTCTGCTCTACTGGGACCGGGGTCGGTACTTCCAGGAAGCGGCTTGCCCATGCGGCGATCATCGTCCCTGCATAACGCGAATCGGCCGCGTCGCTCAGCAGGTGGTCGGCGCCATCGAGGCTCACGAAACTCTTCGGGTGCAACGCGGCGGTGTAGATGCGCTCTGCGTTCTCGACCGGTACGACCTCGTCGACCGGCGAATGCAGCACCAGCAGCGCGCGCCGCAGCCCGCGCATCCGCTCCTCCAGCGGGTACGACCGCGCGTCGTCGACGAAGTCGCGCCGGATGCGGAACGGCCGGCCGGCAATCTGTACTTCGGCGCTGCCTTCGCTCTCGATCGTCTCAAGGTCCTCGCTGAACTGCTCCAACACGTGGTCGGCGCTCGCCGGTGCGCCCACAGTGACGAGCGCGCGCACGCTGTCGAGCCGCTCGGCGACCGCCAGCACCGCAGTCCCGCCAAGCGAATGCCCGACCAACATCTGCGGCGGCGCTAGGTTTTCGACCAACCAGCCGACCGCGTCCTCGAGGTCGTCGAGGTTGCTGGAGAAAGTGGTACTGGAAAAGTCGCCGTCGCTCTCGCCGAGCCCAGTGAAGTCGAACCGCAGCACGGCGAAACCGGCACGTGCCAATGCGCGCGAGAGGTCCCGCGCAGCGCGGATGTTCCGCGTGCAGGTGAAGCAGTGCGCGAACAGCACGGTCGCTTGCCACTGGCCGCCCGGTGGCAGTTCGAGGTCGCCGACAAGTTCGCTGCCGGTCCGGTTCTTGAATTTTATTTTGGACATCAGCGGAGGATAGCACCGCACCCTTGACTTACCTCGGTTGTTAATTCGTTCATCAACGCCATCATCTCGTTCTTGTTAAGTGAGGACCTGACGCACGGGCAGGGAATGGCCCGATGGTCCCGGGCCCCTCGGCGGCGAATAATGGCGTAATGAACAGTTGGCTGGAAGGCATCGTCGACAAGCTCCGCGCCAGTTTCTGGCCGGTGCCGTCGTTGATGTTCAGCGTCGCGGTGGTGCTCGCACTGTGGCTGCCCTGGGTCGACCGAAATTTCGGCGACGCACTCGTCGACAACTTCGGCTGGTTGTACGGCGGGGAAGCGGAGGGCGCGCGTGCGATGCTGTCGACCATCGCCGGCTCGATGATGACGGTCACGGGCGTGGTGTTCTCGATCACCATCCTCACGCTGGTGTTGGCGAGCGCCCAGTTTGGCTCTCGGCTACTGCAGAGTTTCATGCGCGATCCCGGCAACCAGGTCGTCCTCGGTAGTTTCGTCAGCACCTTCGTGTACAGCATCATCGTGCTACGCAGCGTGCGCGATGGCTTCGTGCCGCAGTTGTCCGTTACCGTTGCATTGCTGCTCGTGTTCGCGAGCGTCGCGGTGCTTATCTACTTCATCCACCATGTCGCTACGAAGATTCAGGCCGAGTCCGTGGTTGCGACAGTCCACCGCGAGCTGAGCGATACCATCTGCCGGCTCTTGTCGGAACACCCGTGCGACGACCCGCAGCTCGCGCTACCGGACGGGTTCGAGCAGGACGCACGCCCGGTGCTGGCACCGAGCAGCGGTTACCTGCAGGTAACCGCGCACGAGACCCTGGTGGCGCTCAGCGCGAAGCACGACTTGGTCGTACGCGCGCCCTACCGGGCCGGGGATTTCGTCATTGAAGGCACACCATTGCTATATGTGCGCGCGGACCGGCCGCTCGATGACAAGCTAAATGACGAGCTCGCAGACACGCTGGCCGTCGGCTCCCGGCGCACGATTACGCAAGATATCGAACATGGTGTCCACCAGCTCGTACAGATTGGGGTGCGCGCGCTGTCGACCGGCATCAACGACCCGTTCACTGCGATTAACTGCATCGACCGGCTCGCCGCTGCGCTGTGCCAGATTGCCCGCCGGCACTTTCCGAGCACCCAGCTGAAGGACGAGGACGGGCGTCTGCGCGTGGTCATCAAGGGCAATGACTTCGCCGGCTGCGTCGATGCCGCGTTCAACCAGATTCGGCAGCACGCCGGCACCAATCCCGCAGTGGTGATCCGGTTGCTGGAAGCGATTGGGCGCGTCTCTGAAGCGGCCCGCACCGATTCGCAGCGCCGCCCACTTATGCTCCACGCCGACATGGTGCTGGCCGAAGGGCGGCGCGCATTTACACAACCCAGGGACCTCGAGGCCCTCGAACGGCGGTACCAGGCCGTCCAGGCTGCTTAGCGGGTTGCGTCGGGTACCGACCGGGGAGTATTTTCGGTACACGCCAAGGGGAACGCGAGGTGCGTGATGGGCGACGACAAGACCGAAGTACTGCCACCAAAGAAGCAGCCGAAAGAACCACCGCCTAAGTAGGCGACAGATGACAAAAAGGATTGTCATTTGTGCGGACGGTACTTGGAACCGTCCGGAGCAGGAGCTCGACAAGGACCGCCCGACGAATGTCCTGCGCTTCGCGCGCGCGATTGCGCCGTTCGCGGACAAGCCGCAGCAGGTGTTCTATGACTGGGGCGTCGGTTCGTACTACGACCCGGTGCTCGGCGGGGCGATGGGCAACGGCCTCGAGAAGAACGTGATGGACGATTACCGCTATATCGTCCAGAACTATTCCGAGGGCGACGAAATCTACCTGTTCGGCTTCAGCCGTGGTGCGTACACGGTCCGCAGCGTCTGCGGGCTCATCAACAACCTCGGCATCCTGAAGCGCCCCGACGCGCGGCTGATCGAGCAGGCGTTCTTGCACTACAAGGACCCGGCGCCCGCCTGGCACCCGGATGGCGAGGAATCCAAACGCTTTCGCGAGCGCCACGCACATGCGTCGCGCGAGGTCCGCTTCGTCGGCGCGTGGGACACCGTCGGGGCACTCGGCATCCCGCTGTCGTTCCTGGGATTCCTCAACAAGCGCGACGAATTCTACGACTCGAAGATCGGCCCGAACGTCCGCATTGCGCGCCATGCACTCGCAATAGACGAGCTCCGCTCCGACTTTCAACCGACCCTCTGGGAGCCGAGGCCGGGGCTGAACCTCAAGCAGGTGTGGTTCGCAGGGGTCCACAGCGACGTCGGCGGCGGTTACGCACCTGACGAATCAGACTCCGTCGCAGCCGATATCCCGCTCGGTTGGATGCTCGGCGAAGCCCACGCTGCCGGGCTGCGCTTCGAGCCGCACCTCGCAGAGGACCTCCAGCCGAACCCGCTCGCCGCGATCCACAACTCGCGCAAGCACATCTACCGCTCGAAGCGCCCGTACTACCGTAAGCTGGAACACGGCCAAGGACCCACGCTAATCCACCGTTCGGTGAAGGCGCGGTGGGAGGACGGCTCGTACAAGCCACGCAACCTGAAGGCATACCTCGACGCGAACGGATGGGAGCGCCTGGTCGGCTCTCGCACCGTCGCGGAACCGGCTTGAGCGACAACCCTCTCCGGCTGAATTTGCCCTAGTAGCGATCAACGATTAAGGTTAAGCGGGCCGCGGGTCGGCGGCGCACGCATTCACTGGGGAGAAAACATGAAACAACGTATCCACCGTCTGTCCACGCACCACAACGGCGTGGTTCTCGGAAGCATTAGCGCGGTGATGACTCTCGTCTTCATCGTTCCTATCCTCCTTATCTTCATGGTGGCCGCTCCAGAGTCGGGGCAGAGTGGGGAGGCACCGCCTTTCTTGCTGATCGTGGTGCTGCCAATCGCCTATTTCGTGATGGGGTATCTGATGGGCGTGCTGGGCTGCTTTTTCTACAACCTGCTGTTCGCGAACAAAGGTGGCTTTGAGTTCGAGTTACGCGGACAGGAGTAGCGCACACTGATTTAAACTTTTTGCCCGCCGCCGGCGTCCGAACTGGCATGGAGACGCCGTTGTGAGATATGTGCTCGTCCTGATCGTGCTCGCAGCGCTTGCGCCCAATGCCGTTGGGCAAGAAGCGCAACTCCGCAGCTATACGCCGGAAGATTTTGCCCGTTCGGCGCCGCGCACCGCGCTCGACATGCTACGCCTGGTACCGGGCTTCGTAATTCGCGGGGCGAACCAGGTGCGCGGCCTAGGGCAGGCGAGTGGCAATGTCCTCATGAACGGTGCGCGCGTGTCCGGCAAGGGTAATAACGTACTGGACGAACTCGGCCGCATCCCCGTCGGGAATGTTGTCCGTATCGACCTGGTCGACGCCGCAACGCTAGATGTGCCGGGCCTGTCCGGCCAGGTCGCGAATGTGGTCGTGCAGTCCGACGCGATCAGCGGCCGCTGGCTTTACCGGCCGGAATTCCGCCGCTATTACACCGACCCCGTGCTGACCCGCGGCGAGCTTTCGCTGACCGGCGCACAGGGCGCGCTTGAGTACAGCGCCGGCCTGGCCAACGGCGCCGGCAACGGCGGCGCCGGCGGCCTGACGAACATATTCGCGCCGGATGGCACGCTGCGCGAGCAGCGCGATGATGTGTGGGTCAGTACTTTCGATGGTCCAAGGTTGAATGCCCGGGCGACCTACGCGCACACCGGAGGCGCGGCGAGTAGCGTGAACGCGAGTTACCAGCGCACCTACTACGACTACGACGAGCATGGCCTGCGCACCGGGCCGGGTCTGTCAGAGCGGACGCGCGAGGTCACCGTGCGTGAGCGCACTGCCAATCACGAGCTGGCTGCCGATCACGCGTTCGACCTGTTCGGGGGGCGCCTGAAGCTGATCGGCTTGGACCGCGCCGAGAGGGGCCCGCAGCGCCAGACTGTGTTGACGCGCGTCACCGACGGCAGCGCGCCGGATGTCGCCAGCCTGTATCGGCTCGCGTTTGATGAGCGCGAACGCATCGGCCGCGCCGAATACCTCTGGAGTACGGGTCGCACCGACTGGCAGGTCTCGGCCGAGGGTGCGTTCAACCGGCTCGATGCCGACGCCGAGTTGTCGGTACTCGACGCTGGTGTATTCGTGCCGATACCGCTGCCTGGCGCCGAGGTGACGGTGACGGAAGACCGCTACGAGTTGATGGGCAGCGCCGGGCGCCCACTCACCGACACCCTCACGCTGCAGCTTTCGGGCGGCGTCGAGCGCTCACGATTGCAGCAGGTCGGCACCGAGGGCCGTACATTCGTGCGTCCGAAAGGCGCAGCAACACTGGCTTGGAGCGCGAGCGCGGACCTCGAGGTCAACGCCCGGATCGAGCGGCGCATCGGGCAACTCAACTTCTTCGACTTCGTCGCCACCGTGAATCTGACCGACGACCGCGCCAATGCCGGAAACCCGGATCTCGTGCCGCCGCAGGCTTGGGAACTCGAGCTTTCGACGACGCGGCAAATCGGTGAGCACGGCAACACGACGCTGCGCGTCTACTACCACCGCATCGATGACATCGTCGACATCGTGCCGATTGGCGCCAATGGTGAGAGCCCCGGAAACCTGGATCGCGCGACGCGCGTCGGCGCCGAATGGAAAGCAACCGCCGAACTCGCGGCGCTGGGTTGGCAGGGCGCGCGTCTGGACGTGCGCTGGTGGCTCCAGCACACAGGCGTGCGCGACCCGCTTACCAACGAGGCCGTGGTGGGGAACGGCGTTCATCGAGCACAAGGACATCGCCGGACTCACGCTGCGCGCAAGCCGCCATAACTTGTACGGCGCCACCAGCATGTGGAACCGGACGGTGTACCAGCAGCGCCGCGACGGGCCCGTCGACTTTTACGAAGCGCGAGACCGGCGCATCGGCCCCATCTACTCAATCTCCCTCAGCGGCACCTTCTAGCTAAGCTATGGAGAGAGAAGAAGAAATAATCATCTATACTCGTAGTATATTTAAGGCCTCATAGGAATTGGAGCCGCGCTAAGGATGGGGAAAAAAGATCAGCGCCAGGCAGAGGCGCGCGCCGAAGACGAAAAGGCAAAGCGGGCGGCCGAGCTCGTGCTTGCAAACATCGAGCTCGCGTACCAGAACGAGGAGAAGGCAAAGCGCGCCGCCGAGCTTGCGGTCGCCAATTCGGAACTCGCCTTTCAGCAGGACGAGAAAGCGAAACGCGCCGCCGAACTCGTCGTTGCGAATAAGGAGCTCGCCTACCAGAGCGATGAGCGGGAACGCCTCACCGTCGAACTGCACAACCTCGCTTTTTACGACCCGCTGACGCATATCGCGAACCGACGCCTACTGCTCGACCGGCTAAGCTCTGCGCAGGAGATCGCCGCCCGGTCTGGTCGAGAAGGCGGGGTCCTCTATTTAGACATCGATGCCTTCAAGGACATCAACGACACTTTGGGCCAAGCGTTCGGCGACCTGCTCTTGCGTCAGGTTGCCTGGCGGCTGGAAACCTGCGCGGGCCCCGGCGACACAGTCGCGCGTATGAGCGCCGATGAATTCGTGGTGGTGCTGGCGGAACTCGGTAGCTATCCGATAGAGGCCGCGCGCCGGGCCCGCGCGGTCGGGGACCGAATTCGTGCCACGCTAGGCGTTCCGTACCAGCTCGAAAGCCACGAATACACAATCACCACGAGTATCGGCGCGGCGCTGTTCACTGACGCGGAGAGTGCAGAGGCCTTGCTGCAGCGCGCCGACATCGCGATGAATGAGGTGAAGCAGGCAGGTGGAGATGCGCTGAAATTCTTCGACCAGACGATGCAGGATGTCATCAGCTCACGGCTCGCGCTTGAGGCGGAGCTCGAAACTGCACTCAAAAACGAGGAATTCTTGCTGCATTATCAGCCGCTCGTGGACGCCGGTGGGCAGATCCACGGAATGGAGGCGCTGATCCGCTGGATGCATCCACAACGGGGGCTCCTACCGCCAGGCGCGTTCATTGACGTTGCAGAGGAGACAGAGCTGGTGGTTCCTATTGGATCGTGGGTACTGAATCAGTCCTGTGCACAGCTCAGCCAATGGCAGCAACAGCCCGGGACCCGGGACCTTGGGATATCGGTGAACATCAGCGCGCAACAGTTCGGCACCGAGAGCTTTGTTGAGGAAGTGCGTGGGATGGTGAAGACCCATGGCATTGACCCCCAGCGACTCACATTAGAAATCACCGAGAACATGCTGCTTACGAGTTTTACCCAGACCACCGCCCATATGGCGGAATTAAAGGAAATCGGCGTGCGAATTTCGTTGGATGATTTCGGAACCGGTTACTCGTCGCTTCAGTACCTGAAGCGATTACCAATTGACGAGCTCAAAATCGACATGATGTTCGTGCAGGAGCTTGCGACCGATGTCCGTGACCAAGCCATCGTCCGCGCAATCGTCGCGCTCGCGCATAGCCTCGGACTGACGGTTGTTGCGGAGGGCGTCGAGACAGATGAGCAACGCCAAATCCTGATCAATGCGGGATGCGATCAGCTGCAGGGATACCTGTTCGGGCGGCCCGGTCCGCTTGAGGAAGACAGGCGCCACAAGGGCTAGGGCAACCGTCCCAGTCGCTTTAGCGACTCAGTGCCAGTACAATGCGGCATTAAGCCCGTTCGTGGTAAAATCAGCCCGTCTTGGAGAGATAAGGATGGATTTAGCGCCCGCAATTGCCAGCCTGAAAAACTTTCTGCTTGTCATCTCTGATACAGAGCACGCAGTCGGCGGGGTTGTGCAACTCGCGGCTGAGGGTAGCCAAGATTTACACATTGCCGCCCACCACGGATTGTCAGAAGGGTTCGTGCGGCATTACGCAAAAAGGACGCCGGGTGACGGTACGCCCTGTACACAGGCGCTCGCCGAACGGCGGCGGGTCGTCATTCGCGACGTGGAGGCCGACGAGGCTTACGCGCCGCACCTCGCAGTCACGCAAAACGAAGGCATCCTGGCAATCCAGGCGACCCCGCTGATAAGCGCTCAACGGCATTCGCTCGGAGTGCTCACAACCTTCTATTCAAAGGCCCAGCACCCCGGCGCCGAGAGCCTGCGGCTCATCGACCAATGCGCCGATGGCGCGATGCTGCTGATCGAAGCCGTCAACCTGCAGGCGAAGCTGTCGCGGCTGTTCAGTCGGTCCGGGATGCCGTTCCGACCGATAGACGACCATGTCGTGCGTTCTGCCGACGCTGCGAAGGGCCTGCTCAAATCGCTGAACTCAACCAACTACCTGAATATGTTGCCGGTCGCGCGGCGTAACCTGAAGCAGGTGGTCGCAGAGCTCGAATTTCAGGTAGCCAGACAGGAAGTCTGAACCGCGATAGGTAATTACCCCTAGGTACAAGACCGTACATTAACTTCCTGACCCTATGGTTAGTATCTGCCGCATGTCTGACAAACGGAATTTGAAGATTGTGATCGTCGATGACCGCGCGGCGGACCGGGAGCTGGTCCGCGAGGCGCTCGTGTCGGACGATTACACGGCCGATATCATCGCAGCGGACGGTCTGGCTGCTCTGGCGCCCATTCTAGAGGGGCCGCCTGCGGACGTCGTGCTCACCGATTTCGACCTCGGTTGTGGCGACGGCCTCGAAGTCCTGAACCTCGTACGCTCGAAGTGGCCCGACACCCCGGTCATGTTCGTAACCGGCACCGGCTCCGAAGAAATTGCGATCGCGGCGATGCGCCGTGGCGTCGCCGACTATGTTTTAAAGACCGCTGACCTGTCGGAACTCCTGCCGCTGCGCCTGCTGGCCGTGCTGCGCCAGGCCGACGCTCTCACCGAGCGCGCGCATGCGCTGTTATGGCGCGGTGCAGTGCTCGATGCCCTGCCAGCGCGTATTGCGCTGGTTGGCGCCGATGGCACGATCATGCACACGAACGCACGCTGGGACGACTACCACGACCCGGCGCTGCGCGCGGCATGTGGAGCAGGGCAAAATTACTTTGAAGTCTGCAATCGCGCTGCGGCTGCGGGCGACCCCGATGCTGCACTCGTCGCGCACAAATTGCGTGAGGTGCTCGCCGGACGCAGTGCTGAATTCACGCACGAGTACGCGTGCACTGAACCGGAACGACCCGAGGCTTGGTACAGGATGCTGGTGAGCCGTACCGATTCGCGTGGTGACGGGGGTGCGGTCGTCGCGCACTTCGACGAGACGCTGCGCCACACGATGCAGACGCGGCTGGACTTCCTTGCAAATCACGACACGCTGACCGGGCTGCCCAACCGAGCTGGGCTACAGCAGCGCGCGAACGAGGCGATTGGGCGCGCGCATCTGGACGGAACGCACCTTGCGCTACTGGTCATAGACCTGGACGCATTCAAAACCATCAACGATTCGCTGGGCATCCGTGCCGGTGACGAAGTGCTGCAGATAGTCACTGCCACCCTGAAAAGCACTCTGCGGGATGGCGCGGTGCTCGCGCGCCTGAATGGCGACGAATTCGCGGTGCTGGTCGAGGGGCTTGCTTCCCCGGAAGCGGCGACGCCTATTGCCGGACAGATTATCGAGAACCTACGCCGTCCGATTCATGTGAACGGCCAGGAAATCGTGCTCAGTGCGGGCATCGGCATCGCGTGCCACCCTGGCGACGGCAGCACCGCAGACGACCTGCTGCGCTGCGCGGACTCGGCGTTGCACGAGGCGAAAGGCGATGGTGCCGGCGCCGTCCGCTACTTCGCATCTGGCATGAACGCGCAGGCGCTCGAGAACTTGCGCCTGCAGGTGGACCTGCGCCACGCGATTGCCGACGGCCAGCTCACGGTGCAATACCAGCCGGTGGTGTCGCTGCCGGAAGGTCAGATTATGGGCGCGGAGGCACTGGTGCGGTGGTCGCACCCGGAGCTCGGCATGATCCCACCGCTGCGGTTCATTCCGATTGCCGAGGAAACCGGACTGATACTGCCACTCGGTGAATTCGTGCTGCGTGAAGCGGTGTCGCGCGCCGCTGACTGGCGCCGCCGTGGCTTGCTCGGCTATGTGGCGGTCAACCTGTCGATGCGCCAGTTCCGAGACGCCGAGCTTGCGGAAATGATTCAGAAAGCGCTGGCTGAATTCCGTTGCCCGCCATCCGCGCTCCGTATCGAACTCACGGAGAGCATGCTGAGTGCGTCGCCGGAACTCGCCCGGCAAGTGCTCGAGAAACTGCATGCAATCGGGGTGACGATAGCGATTGACGACTTTGGCACCGGGTACTCGTCGCTCAGCTACCTGAAGCTGTTCCCGCTCGACGTGCTGAAGATTGACCGCTCGTTTGTAAAGGACACGCCCGAGGACAAGGACGACGTCGCAATCGTGCGCGCGGTTATCGCGCTCGCGCAATCGCTCGGCCTTTTGGTCATTGCCGAAGGGGTGGAAACAGAGGCCCAGAGCAGTCTGCTCACGGCGGAAGGGTGCGATGCCGCGCAAGGCTATCGATTCAGCATGCCATTGCCCGCACGGGACCTGGAGTGGCTGCTGCGCAGCAAAACAACCCTCCCGATTGCTGAGCAGAAGCTGGCTGTCAGCGCCTGACTAGGGTCTTCTACTGCTTACAGCACTCTGTGACTCGCGTATGTTGTCTGGATGAATATCGCTCCTGATGTTGACGCGCTATGTACGGTCCTGAAGGCGGCCTGCCGCATAGATGACGCTATCGGTGGAAGCATCCACCTTGTATCGGAAGACGGCTACGAGCTGGTCGCGCATAACGACCTCACCCCTGAATTCCGGGCGGCCATCGATCGGCCCGTGGATGGCGACGGCACGACCTACTCACAGGCACGCACTGAGCGTCGCCGTGTCGCCGTGCGCGACATCCGCACGGACCCCGCGTTCGAGCCGTACCGGAGCCTCGCCGAGGACGCCGGCATCGTAGGTGTGCAATCGATGCCAATCCTTCATGGGCGCTTCCTATACGGGGTGCTGACAACCTATTTCGCACAGCCGCATCACCCGGGGCCGGAAAGCCAGGCACCTCTGGACGCTTGTGCACGCATAGCCGCGTTGGTTTTGGTCGCGAACGAGCGCGAAGACACAATCGAGCCGGAGCAGGAGCGGTCCGGGCGCATCGCCGCGCAAAGGCAGGATCCTGACGCGGCCGCTACGCGTGTGGGGGCGACCGTGCAGGCGATGTTGTCGGCGTGCGAGACGGAGAGCCCGGCTGAACTGTTGCACGCGACGGAAAAGAAGCTCATCGAGCTCGTCGGCGAGTTGTCGAAGCGCACCCATGTCAGCGATGCCGCCCCCGGTAAGCAGCGTCCAGTCGACGAGGTTCAATGCCCGCTATAAGAGAATTTGGGATGACACGACAAAGGGCAGGTCAAAACCGGCTGATTTTTGGGATGCCGTAGCAAGCTCCCTCTTTAAACCGAATTTCAGTTGTATCGGTTCCCGCTTTGCCACACCATGCACGCGATGGGCAGTAACCCCGCAGCGAACACGGCGTTGGATAACCTCGAGGAATTGGTCCTCCAGGAGGTTATCCAGTACTGCGCCGATTGCGGCATGCCGCCGACGGACGCAGCGCTGAATGAGGCAATCGAATCAGCGCGCGAGAAGAGCGGCCCCCACGCCGGTGCTGACCCATTCCCCGAAGTAGAGCAGCGCGTCCGTCTTCGATTAAGTCTCTAGCGGTGTTTGACGAGGTCGTCGACGACGGCCGGGTCGGCGAGCGTGGTCGTGTCTCCGAGCTCACCCGTCTCGTTCGCTGCAATCTTGCGCAGGATGCGGCGCATGATTTTTCCGGACCGCGTCTTCGGTAACCCGGGCGCCCACTGGATTACATCGGGGCTCGCGATCGGGCCAATCTCCTTGCGCACCATCGCCACCAATTCCTTTTTTAACTCATCACTCGGCTCGGTGCCGGCCATCAGCGTCACATAGGCGTAGATGCCTTGGCCCTTAATGTCGTGCGGGTAACCGACCACTGCGGCCTCTGCAACTTTCGGGTGCAGCACCAGCGCGCTCTCGACTTCTGCGGTTCCGAGCCGGTGGCCCGATACATTCAGCACGTCATCGACGCGCCCGGTGATCCACCAGTAGCCGTCGGCGTCGCGTCGCGCGCCGTCGCCGGTGAAGTACATACCGGGATAGGTCTTGAAGTAAGTATCAATGAACCGTTGGTGGTCTCCGTACACGGTGCGCATCTGGCCGGGCCACGGGTGTTTGATGACAAGGTTGCCGCTTGCCGCGCCTTCCTGCTCTTCGCCCTGCGCATCGACAAGCGCCGGCTGGATGCCGAAGAACGGGCGCGTTGCGCTGCCGGGTTTGAGCTTTGTCGCGCCGGGGAGCGGGGCAATCAGGATTCCACCGGTCTCGGTTTGCCACCAGGTGTCGACAACCGGGCAACGGCTGTCGCCGACCGTGCGGTGGTACCACTCCCACGCTTCGGGGTTGATTGGCTCGCCGACCGTGCCGAGGATGCGCAGGCTGCTGCGGTCGGTCTTCTTCACCGGCGCGTCGCCTTGGCTCATCAGCGCGCGGATCGCGGTCGGCGCGGTGTAGTAGATGTTGACCTTGTGCTTGTCGACGACCTGCCAGTGACGCGATGCGTCCGGCCAGGTAGGCACACCTTCAAACATCAGCGTGGTTGCGCCGTTTGCGAGCGGGCCGTACACGATGTAGGTGTGTCCAGTGACCCAGCCGACATCTGCTGTGCACCAGTAAATGTCGCCGTCGTGGTAATCGAACACGAAGCGGTGCGTGATTGCTGCGTACACGATGTAGCCGCCGCTCGTGTGCAGTACGCCCTTCGGCTTACCGGTCGAGCCGGAGGTGTAAAGGATGAATAACGGGTCCTCAGCGCCCATCGCAGTCGGTGGGCAGTCGGCATCCGCTTTCGCCATCTCCTCGTGCCACCAGCGGTCGCGCGCTTTGTGCCAGCCGATGTCCGCGTGCGTGTGCTTCAGCACGATTACTGCGCGCACATCCGGGCAGCTCTCGAGCGCCTCGTCGACATTCTTCTTTAGCGGCACCTTCTTGCCGCCCCGCAGGCCTTCGTCGGCGGTGACGACGACGCGGCAGTCGGAGTCCTGGATGCGGTCGCTGATCGACTTCGGTGAGAAGCCACCGAAGACGACGGAGTGGACCGCACCGATGCGCGCGCAACCGAGCATCGCGATTGCAGCCTCCGGGACCATCGGCATGTAGATGCACACACGATCGCCTTTCTGCACGCCGTTATTCTTCAGGACGTTCGCGAACTCGCAGACGAGCTTGTGCAACTGCCGGTAGGTGAGGTGGCGGACGGTGCCTTCGGGGTCATCAGGCTCCCAGATAATCGCGACCTGGTCGCCGCGCTTTTCGAGGTGGCGGTCGACGCAGTTGTACGCGACATTCAGTTCGGCGCCTTCGAACCAGCGGATGTGGCCTTTGGTGTAATCCCAATCCAACACCGTGTCCCACGGCTTCATCCAGTCGATGTAGCGCTCCGCCTGCTCAGCCCAAAAGCCCTCGGGGTCGCGGACCGAGTGTCGGTACATCGCCTGGTAGGCGGCGTCGTCTATGTGCGCGTGTCGCGCAGCGCTGACGGGAACGGGGTAGACCTTGTCATTCATGCGCATACCATATCAAACCGCGCGTGCGCGCTGCGGGTAAGCGGCCAGGATCCCAGTTCTCCAGCGCCCATTCCCACACGGTGTCGAGTGCGCCGGCATCGCGCAGCTCCGGCGGCGGCGCCTGGCCGAGAAACGCCAGCACGGCCCACAGGGCTATCGCTTCGTTCCCGGCGTCCAACGGAATCGCACCGGTGCTCTTCGATAATTTTTTGCCGTCATCGTCGACGGCGACCGGCAAGTGTAGATAGGCAGGGGTCGGTAAGCCGAGCAGTCGCTGCAGGTGTATCTGGCGCGTCGTGGAATCGAGCAGGTCGGCGCCACGCACCACCTCGGTGATGCCGTCGGCCGCGTCGTCGACTACGACTGCCAGCTGGTATGCCCAGTGTCCGTCCGCACGCTTTACGACGAAGTCGCCGGTCAGTGCTTCGAGGTCCTGCACGATGTGTCCGAACACGGCATCGTCAAACACAATCGGTGTGTGCGTCGTACGCACGCGCCACGCTCGGCCGTCTTTTCCGTCCGCAACACCTTGCCTGCAGGTGCCCGGGTACACGGGGCCTTCAAGCCCTAACACGGAGCTGTCGGCAACCTCCTTACGCGAACACGCGCAGCGGTACGCGTGGCCGTCGGCCTGCAGGCGTTCCAGCGCAGCTTCGTAGCGTTCGTGGTTGCGGGACTGGTAAGTGACTTCGCCGTCCCAGTGCAAGCCAAAGCGGTCGAGCGTTGACAGGATGGAGGCGACGGAGCCGGGGGCTTCGCGGGGTGGGTCGAGGTCTTCTATACGGACGTGCCAAGTTCCAGCAATCGCGGTGCGGAGCACCGCTCCCACATTGGCCACCGCTCCTACATTGGCAGCCGCCCCTGTATGTTTCGCTTGGAGGTAACTGGCGACCGCGGCGAGAAGCGAGCCGAAGTGGAGCGGTCCGGTTGGGGAAGGGGCGAAGCGGCCGACGTAGCGGGGGGCGTCAGCCACCCATCTGCTTCTCGCGGATCTCGTCGAGCGTCTTGCAGTCGATGCACTGCGTTGCGGTCGGACGGGCTTCGAGCCGGCGCACGCCGATCTCGATGCCGCAGGTATCGCAATAGCCGTACTCGTCGGCGTCGAGCGCGGCCAGCGCTTCGTCAATCTTCTTGATGAGCTTGCGCTCGCGGTCACGCGTACGGAGTTCGAGGCTGAACTCGGATTCTTGTGTTGCGCGGTCGTTCGGGTCAGGGAAGTTCGCCGCTTCGTCCTGCATGTGGTGCACGGTGCGGTCGACTTCTTCCATCAGCTCGCGCTTCCAGGACATCAGGCTGCCGCGGAAGTGCTGCTTCATCGGCTCGCTCATGTACTCCTCGCCCTTCGCTTGCTGGTACGGGGCGCGGAGTTTGATTGGGCCGCTGGCGGCGGTAATTTTGCGGGCGCTGGCGCTTTTCTTCGGCGCCGCTTTCTTCGTCGGTGCTTTCTTAGCGACCTTCTTCGACGGCGTGCGCTTGGCAGGTGCCTTGGTGGCCGCTGGCTTGCGAGGCGTCGTCTTCTTTTTCTTGACCGCGGCTTTCTTCGCAGTCTTCTTCTTGGCGGGCATTTGCTCGCTCCGGGTGAGTCGTCTGGTTAAACAAAGGCCGGATTTATACCCCAGTGGAGGCCGCACCGCAACCGGGAGAAATCCTGCAGGGCCGCCTAGCGCACTTCAGGGAGGTGGACGGGCTCCGGGGACAGCCAGCCGGGCTTGCGGTGCTCCGCAACCACTGAGGTGTAAAGGCCGCCACGAACGTTAAATTCGGCCGTGAGCCGCATGAAACGCGGCTCCGTTGCAGCGGCGAAATCGGCGAGCATGCGGTTCGTCACAGCCTCGTGGAACGCACCTTCGTCGCGGTAGCTCCATATGTAAAGTTTCAACGACTTGAGTTCGAGGCACAGCCGGTCGGGTACATATTCGAGGCGCAGCTCCGCGAAGTCTGGCTGTCCCGTCTTCGGGCACAGGCAGGTGAATTCGGGGATGTCAATCCGAATCGTGTAATCGCGCTCGGGCGCTGGATTATCGAAGGTTTCGAGGTCACGATTTGGTGCGGCTGGCATCCCGATACTTTACACTATCGCGCCATGCGACTGAGCAAGATCAAGCTGGCGGGATTCAAGTCCTTCGTCGACCCGATAACCGTTCCGTTCCCCAGCCAGCTGATCGGTATCGTCGGTCCGAACGGTTGCGGCAAATCGAACATCATCGATGCGGTGCGGTGGGTAATGGGCGAGGGTTCGGCGAAAACCCTGCGCGGCGAATCGATGGCGGACGTAATTTTCAACGGGTCGTCCGGCCGCAAGCCGGTCGGCACCGCGTCGGTGGAACTCGTGTTCGACAATTCGGACGGCGGCATCGGCGGCCAGTACGCGAGCTACTCCGAAATTTCAATCAAGCGCGTGGTCTCCCGCGACGGCACCTCGAACTACTACCTGAATAACCTGCGGTGCCGCCGCAAGGACATTACCGATATTTTCCTCGGCACAGGCCTCGGCCCACGCAGCTACTCCATTATCGAGCAGGGCATGATTTCACGCCTGATCGAGGCGCGCCCCGAAGACCTGCGCGTGTTCCTCGAAGAGGCTGCCGGCATCTCGAAGTACAAAGAGCGGCGCCGTGAGACCGAGAACCGCATCGGGCATTCGCGGGAGAACCTTGAGCGGGTCCTCGACCTGCGCGGCGAACTCGAGAAGCAACTCGCGCATTTGAATCGCCAGGCGCGTGCCGCCGAGCGCTACAAGGAATTGAAGGTCGATGAGCGCCGCGTGCGCGCCGAACTGCTTGCACTGCGCTGGCGTGCGCTGGATGCGGGCCTCGCCGAGCGCCGCAAGGCGATCTCCGAGCGTGAGACCGCGCTTGAGGCGGCAATAGCAGACCAGCGCAAGGCCGAAGCCACGATCGAGCACGCGCGCGAAGGACACACCGAGGCGAACGACGCATTCAATGCTGTGCAGGGTCGCTTCTACGCGGTCGGTGCTGAAATTGCTCGAGCCGAACAGGGGATCCAGCACGCGAAGGAAATGCGGCAGAAGCAGCAGCAGGATCTCGCGCAAGCCGACCATGGCTGGCGTGAAGTCGAAGGACACATTGCGCGCGACCGCGCGCAGATCGAGGAACTCGGGCGCGCCCTCGCTGAATTGACGCCGGGCCTCGACCGCTTGCAAACGGCCGAGCAGGGGTCTTCGGCGGCGCTCGCAGACGCCGAAGCAGCGATGGCTGAGTGGCAGCAGCGCTGGGAAGCGTTCACGCAGCAAGCCGGAGAACCGGCGCGCAACGCTGAAGTCGAGCGCACGCGCCTCGACCACCTCGAGCGTGAGCATCGTCAGCAGGCGGAGCGCCTCGAAAAGATCGCTGCGGAACTCGCGCAGCTTGCGCCGGAGAACGTTGCGCGCGAGCTTGAGGAACTGCAGGCGAAAGCTGCCGACGCGCTCGCGCAGTCGCAGCAGTTGCAGGAACAGCTCGAACAGGACGCAAAAGCGTTGCAGGCGCTGCGCGGCGAGGAACAGGAGCGCGTGCAGGCGCTCGACGCAAACCGTACCGAAGAGCAGCAGGTCGGTGGCCGACTCGCGTCGCTTGAAGCGCTGCAGCAGGCCGCGCTCGGCCAGGACGACGACCGAGTTGTTGGCTGGCTGCGGAACCAGGGGCTTGAACAGAACGCGCGGCTTGGTACGACGCTTCGCGTCGAAGCCGGTTGGGAGCGGGCGGTTGAAACCGCGCTCGGCGAATGGCTTGAGGCGGTGTGCGTAGACGGGATTGACGCGGTTACCGGCGTCCTGTCATCGCTTGAGAACGGCGGCGTGACCTTGTTCGAAGGCAGTGACAGTAAGGCCCAAGGTAAAACCCCGGGCGGTCTGACCCTGCTGTCCAGCAAGGTGACGGGCAATAAACCACTCGACGGATTGCTGGCCGGCATCTTTGCTGCGCCGGACCTGGCTGCGGCGTTGGCCGCGCGTACGCGCCTCGGCACCGGCGAATCCGTGATTACGCCGGACGGCATTTGGATCGGTGCCGGCTGGCTGCGCGTTGTGCGGGATGCTGATGCGCACGCGGGGGTCGTCGCTCGCGGCGAGGAAATCCGTGTCCTTAAAGAAAGCCGCGTCGAGCTTGCCGCGCGCAGCGAAGCACTGGCCGCCGAGTTAGGCGAGTTGCGCCAGCGCGTCCGTGACGCGGAGCTGAATCGCGAACAGGTACAGTCAGACGCAAACCGCGCACACCGCATGCACGCGGAGCTCGTCGCCGACCTGAGCGCACGCCGCCAGCGCACGGAGCAGATTGAGGCGCGGCGCCAACAGCTCGCTTCCGACGCCGACGCAGGCAAGGTTGATAGCGCAGACCGCGATGGCGAGATCCGTTCGGCGCGGCAACGGCTGGAGGATGCGGTCTCGCGGATGGCCGGCTTCGAGCGCGACCGCGTCACGCTTGAGCGCGATCGCGAGGAGATTCGCGACGGGCTGGAAGGGGCGCGGCAACAGGCCCGTGCGGACCGGGACGCGGCGCACCAGCTGGCGCTGCAGGCCGAAGCGCGTCGCTCGAGCCGCGATTCATTGACTGGCAACCTGTCTCGTATGGAATCACAGCTGACACAGCTGGATTCGCGTCGCGCCGAACTGCGTAACGCGCTTGCAGTTGGAGAGGCGCCTCTGGCCGAGCGGCAGGTCGAGCTCGAGAAGATGTTGCAGGACCGCAGCGCCGTCGAGCGTGAACTCACCGATGCGCGGCGCCGGCTCGAACAGCTCGATACCGAATTACGTGAGCTCGAACAACAGCGCAGCGGGCACGAGGCGCGCGTCGCGGAAGTACGCGACGGGGTGCAGCAGCTGAAGATGGACGCGCAAGAGGACAAGGTCCGTGCGCAGGCGTTGGCCGAGCAGCTCGGCGAGACCGGCCATACGCTCGAGGAACTGTTCAAGCAGTTGCCGGAGGATGCAGACGAGGCGGCCTGGGCTCAGCAATTGCAGCAGGTCGAGAACCGCATCAACCGACTCGGACCAATCAACCTTGCCGCGATTGACGAATTCGCCGAGCTATCGATACGCAAGGAGAAGCTCGACGCGCAGTATAAGGACCTCACCGACGCGCTCGAGACGCTGGAGAACGCAATCCGCAAGATTGACCGCGAGACGCGCACACGCTTTAAGGAGACATTCGACAGGGTGAACACCGGCTTGCAGGCGGCGTTTCCGAAGCTGTTCGGCGGCGGTCACGCCTACCTCGAGCTGACGGGCGACGACCTGCTCGACACCGGCGTCACTGTAATGGCGCGTCCGCCCGGCAAGCGCAACAGCACAATCCACCTGCTCTCGGGTGGCGAAAAAGCGCTTACCGCGGTCGCGCTCATTTTCTCGATCTTTGAGTTGAACCCGTCACCGTTCTGCATGCTGGACGAGGTTGACGCACCGCTCGACGATGCGAACGTCGGCCGCTTCTGTGAGCGCGTAAGTGAGATGTCGCGGCGGGTGCAGTTCATCATGATTACGCACAACAAGCTGACGATGGAGCTGGCGCAGCAACTGACCGGCGTCACGATGCAGGAGCCGGGCGTTTCGCGCCTGGTTGCCGTCGACATCGACGAAGCCGTGCAGATGGCTGCGATGTAAGCGATGGCGGAACTGCGCTGGGTGCTGCTGGCGGTAGGCGCCGCGGTCATCGTGGCAATCTGGCTGTACGGCCGTTACGCGGCCAAGCCTAAGCGGCGACCGATCGACGAGAACCTGATCGACGCGGTGCGCGACGACCTGCCCGAACTCAACGACGTGATGGAACCTGGCTTGCGGCGCGAAGACATCGAAGCGCTGCGCGGGATGCGGGCCACGAATGCCCCGGTGACTGACGAGTACATCGTGCAGCTACACGTCAAAGCCCGCACCCCCGTATCAGGCACCGAACTATTCCCGGCGCTGATTGATGCTGGGCTCTCGTTTGGCCGCATGGACATCTTCCACCACCTGGACGACAGTGAGGGCGAAGTGTTCTCGGTCGCCAACATGGTCGAGCCGGGTTCATTCGACCCGCTGCATCCAGAGACGCTGATTGAGACGCCGGGTGTGTCCTTGTTCGCGGTGTTACCCGGGCCGCTGCCGGGTGGCGCGACGCTCGAAAGGATGCTGTCGTGCGCGCGCGGTCTCGCAGATGCGCTCGACGGCGAAGTGCTCGACGAGACGCGCAGCGCGATGACGAAACAGACCGAGGCCCACCTGCGCGAACGCGTCGCTGAATACGAAGCGCGGCAGCGCGCCCGTGCGCGTGATGCCTGAGCGACGCGTCACGGACGAAATCCAGCAGCGCGCGGCGCGGCTGCGCGAGCAGATCGAGCACCACAACTACCGCTATTACGTGCTGGACGACCCTGAGGTCTCCGACGCCGCATTCGACAAGCTGTTCCGCGAACTGCAAGCGCTTGAGGAACAGCACCCAGGCCTCATAACGCCTGACTCGCCGACGCAGCGTATCGGCGCCGGCCCCGCCGCCGGCTTCGAGCCGGTCGCGCACACGGTTCCGATGCTGTCACTGGACAACGCGTTCGCCGACGACGAAGTCATTGCGTTCGAGAAGCGTATCCGCGACCGGCTCGATTTGGCCGGAGACATTTCTTTCGTCGCCGAGCCGAAGCTCGACGGGCTCGCTGTCACGCTCATCTACGAGAATGGCCGTTTCACCCGTGGTGCAACGCGTGGCGACGGTTTAACCGGCGAGAACATCACCGCAAACCTGCGCACATTGCGTTCGGTGCCGCTGAAGTTGCGCGGCACCGGGTGGCCGCAAACGCTAGAAGTCCGGGGCGAGGTGTTCATGCCACGGCGCGGTTTCGAGCAGCTGAACGCGCGCCAGCAGGAAGCCGGCGAGAAGCTCTTCGCGAACCCGCGCAATGCGGCGGCCGGCGCGCTGCGTCAGCTCGACCCGTCAATTACAGCAACTCGCTCCCTCGAGTTGTTTTGCTATGGCTGGGGTGAGGTCGCCGACGAACTGCCGTGGAAGTTGCAGAGCGAAGCGCTCGCGTGCTTCCGCGAGTGGGGCCTGCGTGTGTGCCCGGAATCCGCGGTGGTCGCGAACGTCGACGGACTCGTGGACTACTACGACGGCATCGGCAGGCGGCGCGGTGACCTTGCGTATGAAATCGATGGCGTCGTTTACAAGGTCGACCGCGTCGACCTGCAGCGCGAACTCGGATTCGTAGCGCGTGCACCGCGCTGGGCGATTGCGCATAAGTTCCCGGCCGAGGAGGCGGTCACGCGCGTGCGCGCAGTCGACTTCACCGTCGGCAGGACCGGCGCCGTGACTCCGCTCGCCCGGCTCGAGCCCGTTGCGGTCGGCGGCGTTACAGTCAGTAACGCGACGCTGCACAACATCGACGAGGTGCACCGCAAGGACGTGCGCGCCGGCGACGCCGTCGTCGTACGCCGCGCGGGCGATGTGATCCCGGAAGTCGTGCGGGTATTACTCGAAGAGCGGCCGAAGGGTACGCGCATCGTGCAGCTGCCGAAGCAGTGTCCGGTGTGTGGGTCGGACGTCGTACGCGCCGAGGGCGAGTCGGTTGCGCGCTGCAGCGGTGGGCTTGGATGCGCGGCGCAGCGCGTCGGTTCGCTGCTGCATTTCGCGCAACGGCGCGCGCTCGACATCGAAGGCCTTGGTGACAAGTTGGTTGAGCAGCTGGTCGCTAACGCGCTCGTGCACGATCCGGCCGATCTGTTTGGATTGTCGGTGGAGACGCTCGCGGGCCTTGAGCGCATGGGCGAGAAATCGGCGCAGAACTTGCGCGCCCGCTTCGATGCTGTGCGTGCGAAGCCGGTCGATCTTGGCCGCCTTCTGTACGCGCTCGGCATCCCGCAGGTAGGTGAGGCCACCGCCCAGTCGCTTGCCCGCCGCTTCGGCAGCCTGGGCGCGGTTCGGGATGCCGGGCTCGATGCATTGATGGCGGTCCCGGATGTCGGGCCCGTGGTGGCAGAGCAGGTGAAGGCGTTCTTCGAGCAGCCGGAGAACCTGAAGGTGCTCGACAAGCTCTCGCAGGTTGGGCTGCGGGCCACGGAAGCTGCACCGCAAGCCGGCGACGACGCTGACGGGCCCCTCGCCGGTAAGGTTTTCGTGCTGACCGGCACCCTGTCAGGCATCACCCGGGACCAGGCGAAGGATGCGCTCACCGCGCTCGGCGCCAGCGTCACCGGCAGCGTGTCGAAAAAAACCGATTTCGTGGTGGTTGGCGCGGATGCCGGCTCAAAAAAGGACAAGGCGGAGACGCTCGGTATCCCGATGCTGGATGAAGCCGGTCTTGAGCGCATGCTGGCAGATGCCCGGAAAGGGCGTTTATGATGTCGGGCGGGGAGGGTCTGTCAAACATGAAGTCACGCATCGCGATAGTGCTGTCCATCACCGTGCTCGCCACCGGCTGCGCGCGGGGCCTGCTCGCGCCCCAGTGGGGTGTGCAGGACGGCCAGTTGGCTGCCTGCGCGGACTTGCATGGCTGCGTATCCAGCCAGGCGACGAACCCGGGTAACCTCATAGCCCCGCTCGTGTTCGTTTCGAACCGAGTCGATGCCCGGAACGACCTCCTGTCTGTCCTGCGTACCTTCAGGGACGCGCAAGTAGTGTCGATCCACCCCAGCTACCTTCGCGTCGAGTTCGCCGGCCGCGAAGCCAGCGGCGCTGCAACGACGCTCGACATCGCCGAGTTTTACCTCCCTCCGGGTGAGCAACTCATCCAGGTCCGTTCGACCCCGCGACGCAACATGCCGGACAGCGGCGAGAATCGCATGCGCATCGAGATGGTGCGGACGCGGTTCTACGCCCTGCAGGAAGCGCGCGGAACCCCATAAAAAAAGCCCGGTACCGAAGCACCGGGCTCGTAAGAGGGTGGAATCTATCGCGACCTGGTCCGTCCTGGACTCATCACGGCGTTCTGGGCAGGGAGGGAGCCATCCCGCCGTGTGGTCACGATCTGCCAACCCTGCAGACGCTTCCTACTTTAGGGCTGACTTTCCCGACAAAGTGTGACCGCTGTCACACTTTGGCATTTTTTGCCTAATTTGCCTCGTCCGTCTGTAGGCTGATTTCGGCCTCTCCGCGTAGCTCGTTGACCCAGGCCTCGACCATCTGGCTCTGCAGGTAACTCCGGATCTCGTTCTGAACGCTTTCGAACGGCGGGGCCTCGGCGGTGCGTCGGCCCTCGAGCTTTATGACGTGCCAGCCGAACTGGCTCTGGACCGGCTCGCGCGTGAACGCGCCGACCTCAAGCGCCGCGGCCGCTTCTGAGAACGACTCGACCATCATGCCGGGCTCAAACCAGCCCAAGTCGCCGCCTTGCTGTGCGCTGCCGTCCTGCGAATGCTCCGCGGCCAGTTCGGCAAAGTCACCGCCGGCTTCCAGCGCTGCGATGAGCTCACGTGCCTGCTCCACAGTCGGGACCAAGATGTGCCGAGCGTGCATCTCCTCGCCGATTTCTTCGGCGATATAGCGCTCGTATTCGGTAGCGATATCTGCGTCGCTGATGGTGTGGCTATCGAGCCGCTCACGGACCACGGCCTGGGCCAGGATCGCTGCGCGTTGCGTTGCGAGTTCGCCGGCGACTTCGGGCCGTTCGTGGATGCCGGCACGCTCTGCCGCCTGCCTCAGGAGCTCGATGCTGATGAGGTCGTTAATCAGGTCAGCGGGCGGCATCTGGGCGCCACGGCGGGCCGAGTAGATGTCGAGCTGACCTTGCGTAATCGGCTGGCCGTTCACGGTCGCGACCACATCGCCGGTTGGCGCAGCGGTCTGCTCCATCCGGTCGCAGCCGGTGAGCGCGACCGCGGCGAGCAGGGCGATGGATAGGGTGATTCTGTTCATGGCTTTTCCTTTGGGGTGAGCGCCCGTATCGAGAGCGCGTGGATGTCGGTGTCCATCAAATCGCTGAGCGCGCCATAGACGGCGCGGTGGCGGGTAATGCGGTCCTGCCCATCAAATGCAGGGCTGACCACGGTTACGGAGAAATGGCCGCGCCCATCGCGCGCGCCGACGTGGCCCGCGTGGCGGGCGCTGGCGTCCTGCACGTCGACCTCGCAGGGCGCGAGCGCCTGCTCGAGCCGCGTGCGAATGGCGTTCGGACGCTCGGCCGGCGTCATGCTTCTGGTGTCTCGATTGCGTGCCGCGCGACATAGAAGCCCTGCGCGAGCGCGAACAACAGCGGTAGACCGATTGCGGCGGCCAACTTGAAGTTGACCCAGGTGTCGGTGCTGAAGTTGTACGCAACCCAGAGGTTCAGCACGCCGCCGAGCGTGAAGAAGGCAACCCACGCGAAGTTGAGGCGCCGCCAAGCGAAATCAGGCAGCGTCATCTGTGTATCGAACATGCGGCGCACGATCGACTTCGCGCCAATCCACTCGCTGCCGGCGAACACCGCGGCGAACATCCAGTACACAGCCGTCGGCTTCCACTTCACCCAGATTTCGCTTTCGAGCAGCAGCGTCAGGCCGCCGAATACCAGCACGAGGCCGGCGACGACAAGATTGAGCTTCTTCACTGTGCGGGTGCGGGCCCAGGTGATGGCGGTCTGGACCAGCGTCGCCACGATAAGCACGGCCGTCGCGACCATCAGGTCCGACAGTTTGTAGGCCGCAAAGAACAACAGAACCGGCAGGAAATCGAGTAGTAGCGCGAACATGCAGCGGTGAATTGTACGCTATAGGCGTAAAATCCGCCCTGCAATGGCACAGTACTTTCAGGTTCACCCGGTCAATCCACAGAAACGGCTGATCCATCAGGCGGTGGCAATCGTCCGCGGCGGCGGCTTGGTCGTGTACCCGACCGACTCGTGCTATGCGCTCGGCTGCCAGATCGGCAACAAGCAGGCGATGGACCGCATCCACCGCATCAGGGAAACGGACGACCACCACAACTTCACGCTGGTGTGCCGCGACCTGTCTGAGATCGCGACCTACGCGCGCGTCGATAACTGGGTATACAGGCTGCTGAAAGCCCATACCCCGGGGCCGTACACCTTCATCCTTAAGGCGACCGGCGAAACGCCGCGGCGCCTGCAGAACCCGAAGCGGCGCACGATCGGCATCCGTGTGCCGGACCACGCAATCGCCCACGCGTTGCTCGAAGAGCTCGGGGAACCGCTGATGAGCTCGACGCTGTTACTTCCCGGCGATCCATTGCCACTCAATGACCCCGACGAGATCCGCAAGCGTCTCGAACACCAGGTCGAGCTCGTCATAGACGGCGGCAACTGCGGCATCGAGCCGACAACGGTCGTGGATTTCAGCGGTGGAGGAGACCCGGAGGTGGTGCGGACGGGGCGCGGGGACGTTTCCGTGTTCAGCGCCGCGTAAGCGCCGGAACCCTTATACTACGCAGAATATGGAAGGTCTCCAGTTCGTTTTCGGTCAGTTGCAGGCGATGAGCATGATCCAGGTGCTCGCCGTCGCGGCGCTTCCGGTCCTTTTCGCCATCACGCTGCACGAGGTCGCCCATGGCTGGGCGGCGCGGATGCGTGGCGACCGCACCGCTGAGATGCTGGGGCGACTGACGCTGAACCCTTTGAAGCACATGGACCCTGTCGGCACGGTGCTGGTGCCGGCGATCATGTTGTTGCTGCCGACGCCGTTCCTGTTCGGCTGGGCAAAGCCGGTACCGGTCACGGTCGAAAACCTGGCGCGCAAACGTAAGGACATGGCGATAGTGGGCGCCGCCGGCCCGCTGGCGAATTTGGCGATGGCGGTCATCTGGACCGGCGTGATGTTCGGCGGCCGCGCGTTGGTCGAGGTCGCGCCAGGCGCGGCGCTGTTCCTGATTTTGATGGGTGGCGTCGGGGTATTTGCGAACGTGCTGCTCGGCGTGCTGAACCTGCTGCCGATTCCGCCGCTCGATGGGGGAAGGGTCGTCAGCGCGTTGCTGCCGGGTCCGCTGTCTTGGAAGTACGACCGGCTGGAGCCGTTCGGTATCTGGATTGTGCTCGGGCTTTTGATGCTGGGCATACTGTGGAATGTGATCGGTCCGCCGATCTATGCATTGACCGGGTTCTTCATCGGTCTAGTCCTGTGAGGGGTACGGTTTGAGTTCTAGTTCATTGGGCGACCAGCGGGTCGTATCGGGCATGCGCGCGACCGGTGCGATGCACCTTGGGCATTACCATGGTGTGCTGAAAAACTGGCTGCGGCTCCAGCACGAGTACGACTGCTTCTTCTTCGTTGCCGACTGGCACGGACTGACCACGCACTACGCGGACCCGAGCGGCATCGCGGGCGCTGCGTGGGACATGCTCGTTGATTGGCTCGCAGTCGGCATCGACCCGGGTCGCGCGTGCATCTTCGTGCAATCGCGCGTGTCCGAGCACGCGGAGCTGCACTTGCTGCTGTCGATGGTCACGCCGCTCGGCTGGCTCGAGCGCGTACCGACATACAAGGACCAGCAGGAGAAGCTGCGCGAGCGCGACCTCGCGACCTATGGCTTTCTTGGCTACCCAGTGCTGCAGAGTGCCGACATCCTGATGTACCGGCCACAGTTTGTACCGGTCGGCGAGGACCAGGTCGCACACGTCGAGATTACCCGCGAGATCGCACGCCGCTTCAACCACCTGTACGGGCGCGAAGTCGGTTTCGAGGAAAAGGCCGAGGAAGCAATCAAGCGCCTCGGCAGTAAGAACGCGCGGTTGTACCGGCAGTTGAAGAAGCGTTTCAGCGAGCGGGGCGACGCCGACGCGCTGGCAACCGGTCAGGCATTGGTCGAAGGCCAGCAGAACCTGATGCTGTCCGACCGTGAGCGTCTGCTTGGGTACCTCGAGGGGGCTGGGCGCACGATCCTGCCGGAGCCGCAGGCGCTCCTGACCGCGGCGTCGAAAATGCCGGGTCTCGACGGGCAGAAGATGTCGAAGTCGTACGGCAACACCATCACGCTGCGCGAGTCCGACAAGGACATCGAAGAGAAGATCAAACGGATGCCGACGGACCCGGCGCGCGTGCGCCGCGACGACCCCGGTGAGCCTGAGAAGTGCCCGGTCTGGGAATGGCACAAGGTTTATTCGGACGACAAGACGAAAGACTGGGTGCAAACCGGGTGCCGTAGTGCCGGCATCGGCTGCCTGGAGTGCAAGCAGCCGATCGTCGAAGCCGTGCAGGCCGAAGTTGGCCCAATCCGCGCACGCGCCGAAGAGATTGCCGGCGATTCGCAGATGGTGCGCACGATTGTCGCGGAGGGCAACGACACTGCGCGCGACGCTGCGCGCGATACGCTCGCTGACGTGCGCCAAGTGATGGGGCTGAACTACCTGTGAGCACCGGACCGGAACAGTCGGAGATGCCGTTTGCAATGGTGCAGGGGGCGCCGATGCTGTCGTTGCCGCGCGACCTGTACATCCCGCCAGACGCACTCGAGGTGTTCCTCGAGACCTTCGAGGGGCCGCTGGACCTCCTGCTCTACCTGATCAAGCGGCAGAACCTCGATGTGCTGGACATTCCGATTGCCGAAATCACGCGCCAGTACATGGGCTACATCGACCTGATGCAGGAGATGCGGCTGGAACTCGCTGCCGAGTATCTCGTGATGGCCGCGATGCTCGCCGAGATCAAGTCGCGCATGCTGCTGCCGCGGCCCGAAGGTCTCGGCGACGACGAAGAAGACCCGCGCGCCGAGTTGATCCGGCGCTTGCAGGAATACGAGCGCTACAAGCAGGCAGCTGAGGATATCGAGGCGCTACCGCGGCTGCACCGCGACGTGTTCGAAGCGAGCGCCGAAGCGCCCGAACGCAAGGTCCTGCAACTGCTGCCGGATATCACGCTGAAGGAGCTGCTGCTTGCATTCCGCGAAGCGCTGCAGCGTTCTGAGATGTTTGCGCACCACCACATTCAGCGCGAGGCGCTGTCGGTACGCCAGCGGATGGGCGAGGTGCTCGGCGTGTTGCACGCCGAAACGTTTACTGACTTCGCGTCGCTATTCAAACCGGAAGAGGGGCGTCAGGGTGTCGTCGTGACCTTCCTCGCCATCCTCGAGCTCGTGAAGGAAGCCCTGGTCGAAATCGTGCAGGCCGAGCCGTACGCGCCGATACACGTGAAGGCCGCTTCGGCGTCCACCGCCGACGGTGATGTCGCGCTCGACGACATCGCCCTCACCACCGAATGAGCATTCAAATGGACCAAAACAGAATCAAGCACATTGTTGAGGCGTCGCTGCTGGCCGCGGGCCGGCCGCTGAGCCTCGAACAGCTCCTGGCCGTGTTCGGCGAGGATGCGGCGCAGCCGACGCGCGATGCGGTGCGGGCGGCGCTGGTCGCGCTTGAAGCAGACTGCGCGGGACGATCGTTCGAGCTGAAGCAGGTCGCAAGCGGTTGGCGCATCCAGGTGCGGACCGGTTACTCCGAGTGGGTCAGCCGCCTGTGGGAAGAGCGCCCGTCGCGTTACTCACGCGCGTTGCTCGAGACGCTTGCGCTCATCGCGTACCGCCAGCCGATCACGCGCGGCGAGATTGAGGATGTGCGCGGCGTCACCGTGAGTACGTCCATCATGAAGACGCTGCTCGAACGCGAGTGGGTCCGCATCGTCGGCCACCGCGACGTGCCTGGACGGCCTGCCCTGTACGGCACTACGCGCGAGTTCCTCGACTACTTCGGCCTGCGCAGCCTCGACGAGCTGCCGACACTCGCGGAACTGCGCGACATCGATAGCCTGAACGTCGAGCTTCCGCTCGATGACCCCAACGGTCCGGCGCCGGAACAGGAAGTGCACAGCGCCGAAGAGCCGGCAACGCTCGATGACGACGAGTCCGAGGTCGCGGTCGGTAAGTGAGCGCCGGGGAACGCGTCCAGAAGGTGCTGGCGGCCGCGGGCCTCGGGTCGCGCCGCGAGATCGAGCAATGGATCCGCGATGGGCGGGTGATGGTCAACGGGGAGCGGGCCGAGCTGGGCATGAAGATGCCCGAGAACCCGCGGGTACGGGTCGACGGCAAGACTATTGCGCTGAAAACGCTGCGTGCCGCGCCCCGTCAGGTGCTGCTCTACCACAAGCCCGATGGTGAACTGACCACACGGCGCGACCCGGACGGCCGTCCGACCGTATTCGACACGCTGCCGAAACCGGACAAGGGTGGGCGCTGGGTTTCAATCGGGCGCCTGGATTTCAATACCGGCGGCCTGCTAATCCTCACCACCGACGGCGAACTCGCGCACGCGCTGATGCACCCGAGCCGCGAGGTCGAACGCGAGTACGCGGTCCGCGTACGCGGCGAGCCGTCGCCTGAGGTTATCAAGCGACTGCTGGCTGGCGTGGACATCGGCGACGGGCTCGCGAAGTTCGAACGCATCGCGCCGGCAGGTGGCGAGGGCACCAACCGTTGGTACCATGTCGTGCTGAAGGAAGGCCGCAACCGCGAAGTGCGGCGGCTGTGGGAAAGCCAAGAGATCCAAGTCAGTCGCTTGACCCGCGTCCGCTACGGGCCCATCCAAATGCCACCGGGCCTGCGCCGCGGCAAATTTCGCTACGCGACCCCTGAAGAAATAGATGCGCTGCTCGAAGCCGCCGACCTGCACAAAAATCCCAAAGCCTAAGGTGATTTCCTGAGACGGAAATAGGTGTTATAACCTAGTCTTCGTACCCAGCTGGGTCGAGCTGCACCACACCGGTTCCGGAGGATTTCGAACATGCATTACAGAAGCCTGCTGCTGGCGGCGAGCGCCGTCGTCATATCCGCTCAGGGCGTGCCAAACAACGCCTACGCACAAGATGCAAACCCGTTCCAATCCGTTTCCGCCGTCGAAATCGTGTACACAGGTGCGCCGATTATCCCAGCGAGCGCAGCGACCTCGTCAGAAGTCGAAGTGTACGTGGTGATGATGAAGGACGAACCGGTCGCATCGTACCGCGGCAACCGAGAAGGCTTCGAAGCGGTCCCTCGCGGACGCGGCAACCGTCCCGATGTGCGCAGCGAGAACGCGCGTAACTACCGGGCGCATCTGCGCGGCAAGCAGCAGGCATTCGTGCGCAGCAGCACCGAGACCCTGTCCCGTAGCCCACAGGTCGTGCACACCTACACCGAGGTGCTGAACGGCGTCGCGGTGCGCATCAGCGGACAGGAAGCACGCGCGCTGGCGAAGGACCCGTCCGTCGCCGCGATCATCCGCTCCGAGAACCACGCACCATCGACCTACGCCGGCCCGACCTGGATTGGCGCCGCGGAGGTCTGGAACGGCCCGGCCGGGCTGCAGACCGAAGGCGAAGGCATGGTGGTCGGCATCATCGACACCGGTGTGAACTGGGCATCGCCTTCGTTCGCCGCGACCGACCCCACCGACGGCTACGTGCATACGAATCCGTACGGCTCCGGTAACTTCGTCGGCGTCTGCGATGCGTCGCATCCGCTGCACCAGCCGGACTACGTCTGTAACGACAAGCTGGTCGGTGCGTACTACTTCCTCAACGCATGGGGCACCTTCCCGAACCTCGGCGCGTTCGACGAGAACGGCCACGGCTCGCACGTCGCCAGCACATCAGCGGGCAACAAGGTCACGATCAACTACAATGGCGCCAATGTGAATCTAAGCGGCGTCGCCCCGCGTGCGAATGTGATTTCCTACCGCGTCTGCGGTGGCCCGAGCACACTCTGCAACACCGCGGACTCGGCGGCAGCGATTGACCAAGCGATTTTCGACGGCGTCGATGCGCTGAACTTCTCGATTGGCGGTGGCACGAACCCAGGAGGCGACCTTGCGTCGCTCGCGTTCCTGCGCGCAGCGGACGCCGGCATCTTCGTTGCGGCCGCCGCGGGCAACTTCAACCCAAATAGTGCCGGCACAGTCAGCCACCGCGGTGGCTGGATGACCACGGTCGCCTCGGTCTCGCACAACGGTATCGTCGCCCACCCGGTCTCCGTGACCGGCCCGGCGCCGATTGCCGGCGCACCACTGAACCTCGGCGGAGTCGCTGGCACCAGCCCCGTCCCGGTCACCGACATCGGCTTCACGACCGTCGGTATCGGCAGCCAGGGCAAGGGTCGCGGCCAGCTTCATGGCCAAGGCGAGGACCTGAATGCCGGCAAGGTCGAATACCGCTGGGCCGAAGCCGTGTCGCCGGGCAACTTCGAAGGCTGCGCACCCTTCCCGGCCGGCGCGTTCGATGGCGCGATCGCGCTGATCAGCCGCGGCACCTGCGGCTTTGCACTAAAGGCTGACAACGCGGCGGCTGCCGGTGCGGTCGCGGCGGTCATCTACAACAATGCGAACGGCCCGCCGATCGTGATGGGCGCGCAGCAGGCCAACACAATCCCCTCGGTGATGGTGTCGAACTTGCACGGCCAGATGCTGGTCGACTGGGCGAGCAGCCACAGCGTTGCGTATATGTCGATTGGCGGCACGCCTCAGGCCAGCTTCTCGGACGGTAACGGCGATATCGTCGTGCTGTCGAGCGGCCGTGGCCCGGCCGGCAACATCCTGAAGCCGGATGTCGCGGCGCCAGGCGCGTCGGTCCTTGCGGCGTACACGCCGAATCCGGACAGCTACGTGATGATCGGCGGCACCTCGATGGCGAGCCCGCATGTCGCCGGCGCAGCATTGCTGGTTTCGGCGTTGCATCCTGACTGGAGCCCGCTTGAGGTCAAGTCGGCGCTGATGACCACGGGTCGCATCGATGGCGTACTGCAACCGGACGCGACCACGCAGGCGACGCCGTTCTACATCGGCGGCGGTCGCGTGAGGGTCGACCAGGCTGCGCGTGCCGGGCTCGTACTGCACGAGACGCGCGCGAACTTCGAGGCAGGCAACGCGGGTGGGAACCTGGCGAACCTTAACCTCGCGAGCTTTGCGAACCAGAACTGCAACGGTACTTGCAGCTGGACGCGGACGCTGCGCAGCACGGGTTCGGTCGGCACCAACTGGGCGGTCACCACCTCGTCATCGGCTGCGGGCCTCAGCGTCAGCGCTCCGGCGTCGTTCAGCGTCGCGGCCGGCGGTACGGTCTCGCTGACCGTAACCGCGCCAATCTGGATGCACGGCCAGTACTTCAGCGAAGGTGTGCACTTCCGGGATGATGGCTTTGCGTTCCTCCCGAATGCCGGCCAGGTGAACCAGAGTGGTGCGCCGTGGGTCAACCAGCCGATCCCGTCGTCGCTGCAGCCGAACAACCTGCTCGCGCCGGCATGGCACGACTGGCAGCTCGTCGCCGATGTCGCGAACGACCGCGGCGTGCGTCTTGCGACGGCGGGTACAACCTGGTTGATCGCCGACTTCCGCCGCGTATCCGAGTTCGGGTCCACGGCGCCGGCGCTCAGCTACCAGATCGCGATGCGCCGCAATCCGTCGCTGACGCCTGGATTCTGGGACATCGTGTTCGCGTACAACCACGTGACCTCGAACGCCCACCTGGCGAACACCACGATCGGCATCGAGAACCTGTTCGGTGATGAGGGTGTGCAGGTCGCCTACAACGATGCGAACCTCGGCCAGATCGTCGATGGCCGCGCAATTTGCTTCCGTTGGGTGCCTGCTCCGTAAGCAGTACTTGAAGTCGCTACACCAACCCGGCCGGCGAGCGATCGCCGGCCGGGTTTTTTATGCCTGTTCGGAGCGGCCTTCTGGCCTGTGGGAGCGAATCTGTGATTCGCGATTCCTCATTGGGCGTCGAACGTCTCGCCCGTGTGCCCTTTACTCGACTCACCGAGCATCCAGATGAACGCCGGGGCGATGTCCTCGGGTGTCGGTAAACGGTCGCGGTCTTCGCCGGGGAACGCAGCTGCCCGCATCGCGGTGCGCACGCCACCGGGGTTCAGCGCGTTCGCACGGATGTGGGTGTTCTCGGCGGTCTCTTCGGCTAGGATCTGCGACAGGCCCTCCAGCGCAAACTTCGACACCGAATACGCACCCCAGTGCGCATAGCCCTTACGGCCGACGCCGCTCGACACGAACACGACGCTCGCGTCCTCCGACTGGCCGAGCAGGCCGAGGCACGCGCGCGTCAGCATGAACGGCGCGGTGACATTGACCGTCATCACCTGCTGCCAGGTCGCGACATCGTAGTGGAGCAGCGGCGAACGGTCGCCGAGGATGCCTGCGTTGTGCAGCAGGCCGTCGAGGCGCCCGTACTTGTCTGCCAGCGTGTGCGCGAGCGCGAGGTAGTCGGGCCAGGTGGCCGATGCGAAATCCATCGCGTGCAACGCCGGTGCCTTGCCGCCTTTCTTTTCGATCTCATCCGCGACCGCTTCGAGCTTCTTCGCATTGCGTCCGAGCAGAACGAGGTCTGCGCCGCATTCTGCGGCCAGCAGCGCGGTCGCGCGGCCGAGGCCGTCGCTGGCGCCGGTGATGAGGATGACCCGGCCAGCGAGGGTGTCGGGAGCGGGGCGGTAGCGCTTGGGTATAGATCTCGGTGTCATAGTCAATGGCGGATCACAGATCCGCTCCCACAGTTGGTTTAATTTGTAGCAACATTTCGGCCGCGGTGCGGCCGCTGCGGACCGCGCCTTCAAGTGTCGCGGGCAGGCCGGTCGCCGTCCAGTCGCCGGCGAGCACCAGGCCGGGGACCGCGGTCGCGGCAGCGGGGCGCAGCGCCTCGATACCGACCACCGCGTCGAAGGTTGCGCGCTTCTCGCGGATGACGCGCGCGTCACTGGCGGGGGGCAACTCGGGCACGCAGCGGCCGATTTCCTCCTGCACCAGCGAGATGAGTTCTTCATTCGACAACGCCATGTGGGGGCCGTCGGCGCTGATGACGGCGGCGATTACGCCGTCCTGCGCGCAGGTGCGGCGGTCCACCAGCCATTGCGTCGTGGTGCCGGTGAGGCCGAGCACCGGGAACGGTAGCGCGACTTCAGGTGGGTAGCGCAGGTACACGGTACAGATTGGTTGCGTGCCGATGCGTGCGTACGTGGCAGCGACGCTGGCGAGTGCCGGGATGCCTTCGATGAGGCGCGCGCAGGAATCAGGCGGCACTGCGACGACCACGCTGCGCACTTCGTACTCGCGCCGGCCGGTCGCTAACTTAAACCGTCGCCCGTCCGTCTCCAAGCCGGTAATCCGTTCGCCGAGGTGCACCGCAACGCCGCGGTCGTGCAGCCACGCGACGGCTGGCTGCGGCAGCGCGGCGCCAAGGTCGCACGCTGGCAGCATCAGGTCGGCGGCGCCACTGCACGCCGCATCAAAGGACTCTTTCAGCACGCGCACGAATAGCTGCGCCGACGCGCGGTCGGGCGCGGTGTTCAGCGTCGCGATGCAAAGCGGGTCCCACAGCAGCTTGATCGCACGCTCCGGCTGGCCGACCGCGCGCAGGAATTCGGATACGGAGATGTCGGTTGCCGGCGCATTCAGCAGCCGCGGCCAGTTGCGCGCCATCTTGAGCTTCTGGCCCGCAGACAATCCGCGCGCCGTGGCGAACGCGAACGCAAGGCCGACCTGGCCTGCGTCTTTCGGTGCGCGTAGCGACAGCAGTATGCCCGTGGCGTCGCGCTGCTGCAGCGTGAGCGCGATGCGTACGAATACGCGCTCCGGTGCAAGACCAATCGAGCGTGCGAGGTCCAGTACCGCCGTGTACGCCCCGATTGCAATGTGTTGGCCATTGTCGACCTCGATGCCAAGCGCCGGCGCGGTGCGCGCCCGCCCGCCGGGTTGCGGCGCCGCGTCGAACAGGATCGTCGGGATACCGCGCTCGACCAGCGAGACCGCTGCGGCGATGCCGGCCCAACCCGCGCCGATAACGGCAACTCGGCCGGAATCGGTCATCCGCGCAACGCGCGCCGGTGCCGGCGTTCCTCGGTGCTCGCGGTGCGCCACGCGAGCCAGAGCTTGTGCAGCGGGTTCAGCGACACGCGCCGTTCGAGTACGTGAAAACCATCGCGCTCGAGCCGGTCAAGCAGGCGCTCGTATATCGCCGCCATCATCAGGCCGCTGCGCTGTCGGTAGCGGTCGCCGTCGGGCAATGCCGCATAAGCTTTGCGGTAAAAGCCGCGCGCACGCTCCGCGTACTCTTTCAGTACGGCGGCCAGCGCCGGCGAGGTGGTGTCTGCAGTCAATTCGTCAGCACCGACGCCGTGGCGTGCGAGGTCCTCGCGCGCGAGGTACACACGCCCGCGCTGGGCGTCCTCGCCGACATCACGAATGATATTGGTCAGCTGGAACGCGATGCCGAGCTCCTGCGCGTAGCGCTCAGTGCCGCGGTCGTCATAGCCGAAGATCGCCGCGGACAGCAGCCCGACGACGCCCGCAGCGCGCCAGCAGTAAAGCTGCAGCTCGCTGAAGGTCTCGTAGCCGTCATGGTCGAGGTCCATCTGCATGCCGTCGAGGATTTCGTGGAAGTATTCCGGTTGCAGGTCCACGCGCTCGCGGACCTCGGCCAGCGCGCGCGTAACAGGGTGCTGCGGCGCGCCGGCAAACAGGCGGTCGACCTCGCTCCGCCACCAGTCAAGCTTCGCGCGGGCGACTTCTTCTTCGCGTACGTTGTCGACGACGTCGTCAACCTCGCGGCAGAACGCATACAGCGCGGTAATCCCGGCACGCTCACGCGCCGGCAGGAACTGGAAGGCGTGGTAGAAGCTCGAACGGCTGGTGGCCGTCTTCTCCTGACAATACTGTTCCGGTGTCATTGCGCTCAATCCTGTCATGCGCCCGGCACCGCGCGCAACGCGCGCCACAGCAATAGCGGCCAATCGGACGAATGCAGGCGCGGTCGCGCGAACGGGTCGCCGGCCGCGGCGTCGAGTTTCTCCAGGATGCGCAGGCCGCCTTGCACGACGACCGCGATCTCAAGCCGCATGCGTCCACGCAGGCGGCCGGTCAGCGCGGCGCCATCGCGCATCATCCGGCGCGTGCGGTCGCACTGGAACGCCATCAGGTCGACCAGCGCCGGCGTCACGCGGTGCTCGCGTAGTTGCTCGACCGTGACGCCGTAGCGCGCCATCTCGTCCTCAGGCAGGTAGATACGGTCGTTCTCGTCGACGTCCTGGCCGAGGTCCTGCCAGAAATTCGTCAGCTGCAGCGCGGTACAGATGTAGTCGGAGTCGGCAAGGTTCTCCGGCGTCGCTGAGCCATCGAGGTGCAACAGCAGGCGCCCGACCGGGTTTGCAGAATGGCGGCAGTAGTGCAGCACCGCGTCGAAGTCGGCCCACCGACGCTGGCGCACATCCATGCGGAAGGCTTCAACGAGGTCGTGCAGCAACTGCGGCGGCAGCGCGTGGCGTACCAGTACGTCGGCGAGCGCGATGAACACCGGCTGGTCGGGCGGGTTGCCGGCAGCCGCGGCGTCGAGCATCGCCGCCCAGCGGTCGAGCGCATCGAGTCGCGCTGCGGGCGGCGCGTCGCCTTCGTCGGCGAGGTCGTCGGCGCCGCGCGCAAAACCGTAGATCACCGAAACCGGTGCGCGCAACTCGGGCGCGAGCAGCCGCGATGCGACCGGGAAGTTCTCGTAATGCTTGCGGGCGAGCTCGGCGCAGTGCGCGTAAGCGGCCGCGAGCTCATCCCGCGCCGGGTTCATCGTCGCCCGCCGAGGTGACGTCGCGCGGCAGTTTTTCGATTGGGTCGAGCTGCGGGATGTCCTTGCCGGAGCGCACGCCCATCTCGGGGAAGCGGCGGGCGCCCGGAATCACCTGGCGCTCGAACGAGCCGACCGCTTTGTTGTAGGTCTCGACGCTGCTGCCCAGCGAGCGGCCGAGCTTGTCGAGGTGCTCGGCGAAGGAGCGCCGGCTCCAGGAACTGCTCACCGGGCAGGAACATCACGACGAAGTCCGGGCTCTGTTTGAACTGGCTCCAGTACGCCTTCGCCGACAGCTTCTGCACCTGGTCACGGATGTGGCGTACATGGCGCAAGAGGTGTGCGTCGCGCGACGCGTCGTCCGGGGCTTCCAGCGCGTCGAGGTATGCGCTGATCGGCGTCTTTGCGTCGATCACGAGCTGCCGGTCGTCCGGCATCTTCACGATCATGTCGGGCCGCATGCCGTCGGCGGTCGTCTCCTGCTCGGTGAAGTCGCAATGCTCGATCATCCCGGCGAGCTCGGCCAAGCGCCGCAACGACATCTCGCCGTAGCGGCCACGCACCTCGGGCTTGCGTAGCGCGTTCACGAGGTTGCGCGTCTCGGTCTGCAGCGACTGCTGCGTCTCCTGCATGTTCTGCAGGTACTGGCTGATTGAGCCGTGCGTTTGCCGACGCTCTTTTTCGAGCGCCTCAATCTGCTCGCTGGTGCGCTTCAGCGCATCGCCGATCGGCTTGACCAGCGTCTCGATCGACTTCTCCTTCTGCTCGAGCTCGCTGCGCGCCTGGTGCTGGAATTTCTTCAAGTTCTCTTCGGCGAGGCGCAGGAACTGTTCATTATTGCTGTTCAGCGTCTCGGCGGCGAGCGCGCGGAAGGTGTCGCGCATGGCATCGCCACCCGCGGCCTGAGTGCGTTGCTGGCGCTGCAGCAGCATCCAGACCAGCGCAGCGCCGACGGCGATGCCGACGGCCATTGCGACGAGCAGCCAGCCGTTCATGCGCGCAGCTCCTTGCTGCGGCCGAGCGTATCCAGCCAGGCGGTAAGGTCGGCAGGCGCGTCCAATAGCGCGTCGGCGCCCCAATCGTGCGGCCGGTCTTCAGGGCCGATGTAGCCGAACAGCGCAATCGCAGTCCTGAGGCCCGCGGCACGGCCCGCCTGGACGTCGCGCTCGGCGTCGCCGACGTACACCGCAGCGGCCGGAGTCGTGCCGGCAATCTCGCAGCCGCGCAGGATCGGCGCAGGATGCGGCTTTGAATAAGGCGTCGTATCGCCGCTCACCGCACACGCAGCACGGTCTGTCAGCCTCAATGCGCCCAGCAAAGGGTCGGTCAGCCACGCCGGCTTGTTCGTGACGACACCCCAGCGGAGGCCGTCGGCCTCGAGCGTGTCCAGCACCTCGGCCCAGCCGTCGAACAGCCGCGTGTGCTGCGCGATGTTGCCGGCATAGAGGTCGAGGAAGCGTGCGCGCATGGCGTCGAATTCGGCGCCGGGCTGCAAGTCCGGGTAGCCGCAGCGCATGATCGCGGTTGCGCCGTGCGACACGCAGTCGCGCAGCGCGCGGTAGGGGACCGGCGCGTGGCCCTGTTCTGCACGTAGCGCGTTGAACGCGTGCGCGATGTCCTGGCCGGTGTCGAGCAGCGTGCCATCGAGGTCGAAGAGCACCGTATCGATCATCGTTCGAACCACGCGAGGTAATTAATCGAGACGCCGCCGGCGACTTCGGCGGTGCGCGAGAACGGGTCGTAGCGCAGCCCGGACACATCGGCGATGCGCAGGCCGGCCGCGCGCGCATGCGCGTCGAGCTCGGAAGGGCGGATAAAGCGCGACCAGTCGTGCGTGCCGCGCGGTAGCAGCTCGAGAATGTATTCAGCGGCAACCACGCCCAGCGCCCACGCAGCGGGTGTCCGGTTCAGCGTTGAAAAACAGATTGCACCGCCAGGACGTACCAGCGCAGCGCATGCCGCAACCACCGAAGCCGGTTCCGGCACGTGCTCGAGCAATTCAAGGCAGGTGACGAGGTCGTACGCGCCGGGGTGCTTCGCCGCGTGCGCCTCAGCGGTTTCGCATTCGTAGGCGACCGTGAGGCCCGATTCGAGCAGGTGCAGCTTCGCGACCTCTACCGCGCGCTCGCTTGCATCGATGCCAGTAACGACAGCGCCGCGTTCCGCCAGTGCTTCGCTCAGCAGCCCGCCGCCGCAGCCGATATCGAGCACGCGTGCACCAGGCAGTTCGCAGCGTGCAGCAATGTATCCGACGCGCGCCGGGTTCAGGTCGTGCAGCGTGCGCAACTCGCCGTCGGGGTCCCACCAGCGCGCGGCGAGGTCGCCGAAACGCGCAACCTCGCGCGGGTCTACATTGGCGTCGGATCTCAAGCGACCGCCTCGGCGCGGCGTGCGCTAATTTTCTGAGCCCAGGCGCGAGCGTTGGCGCGCACCTCGGCATCGTCGAGCGTGGTTAGCGCGCCGTCTGCGAGCAGCCTGCGCCCCGCGACCCAGACGTCGGTGATTTGTTCGCGCGTGGCCGCGTAAACGAGCGCGTGTACCGGGTCGTACACCGGCGTGGTCGCCGCGCGGTCGAGGTCCACGGCGATGAAGTCCGCCTGCTTGCCGGCTTCGAGAGAGCCGATCTCACTGGTGAGGCAGAGCGCCTGTGCGCCAGCAAGCGTTGCCATCCGCAACGCCGCGTGCGCAGACAGCGCCGACGCGTCACCGGCGACGCCCTTCGCGAGCAGCGACGCCGTGCGCATTTCGTCGAGCAGGTCGAGGTCGTTGTTCGAGCCGGCACCATCTGTACCGAGTGCGACGTTTACGCCGGCGGCGAGCAGGCGTGCGACCGGGCAGAAGCCGCTCGCAAGTTTCAGGTTCGACTGTGGGCAATGGACGACGCCCGCACCGCTGTCGGCGAGCGCGGCAATGTCTGCGTCGTCGAGCTGCGTCGCGTGTACCGCCGAGAACGACGGGTTCAGCAGGCCCAGCCGCGCGAGGCGGGCTAGCGGGCGTTCGCCGGACGCCGCCAGCGCGGTAGCAAGCTCGTCCGCGGTCTCATGCACGTGCATTTGCACCGGCAAATCGAGTTCGTTCGCGAGGACCCGGACCCGCGTCAGCGCATCATCGCCGACGGTGTAGGGGGAATGCGGCGCGAACACAAAACCGACCAGCGGGTCGTGTTTCCAAGCGTCCCGGACCGCGAGCCCTTTTTCCAGGTATTCGTCGAGCGACCTGGCCCACGGCGTAGGGAAGTCGATCACGATCACGCCGAGCTGCGCACGTATACCTGCTTCGCTGCACGCGGCGGCTGCCTGGTCGGCGAAGAAGTACTGGTCGGCAAAGCAGGTGGTGCCGCTGCGCAGCATCTCGGCAATCGCGAGCCGCGTGCCGTCGCGCACGAAACCAGGCGCGCCCGCGAATGCGCCTTCGGCCGGCCAGACGTGCTCGCGCAGCCAAATCTCGAGCGGGTAGTCATCGGCGTAGCCGCGCAGCAGCGTCATCGCCGCGTGCGTGTGCGCATTGACCAAGCCCGGGATAAGCAAGTGGCGGGGCAGCGCGATGCGCTCGGCGTCGGGGTAGCGCGAGCGCGCGACCGGCACCGGGAGCAGCGCAACGATGCGGTCACCGGCCGTGACCAGCGCGTGGCCTTCGAGCACTTCGCCGACCGGTTCAACCGGCACGATCCAGCGCGCTTCGTACAGTTTTTCAGCAGTCGGCATCTGCGCAAAATGATACCAGACGGAGTGCCGTAAAACCGGCCTCTGTGGTAGAATTCAGCGGTCCGAAACCCCGCTTGAAACACAAGGAACCATCCTGCAGATGGCCGATATCGCCCGCGAAGTTTTCCAGGTCAATCTCGAAGATGAAATGAAGCGGTCCTACCTCGATTACGCGATGAGCGTGATCGTTGGTCGAGCGCTGCCTGACGTCCGCGATGGCCTGAAGCCGGTCCACCGGCGTGCGCTGTACGCGATGAGCGTACTGGGCAACGACTACAACAAACCGTACAAAAAATCGGCCCGTGTCGTCGGTGACGTGATCGGTAAATACCATCCGCACGGCGATTCCGCGGTGTACGACACGATTGTCCGCATGGCGCAGCCGTTCTCGATGCGCTACATCCTGGTCGACGGTCAGGGCAACTTCGGCTCGGTCGACGGCGACTCGGCCGCGGCGATGCGCTACACCGAAGTGCGCATGGCGAAGATCGCGCATGAGCTGCTCGCTGACCTCGACAAGGAAACTGTCGATTTTGTCCCGAACTACGACGAGTCCGAGTCCGAGCCGTCTGTCTTCCCGGCGCGCATCCCGAACCTGCTCGTTAATGGCTCGTCCGGCATTGCGGTCGGCATGGCGACCAACATCCCGCCGCACAACCTGACCGAGGTCGTCAACGCGTGCATCGCGATGATCGACAACCCGGAGATCGAGTTGCTCGAGTTGATGGAACACATGCCGGGGCCGGACTTCCCGACCGCCGGCATCATCAACGGCGCACGCGGCATCCAGGAGGCTTACCTGACCGGGCGTGGCCGCATCTATGTTCGAGCCCGCAGCCACGTCGAGGGCGACGAGGGCACCAAGCAGTCGATCGTCGTCACCGAACTGCCGTACCAGGTGAACAAGGCCCGCCTGCTCGAGAAGATCGCCGAGCTGGTCAAGGAGAAGCGAATTGAGGGCATCACCGAGCTGCGCGACGAGTCCGACAAGGACGGCATGCGCATGGTCATCGAGCTGCGCCGCAACGAAATGCCGGACGTCGTACTGAACAACCTTTACCAGCACACGCAGATGCAGAGCGTGTTCGGCATCAATATGGTCGCGCTGGTCGACGGTCAGCCGCGCGTGCTGAACCTGAAAGAAATCCTCGAGGCGTTCGTCCGCCACCGCCGCGAAGTGGTCACCCGCCGCACGATCTTCGACCTGCGCAAGGCGCGCGAACGGGCGCACGTATTGGAAGGCCTCGCGGTCGCCCTCGCGAACATCGACCCGGTCATCGCGCTGATCAAGGCGTCGCCAGGGCCGGCCGAGGCAAAGGTCGCGTTGATGGCGAAGGCCTGGGAGCCCGGGCTCGTCACCGAGCTGGTCGCGCGCTCCGGCGCCGATGCGTCGCGCCCCGATGGGCTGGCGCCGGAATTCGGGATGGTGGATGGCCGTTACCACCTGTCCGCCGAGCAGGCGCAGGCAATCCTCGAACTCCGCCTGCACCGCCTGACTGGCCTCGAGCAGGACAAGATCCGTGACGAATACCGCACGCTGCTCGACCGTATCAGCGAGCTGCGCGCGATTCTGGCCGACCCCGTGCTCCTCTTGCAGGTGATTCGTGACGAGCTGCTCGAGGTGCGCGAGCAATTCGGCGACCCCCGGAGAACCGAAATCGTGACTGACCAGCTCGATTTGACGCTAGAGGACCTCATCACCGAGGAGGACGTCGTCGTTACGCTGTCGCACTCGGGCTACGCGAAGTGCCAGCCGCTTGACGCGTACCGCGCGCAAAGGCGCGGCGGGCGCGGTCGTTCGGCGACCTCCATCAAGGACGAGGACTTTGTCGACAAGCTCTTCGTTGCCAACACGCACGATACGCTGCTCTGCTTCTCGAGCCGCGGCAAGTGCTATTGGTTGAAGGTCTATCAGGTGCCGATTGCCAGCCGCGGTTCGCGCGGGAGACCGATCGTCAACCTGCTGCCGCTCGAAGAGGGCGAACGCATCAACGCCGTGTTGCCTGTCCGCGAATACCCAGAGGACAACTTCCTGTTGTTCGCGACCAGCAACGGTACGGTGAAGAAGACGCCGCTCGCCGCGTACTCGCGGCCACGCAGCAACGGCATCATCGCGGTCGACCTGCGCGAAGGTGACCACCTGATCGACGTCGCACTGACTGACGGAAAACGCGACGTGATGCTGTTCGCGAGCAACGGCAAGGCAATCCGCTTCAAAGAGGAAAACGTTCGCACGATGGGCCGCACCGCGGCTGGCGTGCGCGGCATCCGGCTGGCATCGGGCGAACACGTGGTATCACTGGTCATCGTCGGTGACGGCGCGGTACTCACCGCGACGCAGCACGGCTACGGCAAGCGGACGCCGGTCGACGATTATCCGACCAAGGGGCGCGGCGGCCAGGGCGTAATCTCGATTCAGACTACAGAACGAAACGGCAAGGTCGTCGGCGCAATCCAGGTGCTCGACGAGCACCAGATCATGATGATCAGCAACGCCGGTACGCTGGTACGCACCGCCGCCAGCGAAGTCTCAATCGTCGGCCGCAACACGCAGGGTGTGCGCCTGATCCGGCTCTCCGAGGGCGAACACCTGACCGGCATCGAGCGCATCGAAGCGGACGAGGACGAGGGCGAGGACACCGGTGCGGAGTGAGCGGCTGGATGGGCGCGCTTGGAACTTCAGCGCAGGTCCTTCCGCATTGGCAGACGCCGTGCTGGAGCGTGCGCGCGACGAGCTGACCAACTGGCACGGACGCGGGCTCGCGGTGATGGAGATGTCGCACCGCAGCGAAGAGTTCGTCGGCATCGCAAACCGCGCCGAGCGCGACCTGCGTGAGCTGATGGGCATCCCCGACGAGTACGCGGTGTTGTTTTTGCAGGGTGGCGCGACGCTGCAATTCGCGATGGCGCCGCTGAACCTGCTGCGTGGCAACGACGCCGCCGACTACTTCCGTACCGGGCTCTGGTCGGAGAAGGCTGTCGCCGAAGCCCGGCGCCTGTGCCGCGTGAACCTCGCGGTCGACACGAAGGGCGACGGTTACCGCAGCATACCGGCGCCGTCCGAGTGGCGGCTCGACCCGGGCGCCGCGTTCGTGCACTACACCAGCAACGAGACGATCCACGGCGTCCAGTTCCGCGACGTGCCCGAATGTGGCGACCGGCCGCTGGTCTGCGACATGTCGTCGGACATCCTGTCGCGCCCGGTCGACGTATCGCGCTTCGCAATCATTTACGCCGGCGCCCAGAAGAACATTGGGCCGGCGGGCATCGCGGTCGTCATCGTCCGGCGAGACCTTATCGGTGGCGCAGCTGCCGATATCCCTTCGATGCTCGATTACGCAATACACGAGAAAGCCGACTCGATGTTCAATACGCCGCCGACGCTCGCCTGGTATTTCGCCGGGCTCACTTTCGAATGGTTGAAAGGCGAGGGTGGTGTCTCTGCGCTTTCCGAACGCAACGCGCGCAAGGCGAAACTGCTATACGACGCGATTGACGCTTCCGATTTCTACGCAAACCCCGTCGCGCCGGCCGACCGCTCGCAGATGAATGTACCGTTCACGCTCGCGGATGCCTCGCTCGAGTCGCGCTTCCTTTCAGAAGCAGAGGCGGCGGGTTTGCTGAACCTCGCCGGACACCGTGCAGTGGGTGGGATGCGAGCAAGCATCTACAACGCGATGCCGCTCGAGGGCGTACAGGCGCTGGTGGATTTCATGAAAGATTTTGAAAGACAAAATGGCTGATCCATGTTCTCAGTCTTAACCCTAAACAACATCGCCCGCACCGGCCTCGACCGGTTTCCGCGGGACCGCTACCTTGTCGGTCCGGACATCCCTGAGCCGGACGCTGTGATGCTGCGCTCGGCGGATCTGCATGGACGCGTGCTTCCCGATTCGGTGAAGGCGGTGGGGCGGGCCGGCTCGGGCGTCAACAACATCCCTGTCGCGGAGCTGACCGCGCGAGGCATCCCGGTCTTCAATGCGCCCGGCGCCAACGCGAACGCAGTGAAAGAACTGGTGCTCGCGGGCATGCTGATTGCCGCGCGCAACCTCGCCGAAGCGTGGTCGTTCGCGCGTGGGCTTGAGGGCGACGCAGAGGCAGTGAACCAGCTCGCTGAACAGGGCAAGAAGCAGTTTGCCGGCTTCGAGCTGCCGCGCCGCACGCTCGGCGTGGTCGGGCTCGGCGCAATCGGCGTCGAGGTCTGCAACGCCGCGCAGGCGCTCGGCATGAAGGTAATCGGCTTCGACCCGCAGCTGACGGTGCAGCGCGCATGGCAGCTGTCTGCGTCGGTACAGCAGGCGCTCAGCCTTGACGACCTCGTCGCGAACTCGGATTTCGTCACCTTCCATGTACCGCTGAACGAGCACACGCGCGGTCTGTTGAACGAGGCGCGCGTGCGGTTGCTGCGTACCGGCGCGGTGGTGCTGAACCTCGCACGGTCGGGCATCGTCGACGACGACGCGTTGCTTGAGGTGCTGGACGCGGGCCGGGTGCACGCGTACGTCACCGATTTCCCGAGCCCGCGTTTCGCCGCCCACCCGCGCGTGATCGCGTTCCCGCACCTCGGCGCATCGACCGCGGAGGCCGAAGAAAACTGCGCGGTACAGGTCGCCGATACGCTGCGTGACTTTCTCGAGCAGGGCAACATCCGCTACTCGGTGAACTTCCCCGAGGCGGTGCTGCCGCCGGTGCCGGGCGGCGCGCGCGTCGTGATCGCGAACCGGAATGTTCCGAACATGGTTGGCCAGATCACGACCGCCGTCGCGAAACGCGACCACAACATCATCGACATGCTGAACCGTTCGCGCGGCGACCACGCATGGACGGTGCTGGACCTCGAGGGGCTGGTGTCCGCAGAAACGCTCGCGATGATCCGGGATATCGATGGCGTGTTGAGCGCGAGGGTAATCGGCAATGAAGCGTCCTGATTTCCTGTCGGTCGCGGTGCCGGGCGTACAGAAGCTGCGCCCGTACGAGCCCGGCAAACCAATAGCGGAGCTGCAGCGCGAGTTCGGCATCGACGACATCATCAAGCTCGCGTCCAACGAGAACCCGCTGGGGCCGAGCCCGAAGGCGCTCGCTGCGGCGCAGGCTGAACTGGCAGGTCTCGCGCTGTACCCGGACGGCAATGGCTTTGCGCTGAAGCGGGCGCTCGCCGACAAGCACCGCATCGACACCAGCTGCATCACGCTCGGCAGCGGCTCGGACCACATCCTCGAACTCATCGCCCGCGCGTTCCTCGCGCCGGGCCGCAGCGCGGTGATGTCCCAGTACGCGTTCGCGATTTACGCGATCGTGTCGCAGGCGGCAGGCGCGGAGTTGCGCGTCGCGCCGGCGAAAGACTTCGGGCATGACCTTGAAGCGGTCGGCGCGCTCGTCAGCGCCGATACGCGCGTCGTGTTCCTCGCAAATCCGAACAACCCGACCGGTACCTGGTTCGACCAGGACGCGCTGGCCGGGCTGCTCGCGACGGCCCCACCCGACGTGCTGGTCGTCGTCGACGAGGCGTACTTCGAGTACGTCGACGAGCCGTCGTACCCGGATAGCCGTGCGCTGCTCGATGCGCACCCGAACTTGGTGGTGATGCGCACCTTTTCGAAAGCGTATGGGCTCGCGGGGCTGCGCGTCGGCTACGCGCTCGCACACCCGGTGGTCACCGACCTGCTGAACCGTGTGCGGCTGTCGTTCAACCCGAACAGCGTCGCGCAGGCTGCGGCGACCGCTGCGCTCACAGATACCGAGCACGTTGCACGCACCGTCGAAATGAACCGCACGGAACGCGCGCGTGTCGATGCGGGCTTGCGCAAGCTCGGCCTCACGACGATCCCATCGGTCTGCAACTTCGTCACGGCAGATGTCGGAAAGCCGGGTCGGGAGGTGTTCCAGGCGCTGCTCGCCGAGGGCGTAATCGTACGCCCGCTTGACGGCTATGGGATGCCGAACCACCTGCGCATCTCTATCGGTATGCCTACGGAAAATGACCGGATGCTGGAAGCGTTGCGCAAGGTATTGGGCTAATGCCGGGTTTACCTGTGGGAGCGAATCTGTGATTCGCGATTTGCTCATCGTATCCGGCGGCACAATCACCGGCACGATCAGCGTACCCGGCGACAAATCAATCTCCCACCGCGCCGCGCTGTTCGCCGCGCTCGCGAACGGGCCCGGCGACATCACCGGCTTCCTCGAGTCGGCCGACACCGACGCGCTACTCGCCGCGCTCGCCGCGCTCGGTATCCGTATCGAACGCACGCCGGAAACCGTGCGCATCCACGGACGCGGTGCTGCCCGCTGGGACGATCCGGAAGGCGACCTTGACCTCGGTAACTCCGGTACGGCGCTAAGGTTGCTCGCAGGCGTCCTCGCCGGCCGCGGCGTACGCGCGACACTGACTGGCGACGCGTCGCTGCGCACCCGGCCCATGCAGCGCATCGTCGAACCGCTGCAGCGGATGGGGGCGGTTATCAGCGCCCGCGAAGGCACGCCACCCGTCGTACTCGGCGGAGGCGCGCTACGCGGCGTGACGCATCCGGTGCCGGCGACAAGCGCGCAGGTCGTCTCGTGCCTGCTGTTGGCAGGGCTGCACGCCGATGGCGAGACTTGGGTCGCGCGTGCGCCCGGCGTCCGTGACCATACCGAGCGGATGCTCGCGCATTTCGACATCCCGTTACAGCGCGACAACGGGCGCCTGGGTGTTACTGGCTGCGAATGGGACGCTGTGGCGGCGCGTCCAATCGCCGTACCGCGCGACCCGTCGGCAGCGGCGTTTTTCGCAGTTGCGGCGGCGTTGGTCCCGGGCGCGGAGGTCACGCTGCCGGGTCTTTGTGCGAACCCGACGCGCACGGGCTTCGCTGCGGTGCTCGGGCGCATGGGCGCCGAAGTCGGTTGGGCCGGCATCGATGATGCGGGTGCCGAGCCGGTCGGGACCTTGCACGTCCACGGACGGGCGCTGCAGGGCGTTCGGATCAGCGCGGCTGAGGTTCCGACGCTCATCGACGAGTTGCCGGCGCTGATGGTCGCGGCGGCGTACGCGAAAGGCCGGACCGTGGTCGCCGGCGCCGCAGAGCTACGCCATAAAGAGAGCGACCGCATCGCGACGATGGCAGCCATGCTCAGCGCGCTCGGCGTCGAGGTCCGCGAGACCCCGGACGGCGTCGAGATTGAGGGCGGGCGCTTGCGTGGTGGCACAGTGGACGCCCGCCATGACCACCGTGTCGCGATGGCCGCCGCGGTGGCGGCGCTCGGGGCCGACGGGCCGGTGACAATCCGCAATTGCGCGGAAATCGCAACCTCGTTTCCGGGGTTCGCGGCAACCGCACGGGCCGCAGGCATGGAGGTCGCTGAAGGATGAACGCTAGCGTACCGGTACTCGCAATCGATGGGCCCAGCGGATCGGGTAAGGGCACCGTCGCGCGGCGCGTGGCAACGCAGCTCGGCTGGCGACTGCTGGACAGTGGTGCGGTATACCGGGTGACCGCCGTCGCTGCGGCCGCTGCAGGCGTGTCGGCCGCCGACGAGCAACGGATGGCCGAGGTGGCGTCAGGGCTGCCCGTCGCGTTTGAGGCCGACGCCGCCGGCGACGAGCGCATCCTGCTTGCCGGCGTCGATATCACGAAGCAGGTACGCAGCGAGGAGACCGGAGAGCTTGCGTCCCGCATTGCGGTGCTGCCAGCGGTGCGCTCGGCATTGCTGACGCTGCAACGCAGCTTCCGGACCCCGCCGGGCCTGGTCGCTGACGGCCGCGATATGGGGACGGTGGTGTTCCCCGATGCAGCTTGCAAGGTGTTCCTGACCGCCAGCGCCGAAGCACGGGCCGAAAGGCGTTATAAGCAGTTGAAAGAAAAAGGGTTCGATGTTAGGCTTGCCACCCTTTTCGACGACATTGCCAGGCGGGACGCACGAGATGCAGCCCGGGTAGTGGCGCCGTTAAGACCGGCCGCGGATGCAATCGAGATCGATTCCACGGCGTTGGACGTCCAACAGGTCGTTCAGCGCGTGCTCGACGCGATGGCAGCCGTGAAACCCTGACAAATCAACCTGAACCTGAACCTAACCCATGACCGAAAGTTTCGCTGAACTCTTTGAACAAAGCCTGAACCACAAGACCATGCAGCCCGGTGCAATCGTCACCGGCCGCGTCGTCGAAATCAAACCGGACGTCGTAATCGTCCATGCCGGCCTGAAGTCCGAAGGCGTCATCCCCATCGAGCAGTTCTACGATGATGATGGCGAGCTCGAGGTCAAGGTTGGAGACGACATCGAAGTCGCGCTCGACGCGATGGAAGACGGCTTCGGCGAAACGCGCCTGTCGCGCGAAAAAGCCAAACGCGCGCGCTCGTGGACACGCCTCGAGAAGGCATTCGAGGCCGACGAAGTGGTCGAAGGCATCATCAGCGGCAAGGTCAAGGGTGGCTTCACCGTCGACATCGACGAAGTCCGTGCGTTCCTCCCGGGCTCGCTGGTCGACGTGCGCCCTGTGCGCGACATCGCGTACCTCGAGGGTAAAAACCTCGAATTCAAGGTGATCAAGCTCGACCGTAAGCGCAACAACGTCGTCGTATCGCGACGCGCAGTCGTTGAGTCGGAGTTCAGCGCGGACCGCGAGGCGCTGCTCGACAACCTGCAGGAAGGCAACGTCGTGAAGGGCGTCGTCAAGAACCTCACCGAGTACGGCGCATTCGTCGACCTCGGTGGCATCGACGGCCTGCTGCACATCACGGACATGGCGTGGAAACGCGTCAAGCACCCATCGGAAGTCGTCAACGTCGGCGACGAGATCGACGTGAAGGTGCTGAAGTTCGACCGCGAGCGCAACCGCGTGTCGCTTGGCCTCAAGCAGCTTGGCGACGACCCGTGGGAAGATCTTGCGCGCCGTTATCCGCAAAGCACGCGCCTGTTCGGCAAGGTCACAAACATCGCCGACTATGGCTGCTTCGTCGAAGTGGAGCCGGGCGTCGAGGGCCTCGTACACGTGTCCGAGATGGACTGGACGAACAAGAACGTGAATCCGGCGAAGGTCGTCGTCATCAGCCAGGAAGTTGAGGTCATGGTGCTCGAGATTGACGAAGAGCGCCGCCGCATCTCGCTCGGCATGAAGCAGTGCCAGCCGAATCCGTGGGACGAGTTCGGTGTCACGCACGCGAAGGGCGACAAGGTGTCGGGCACAATCAAGTCGATTACCGACTTCGGCGTCTTCATCGGGCTCGATGGCGGCATCGACGGCCTCGTGCACCTGTCCGACATCTCATGGGATGTTGCAGGCGAGGAAGCAATCCGCAATTACAAGAAGGGTGACGAGATCGAAGCGGTTGTGTTGTCGGTCGACGCACCACGCGAGCGCATCTCGCTCGGCATCAAGCAGATGGAACAGGACCCGCTGGCGAACTACTCCGGCGGACGCACAAAGGGTGGCCTGTTGACGGGCACCGTGACGGCGGTCGACGCGAAGGGCGCAACTGTGGACCTGGGTGAGGGTGTCGAGGGTTACATCCGCGCCGGCGACATTGCGCGCGAACGCATCGAAGATGCGCGCACCGCGCTGAAGGTCGGCGACGAAGTCGAGGGCAAATCGGTCGGGGTCGACCGTAAGACCCGTGTCGTCAGCCTGTCCATCAAGGCTAAAGATGAGCACGAGGAGCAGCAGGCGGTGAAGCAGTACCGCAGCAGCAGCTCGGGCACCGCTACGCTGGGAGACCTGCTCAAAGGCCAAATCGGCAGCAAGCAGGACAGTTGATTGCCGCCGGTCGCCCCGCCATGGGGGCGGGGTGACCGGATGCGTTACTGGGTGTACGGAACAATAAAATGACAAAATCCGAATTAATCGCGTTGCTGGCGCGCAAGCAAGGCCACCTCAAGGACAAGGACGTGGAGCTTGCGGTAAAGAGTCTGCTCGAGCAGATGAGCGCGGCGCTCGCGAACGGTGAACGCATCGAGATACGCGGCTTCGGCAGCTTCTCGCTGCATTACCGTCCGCCAAGGATCGGGCGCAACCCGAAGACCGGTGATGCCGTATCGCTGCCGGGCAAGTATGTGCCGCATTTCAAGCCGGGCAAAGACCTGCGGCAACGGGTCAACGATGCCGCGCAGCAGGGCGAGCCGCTCAAGACGGCAAGCTGATGCGCATCATCGGCGCAATCATTGTGCTCCTGGTCGCCGTACTGGGAGCGAGCTTCGCCTGGTTGAACGCCGGCCCTGTAACCATCGACCTGTGGGTTGATAGGTACGAACTCAGCCTTCCTTTCGTCTTCTTCATCGCGCTGTTGGCCGGTTGGTTGCTCGGCATCGTCAGCATGATTGGAATCATCACGCGGCAGATGCGGGAGGTACGCCGCCTGCGGCGTTCGGTCACACTCGCTGAAACCGAGATAAACAACCTGCGCAGCATTCCAATCAGGAATGCCCACTGATCAAAGCCTCCTGCTTGTGCTCGTGCTGGTGGCGGCCGTCGCCGTCGGCTGGCTGTTGCGCGCATTCCAGGCACGCAAGCCGCAGACCCCCGCACCCGGACTGAGTGACGATTACTTCCGCGGCTTGAATTACCTGCTGAACGAAGAGCCGGACAAGGCAGTAGAAGTCTTCATCCGGATGATCGAGGTGGACTCTGAAACTGTCGAGACGCACTTCGCGCTCGCAAGCCTGTTCCGCCGCCGCGGCGAAGTTGATCGCGCGATACGCATCCACCAGAACCTGATTGCGCGGCCGAACCTGTCGCGGCCGCACCGCCTGCAGGCGTTGTATGAACTTGGCGACGACTATATGCGCGCCGGGCTGTTCGACCGTGCGGAAACGCTGTTCAACGAGCTGTCAGAATCGGGTGCGCATGTCGGTCCTGCGCTACGGCAGCTGATGGCGATCTACGAGCAACAGCGCGATTGGGAGCAGGCGATTGCGACTGCGCAGCGGCTGGAGCTCGTCGACGGGCGCTCGCAGCAGCGCGTCATCGCGCATTACTGGTGCGAGCTCGCGGCTGTGGCGTCCAGCGCCGGCCAACAGCGGCGCGCCATGCAATTGGCGCGCAAGGCGCAGGGCGCGGACCCCAGCAGCCCGCGCGCCGGCATCCTGACCGGCGAACTCCTCGAGGAAACCGGGGACCCGGCGGCCGCACTGCGGGCGTACCACGGCGTGATTGAGCACGACCCGGCGTTCGCAGGCGAGGTGTTGCCGTCAATCGCACAATGCTTCAGCAAGCTCGGAGACCGCGATGGTTTCGACCGCTTCCTTGTCGAGCTGCGCCAGTCGAAGCCGGCAACGGCGCCGTATGTTGCGATGGCCGCGTTCCACGAGCCGTCGCTGCGCAGCCGCGAGATACTGGGTTTCATCTCGCAGTACCTGAAGACACGCGGTCAGGGGCTTGCGCGTTTGCTTGATCGCCTGGTCGAGCAGCGCTCACTCGAGCCAGAGATGGAAGTCGATTCCGCACGCGAGCTCGTGCGGCTTTTGCTTGAAGACCACCCGCGCTATCTCTGCGGGGAATGCGGACTGCCGAGTAACACGCTGTACTGGCAGTGCCCAAGCTGCCGCGCGTGGAGCAGCGTCAAGCCGCATGTCGACCCACCCTATGCACCGAGCGCGAGCGCGCTGCCCGAGGGGACAGGGCGCCGCTAAAATCGGCGTTCGCGGTGCATTCCGGCTGCTATGCTGTGGCCGGTACCAATCCACAAGGAGGTGGGTCATGTCCAAGCTGTCAATTTTCCTGTTGTTCCTGCTGCTCGCAGTCGCGCCTTACCCGGTTGCTGCGAACGAAACCGTCGACATCAACACCGCGGATGCCGCGGAGCTCGCCCGCGTACTCGACGGGGTCGGGCGTAGCCGCGCCGAAGGGATCGTCGAACACCGCGAGAAGTTCGGGCCTTTCACCAGCATCGACGAGCTGCGCTATGTGAACGGTATCGGCGCCGCGACAATCGAGCGCAACCGCGACCGGATCACGGTCGGTGCCGAACAGGCGCCGCGCACCGCGGCGGCGCAGAACCCCTGAGGCGCTCGGGGTCAGACCGACCTGGTCTGACCCCGTTTTTTTGTGTGTATCATTCGGGCATGGCTAAACCAAAGCGAATCACGAAGGCGGTGTTCCCGGTCGCAGGCCTCGGTACCCGCTTCCTGCCGGCTACAAAAGCCAGCCCGAAGGAAATGTTGCCGGTCGTCGATAAACCGCTAATCCAGTACGCGGCGGAAGAGGCGGTCGAAGCAGGCGCCGAACTGCTGGTTTTCGTGACTGGCCGGAACAAGCGGGCGATACCGGACCATTTCGACCGTGCGTACGAACTCGAGAACGAGCTTGCCACGCAACAAAAGGACAAACTGCTGCAGCTGGCACAAGACATCCTGCCGCGCTCCGTGACATGCGTATATGTTCGCCAGGCTCAGGCTCTCGGCCTTGGGCATGCGGTGCTGTGCGCGCGCCCGGTGGTCGGTGATGACCCGTTCTACGTGATTCTGGCCGACGACTTGATCCGGGCGCAGCCGGGCGTGATTTCGCAGATGCGCGGCGTCTACGAACAGACGGGGGCGAGCGTACTGGCCGTGCAGGACGTACCGCGGAGCGAAACCTCCAAGTACGGCATCGTCGAGACGGATGGCTTTGACGGTGACCGGGGCCGAATCGTCAGCATGGTGGAGAAGCCGGCCCCGGCCGATGCACCGTCAACCTTAGGCGTGGTAGGACGCTACATCCTGACACCGCGCGTGTTCGAGAAGCTCGAGCAAACCGGGCGGGGCGCCGGCGGCGAGATCCAGCTCACCGACGCAATCCGGGACCTGCTTTCCGAGGAGGCCGCTTGGGCATACCGCTATACGGGCGAGCGCTTTGATTGCGGCAGCAAGCTCGGCTACCTGCAGGCCACAGTGGAATACGGACGGGCACACCCCGAATTGGGTGCGGCCTTCTCAGCCTGGCTTAAAGAGCAGGAATAATACTTTAAAACCATAAGGATAGGGCATTCTCTTAAGAACTGTCCTTAACTCTCATTCGATTATAGGGTATATATCCGTTATATCCTATTGTTTTTCTGCACTAGACAAATGATATCGCGTGTATATACTTGCTATCCCGATTGGCGGACAGGAGTGCCGCTATGGAACGCGAAACCACAGAGCATCGAAGCCGAAAGCAGCCACCAGATGGCCGTGTCGTGCGCGACAGCTTCACGATGCCGAATTCGGACCACCGGCTGATCCGGGAACTCCAAATCACTTATGCGCGTGTCGGCGTCCTGTTTAACAAGGGCGAGGTGCTGCGCGCCGGACTGCATGCGCTAAAGAACATGACGCCGGAAGAGCTCTCAGAGATCGCCGGAAACATCGAACATCTGAAAGGCGGCCGCGGCAAATGAGAGACCTGGACCTTGAAACGATATTCGCGCCGAGAGGGAATGCGCAGATGCAGCCCCAGCTGACCGGATACCACACGCTGCTGCGGCAGCTGCGCTCCGCTGATGCCGCGCTTGCAAGCGTGCGCGACGCAATCATCCAGACCGACCACGAAGACGGGATTGTGCAGGTGAACCGCGCCGCCGAGCAGTTGACCGGTATCCCGCACGAGCGGCTCGTTGGTCGGCCGCTGAACCAGGCGGTGGATCTCGTCGACCCCTCCGACGAGGACAGCACCGTTCGGCGCGGGCAACCGCTGCCGGAGGGCACGTTCCGCGTGCTGAGGCAGGGCGGCGGTGGTGAGCGCCTGGTCCTTATATCAATGACGAAACACACGCATGGCCGCATCTATGTGCTGCGCGACGTCGCCGCAGACGGGGTGGCCCCGACAGGGCACGACGCACTCACCGGGTTGCCGGACCGCCAGTTCCTCGAACAGCGGCTTGCCGAGGTGCTTGCGGACCGCGGACGCGGCGCGCGCCAGCTGCTGTATCTCGACCTCGACCAGTTCAAGGTAGTCAACGACCTGTGCGGACACCGTGCCGGTGACCAGTTGCTGCGGCAGCTAACCGGGCTGTGGCAGGCGGAATTGCAGCACGGCGAGGTGCTCGCGCGCCTCGGCGGAGATGAATTCTGCGCAGTGCTGTCACGCCACGACGTGGATGCCGCGCGGCGCGTCGGCGACCGCCTGATTGGGATTGCGCAAACCATGCGCTTCGATTGGAGCGGGCAGGTCTTCCGGATTGGCGCATCGGCCGGGCTCGTCGACTTCGTCGTTGCCGATTGCGCGGACACACTGCTTGCCGCGGCGGACAGCGCTTGCTGGGCTGCGAAGGATAACGGCCGCAACCGTGTGCACGTGTTCCACCCTGGCGACCGCGAATTGATTGCGCGCCACGAGCAGATGGGATGGCTGTCGCGGATTGCGCGCGCCATAGACGAGGACCGCTTGGTGCTTCATTACCAGCGTATCGAGCCTCTGGCCGAATCGAGCAAGCGAGGGCCGCACGCTGAAATCCTCGTGCGCATGCTCGACGAGTGCGGCGAGCTGGTCGTGCCCGACGAGTTCATCCCTGCGGCAGAACGGTTCAACTTGATGCCGCGATTGGACCGCTGGGTCGTTGAACAGGTTTGTATAGGCCTCGGCCGTAAGCATCGCGAAGGCGACGGGCCGCTCGGAACCTGGGCAATCAACCTGTCCGGCACCACTTTCAACGACGCGCGGTTCACCGACTACGTGCGCGAGTGCATCACGCGCCACAGCGTGCCGCCGGGAGCGATTTGCTTCGAACTTACGGAAACTGCGGCCATCAGCAACCTGGTGAGCGCGCGCGAATTCATCGACTCAATGCGTGCGCTCGGGTGCACGATTGCGCTCGACGATTTCGGCTCCGGGGTGTCGTCGTTCGCCGCGCTGAAGACGCTGTCTATCGACTACCTGAAGATTGACGGCAGCTTCGTGCGTAATATCCACGGCGATGAGATTGACCGCGCAATGGTCGAGGCAATCCACCGCGTCGGCCAGGTGATGGGGATCCCCACCGTCGCCGAGTTTGTCGAGGACGAGGCAGTGAGCGAATGGCTGCGCCGCATCGGCGTGAATTTTGGCCAGGGCTTCGCGATACACCGCCCGGAGAGATGGCCGTGGGGGCCGCAGCTCAGCATCGACCTCGTTCTGGAGTGAGGACATGCTAATCTGACGCCCTGCATTCGCCGGCACGGACCTTGGGGGATCCGCCGATGACGACGTCAAACGTCTACCTCGACATCGCCGGGGACCAGATCGACGGAGCGAGGGACTACCAGGAAGACGCGTTCCTGATTACCTACGTCGACGACGACGGCGGGCGGCCCAAGTCGACCGCGCTGCTCGCAATGGCGGACGGAGTCGGCGGTGCGGCGGCGGGTAACAT
>JAIVGZ010000029.1 GCA_020201335.1 Natronospirales bacterium
GTCGATGGAGCAGTTGCTGACGGACCCGGAGGAGGCCGCGCGCTTCGTGAAAGAGACCGGCGTCGACGCGCTCGCAATCGCGATCGGCACCAGCCACGGCGCGTACAAGTTCACGCGCCCGCCGACCGGCGACATCCTCGCGATCGAGCGCATCAAGGAACTGCACAAGCGCATCCCCGACACGCACCTCGTGATGCACGGCTCGTCGTCGGTGCCGCAGGACTGGCTGAAGATCATCGACGAGTACGGCGGCGCGATGGGCGAGACCTACGGCGTGCCGGTCGAGGAGATCCAGGAAGGCATCAAGCACGGCGTGCGCAAGGTCAACATCGACACCGACCTCCGCATGGCGAGCACCGGCGCGATCCGCCGCTTCCTCGCAAAGAACCCCAAGGAGTTCGACCCGCGCAAGTATCTGAAGGAAACGATCGTCGCGATGCGCGACATCTGCATCAACCGCTACGAGGCGTTCGGCACTGCCGGCAACGCGCCGAAGATCAAGCCACAGTCGCTCGAGAAAATGACCGCGCGCTACGCGGCCGGCGAACTCGACCCCCGCGTCAACTGACCCCGCATCAATGTAGGAGCGGTGCTCCGCACCGCGATGGCAGAGGTCTGAGTTTGCAATGTGGGAGCGGTGCTCCGCACCGCGATTGGCAACCGATCGGATGAACGGCTACACTCGCGTCAGGGAGGCAACAACGACATGGGGGTCAATATGCGCCTGCTGGTCATCATTCTCTTGTGCCTGCCGTTCACCGCCAACGCTGCGCCTGTGTTCACCGTCTGGGCCGGCTTCGGCCACGCGTCCGTCGACAACGATTTCGCGCCGCTCGACATATCCGATACCGGGCCTCGGATAGGCGCCCACGTCGACGTCGGACGTTGGTTCGGACTCGAACTCGGCTGGGCAGATTTTGGCTCGCAGTCCGCGGAATTCACCGCTTTACCGCCAATGCCCGGGATGGAGGGGCCTTTCACGGTCACCGCTAAGGCGTCCGCAGCATGGCTCGCATACGCTCCGGCGTTCACGACCGAAAGCTGGGTGTTCGGCCCGCGCATCGGATTCGCGCGGTTATCGCGCAATGTCGATCGCATCCACGGGATGCTGGACAACTCCAACGAGCTGCTCATCGGCGCCTTCGTGACTTTCCGGTTCCCGACCAGCGGGCTCGGCTTGCGGCTCGACGCGGAAGCGATTGGCAGCGATGTTCGCGCTGCCGCGGTAAGCGTTTCCTACAGCTTCTAACGCCGACGCCGGGAACGCGCCGCAAACATTGAATCGCGACCAGAGGGTCGCTCCTACATTTCTCCTGAGCGCGTGGCGTGACTCCGAATGTGGGAGCGGCCCTCTGGCCTGTGGGAGCGAATCTGTGATTCGCGATTCCTTTTGGACGCCCCCGGAAAAAGGTCCGTTCGCCGGTCCCGCCACGATGTGCGAGGCGTAGCCTCGTATCGCGGTGCGGAGCACCGCTCCTACATTTCTCCAGAGCGTTCGGCGCGACTCCGAATGTGGGAGCGGTGCTCCGCACCGCGATGTGTTATTAAGTCGCGATGAAACGACTGATTAAGGCCTCAGGCCTCATCCTGCTTTCACTCGTCCTGCTGGCGCTCGTCGCCGGTGGATGGCTGTGGTCCCGTGTCAATGCGAGCATCCCCCTGTACGACGGCAACGTGTCGCTGCCGGCGCTGTCGGCGCCGGTGACGGTCGAACGCGACGCGCTCGGCGTCGTGACGATACGGTCGACGACGGCGCTCGACGAGGCGCGCGCGCTCGGCTTCGTGCACGGGCAGGAGCGTTTCTTCCAGATGGATTTGCTGCGGCGCTCGGCTGCCGGCGAACTCGCGGCGCTGGTCGGTGCGGGTGCGGTGCAGATGGACGAGCAGCGGCGCGTGCACCAGTTGCGGCGAACAGCGGGTGAGGTGATTGCGAATGCGCCGGTCGAATACCGCGCGTTGCTCGAGGCGTATACGGCCGGTGTGAACGCCGGCCTAGACGCGCTCGGCGCGAAACCGTTCGAGTACTACCTGCTGCGCACGACGCCGGTACGCTGGTCGCCGGCCGATTCAGTGCTCGCGGTCGGCGCGATGTACTTCGACCTTCAGGGTGGCAGCGCGCGCCACAAGCGCAACGAATTCGTCGCGCGTGAAGTGTTGCCGGAGGCTTTCGCCGATTTCCTGTATCCGCGCAAGACTAGCTGGGACGCACCGCTGGTCGGCGATGCGGCACCGCCGCCGGCCGTGCCGGGGCCGGAGGTCTACGACCTGCGCGAACTGCCGCGCGAACTGTTCGACGAGCCGGCCGACCCGGTCTCGCGCCCGGCGCCGTTCGGCTCGAACAACTGGGCGGTCGCCGGCACGCACACCGCCTCGGGGCGCGCGCTGCTCGCGAACGACATGCACCTCGGCCTGCAGGTGCCGTCGATCTGGTTCCGCGTGTCGCTGGAGCGTGACGGTCGGCGCGTCGCCGGCGTGTCGCTGCCGGGTACGCCGTTCGTCGTTGCCGGCAGCAACGGTGCGGTCGCGTGGGGCTACAC
>JAIVGZ010000003.1 GCA_020201335.1 Natronospirales bacterium
GCACCGGACGGCGCGCGCGTGATCGACGCAACCGGCAAATGGCTGACCCCCGGCATCATCGACAACCATTCGCACCTCGGCGTGTACCCGTCGCCAAGCGTGCCCGCGCATTCGGACGGCAATGAGATGACCGGGCCGAACACGGCCGAGGTTTGGGCCGAGCATTCGGTGTGGCCGCAGGACCCGGGCTTCATCCGCGCGCTTGAGGCCGGCGTGACTTCGCTGGCGCTGTTACCGGGCTCGGCGAACCTGTTCGGCGGCCGCATCGTCACTGTGCGCAACCTGCCGGGCCGCAGCATGCAAGACATGAAGTTCCCGGACGCGCCGCACGGATTGAAGATGGCCTGCGGCGAGAATCCGAAGCGTGTGTACGGCGGCCGCAACCAGGCCCCGATGACGCGCATGGGCAACGTCGCCGGCTACCGGACCGCGTGGATCGCAGCCGAAAACTACCGCCGCAAGCTGGAAACCCACCGGAACAAGCTGGCCGCCGGCGAGGAGTCGGAGGCGCCGACCCGCGACCTGGAACTCGAGACTCTGGCCGGTGTGCTCGCCGGGGAGATCCTGGTCCACAACCATTGCTACCGCGCCGACGAGATGGTCGTGATGCTCGATATCGCCGAGGAGTTCGGCTACGAGATCACCTCGTTCCATCACGCAGTCGAGTCGTACAAAATCGCCGACCGCTTGGCCGAGGCCGGCGTCTGTTCGTCGGTGTGGGCGGACTGGTGGGGTTTCAAGATTGAAGCTTGGGACGGAATACGCGAGAACGCGGCAATCCTGCAGGCCGCCGGCGCGTGCACGATTATCCATTCGGATTCCGCAGTCGGGATTCAGCGCTTGAACCAGGAGGCCGCGAAAGCGATGGCCGCCGGTCGGCGTGCCGGCATCGACATCACGCCCGAGGTCGCGATTCAGTGGATTACGCTGAACCCGGCGCGCTCGCTCGGCATCGGCGAGCAGACCGGTAGCCTCGAGCAAGGAAAGCGCGGAGATGTCGTGCTGTGGGACCGCGACCCGTTCAGCGTGTACGCGCGGCCGGAAATCGTATTCATCGACGGCGCACGCGCGTTCGACCGGAACGACCCCGAACGCCAGCCGCGCACGGACTTCGAGCTCGGCATGTTTGCAGGAGGTGCGGAATGATCCGCCGGATTCTGGTCGCGGCCGCGCTACTGGCGGTTGCGCTGCCGGCAGGCGCGCAGACCGTCGCAATCACCAATGCGACCGTGTACACGATGACCGACGCGGGCCGCATCGAGAACGCGACGATCGTCATCGAGGGCGAACGCATCCGCGCGGTCGGTGCAGGTGTCGCGGTACCGAGCGGCGCGCGCGTACTCGATGCCGGCGGTCGGCCGGTCACGCCGGGCTTCTTCGACGCATGGAGCCACGTCGGCACTGTCGAGATCAGTGGCGTGCCGGGCACGAACGACAGCAGCGTCGACGACGCGCGCGTGACCGCCGCGTTCAACACCGCCGACGCGTTCAACCCGCGTTCGATGCTCATCCCCGTCACCCGGATTGAAGGTGTTACCCGTGCGCTGGTGGCGCCGAGGCCGAGCGGCCACATCATCGGTGGTCAGGCGATCGTCGTGCACCTCGGTGGCGGCAACGGTTGGCTGGTGCGCACGCCGGCTGCGATGATCGTGCAGCTCGGGGAACGCGGCGCCGAATTGTCCGGCGGCTCGCGCGCCGCAGCGATGCTGCGCTTGCGGGAAGCGCTGCAGGACGCGCGCGATTTCGCGTCGAACCGCCGCGCATGGGAGCGCGGTACACGGCGGGAGTATGCGCCGTCCCGGCTCGACCTTGAGGCGTTGCAGCCGGTGATCAGCGGCCGCATCCCGTTGCTCGCGCTGGTCGACCGCGCTTCGGACATCGAGGCGTTGCTGCGGCTGGCACGCGAATTTGAACTACGGCTTGTGATTTCCGGCGGCGCCGAGGCATGGATGGTGGCTGACCAGCTGGTGGCGGCAGGCGTGCCGGTTGTTCTTGACCCGCTGGTCAACCTGCCCGGCAGCTTCGAGATGCTTGGCGCCACCGGTGAGAATGCCGCCCGGCTGCACGCAGCCGGGGTACGCATTGCCTTCGCGACCGGCGACACGCACAACGCGCGCAACCTGCGCCAATCGGCCGGCAATGCTGTCGCGCGCGGGCTGCCGTGGGACGCCGCGCTTGCCGCAGTGACGGTGAACGCGCCGCGCATGTTCGGGATCGAATCCTTCGGCACGATCGCCCCCGGCGCGGCCGCCGACATCGTGGTCTGGGACGGCGACCCGCTCGAAGTGACCAGCTACCCGGATGCGGTGTTCATCAACGGCGAGCGCATACCGATGCGCAGCCGCCAGACGGAACTGCGCGACCGGTACTTACCGCGGGCGCGAACGCTTCCGCACGCGTATCAATGATGATTACCATTACACCGCTGTACGCCGCACCGCTCGCGATACTGCTCGTCGGCCTGGTGCTCCGCGTTGTCGCGCTGCGCCGGCGGCTGAAGGTCGGTATCGGAGACGGCGGTGAGCGCGAGCTCGCGAAGGCTGTCCGTGCACACGGCAACGCCGCAGAGACCATTCCAATCGCCATAGTGTTGCTCCTGCTTGCCGAACTCGCGGGTGTCGGCAGCGCCCTGCTGCACGGTGCCGGCATAGCGCTGCTCGTCGGCCGGCTGCTGCACGCTTACGGGCTGAGTACGCGCAGCGGCATGTCGTTCGGTCGATTCACCGGCATGGTGCTGACGCTGCTGGCGATCACGGTGCTGGCGGTAGTGTCGGTGGTGCGGGTCCTATGAGCGGATGTGCCGGTCATGCACATCGCGGTGCGGAGCACCGCTCCTACTCTCGTGGATGAGTTAAACCAACAGCTGCTCGCGCGCCTTTCCGATGCGGCGGCGCAGGCGCCGGTGCCGCTCGAAATTCCGCCACGCATTTTCTCTTACCTCGGCGGGCACTTCACGGCGTTCGACGAAGCGGCTTCGACGCTGACCGCGCGCTTCCCCGTACGCGCCGAGTACCGCAACCCGATCGGTTTCATGCAAGGCGGCATGCTGGTAGCCGCGATCGACAATACGATGGGGCCGTTGTGCTTCCTGTGCGGTTTTCTCGGCGTCTCGACGCAGATCAACACGACCTATGTGCGGCCGGTCACGCCGGAGGAAGAATGGGTTGAAGTCGAGGCGCGCATCGTCGAGCGCACGCAGACGCTCGCGCAGGTGCACGCGGTGGCGAGGAACGGAGCCGGAAAGACCGTGGTGCTCTGTCAGGGGACTTTTGCATTGCCGAAATGACGGCAGTGCCGCTCATGCAAATCGCGGTGCGGAGCACCGCTCCCACATTGCTTGCCTAGCGAGCTGCAAATGCATCTGCCTCAACGGCGGCCTGCCGGCCGCGGGCCTGATTCACGAACAGGCCGAGCACCGCGGCAACTGCGAACAGCGCGACGCAGAACAGGATTGAGCGGTGCAGGCCGAACTGCGTCTGCAGCAGCCCGAGCCCTAATATCCCGAACACTGCGGCGAGCTTCGACGACAGACCCCAGAAGCCGAAGAATTCGGCCGCCTTCGCGCGCGGCGACAGCACGCCGACCAGCGCGCGGCCGGCCGACTGGCTCGAGCCGAGCGACAGGCCGGCGAGGCAACCGGCAACCAGGAACAGGTGCTGCGCCTGCCAGTCGACGCCGAACGCCGCATTGATTCCGGCGGTCACCTGCGGTGTCGCATAGATGGCGCCGATCGCGACGATCCAGAGCAACAGCGTGATGATGTAAGTCGTGCGCGCACCGATGCGGTCCTGCAGCAGCCCGAAAGCAATCGCGCCGGCCGCCGCGGTGATTTGCACCACAATGAACATGATGTTGCGGATGCCGGTGTCCCAGCCAATTACCTGCGCGCCGTAAATGAACGCGAACGCGATCACGATGTACACGCCAGCCATCGCGAAGAACACCGACGCGAGCAACATCGCCATGTCGCGCGACTCGTGCAGCCTTGCGAGCGTCGCGCTCAGGCGTGCGACGCCCATGTGCACCAGGGATTCGCCTGGCGGCAACACGCGGCGGCTGCCGCGTTCCTGCAGCCACATGAAAGTCGGGATCGCGGCGATTAGGAAAAAGAAGCCTGCGAACGGACCGACCCAACGGATGCGGTCGAAATTCTCGGCGCTGACCTCGCCGAGGAAAACCAGCGTGAAACCCGCCGCAAATAGACCGCCGATGTACCCGAGCGCCCAGCCGAAGCCCGATATGCGACCCAGTTCCTCCGGCGGGCCGAGTTCCGGCAAGAAGCTCGCGATGAATGATTCGCCGACCGAGTACGCGTAGTTTGAAATAATGATCAGCACGACCCCAAGCCACACGAGCCCGGGGGTGACGAAGTACAACAGCGTAGTCGCAGCGACCGTCAGCAAGTAGCTATAGAACAAGTAGCGCTTCTTCGCTGCCGTGAAGTCCATGATTGCGCCGAGCACCGGCGCACTTGCGACGACCATCAGGTAGCTGACCGACAGCGCGATGCTCCACAGCAGGTTCCCGTACGCGTGGTCATCGCCGCGGTCGCCGACGATTACGCGCGAGAACAGGTCGCCGAACACCACCGTGATGATGAGCAGCGTGTACGCCTGGTTGGCGAAGTCGAACATCGCCCAGCCGAAGATTTCCTTGCGGCCGGCCCGGATGCGAGCGTCCATCGCCGGATTAAAGCACACAAGGGCCGAGGGGGAACTTCCCCCTGCGCGTGGGGTCAGGCAGAATCAGGTCCTTCGAATTCCTGCTGGAGAGCATCCCATGAACCCATTACGACTCCTCGGCGCGTTGGTCGCGCTGGCCCTCGTCGCGTTGCCGGTCCACGCCGACGACGAGGTCGATATTCCGTACCACCGCTTCGTGCTCGACAACGGCCTCCGGCTAATCGTCCACGTCGACGACAAGGCGCCGATCGCCGCCGTCAACGTGTGGTACCACGTTGGTTCGAAGGACGAGCGTGAGGGCAAGACGGGCTTCGCACACCTGTTTGAGCACCTCATGTTCAACGGCTCGGAGAATCACGACGAAGACTGGTTCAAGCTGATGCAGCGCATTGGCGCAACCGACCTCAACGGCACCACTAACTTCGACCGCACCAATTACTTCCAGAACGTGCCGACGAGCGCGCTCGATACGGTGTTGTGGATGGAATCCGACCGCATGGGGCATATGCTCGGTGCCGTCACGCAGGAGAAGCTGGACGAACAGCGCGGCGTCGTGCAGAACGAGAAGCGTCAGGGCGAAAATCAGCCGTACGGCCAGGTCTGGGAGACGGTGTTCCGCAACCTGTTCCCCGTAGGCCACCCGTACTCGTGGGGCGTGATTGGATACATGGAGGACCTCGAGGCTGCGGAGCTCAGCGACGCACACGGGTGGTTCGAGCAGTACTACGGCGCGTCGAACGCTGTGATTGTTATCGCCGGCGACGTCGACCCCGACGATGTGCACCAGCGCGTGCAGCGCTACTTCGGCCACATCCCGGCCGGGCCGCCGCTGCCGCGCCACGAATCGTGGGTCCCGCGGCGCACCGACCCGCAGCGCATCACTATGCAGGACCGCGTGCCGCAGGCCCGCGTATACAAATACTGGGCGATGCCGCCGAGCGGTTCAGCGGACGCCGATTACCTCGACCTCGCAGCGAGCGTGCTCGCGACCGGCCGTAACTCGCGGCTGTACGAGCGCCTCGTGTACCGCGAGCAGATCGCGACCGATGTCACCGCGTTCGCGTACGGCCTTGAGATAGCCGGCATTTTCGCGATGTTCGCGACTGTGCAGCCGGGTGGAGACGTCGCTGCGGTCGAACGCGCGATGGACGAAGAACTGGCGCGCCTGCTCGACCGTGGCGTTACCCGCAGCGAGCTCGACCGCGCGAAGACCGGATACCGGGCTTCGTTCATCCGTGGCGTCGAGCGCATCGGCGGCTTCGGCGGCAAGTCCGACGTGCTCGCGTCCGGCGAGGTGTATTTCAACAACCCGCACCAGTACCAGGAGCGCCTCGCGCGCATTGCTGCCGCCACGCCGCAGCAGGTCCGCGATGCCGCGCGCCGCTGGATTGCTTCGCCGTCGCTGGTGCTTGAAGTGCAGCCGTTCCCGCAGTATTCGAACACAGCGGCGCAGGTTGACCGGACTTCCGGTCCGCCACGCCCCGACGATTACCCGTCGGTCGACTTCCCGGTACCCGAGCGCGCGATGCTGTCGAACGGGCTGCGCGTGGAATTGGTGCAGCGCGATGCCGTTCCCGTCGTCAGCATGACTTTGCTCGTTGATGCCGGCTACGCAGCCGACCAGCACGCGGCGCCCGGCACCGCAAACCTGACGCTCGACATGCTGAGCGAGGGCACGCGCCGTCGCACCTCATTGCAGATCAGCGACCAGCTGCAGCGACTCGGTGCGAATCTGTCGACAGGCTCAAACCTGGACCAGTCGTCGGTGTCGATGTCAGCGCTCGCCGAGAACCTCGATGCGTCGCTTGACCTGTTCGCCGACGTGATTCTCAACCCGGCGTTCCCGGAAGCCGACTTCAACCGCCGCAGGCAGCAGCAGATCGCCGGCATCCAGCGCGAGCAGGTGACGCCGGTACCGATGGCATTGCGCGTGTTCCCGCGCCTGCTGTACGGCGACGACCATGCGTACTCGCTCCCGTTAACCGGGTCGGGCACGTTGGAGTCGGTCCGCGCGATGTCGATCCCTGACTTGCAGGCGTTCCACAGCACCTGGTTCAAGCCGAACAACGCTACGCTCGTCGTCGTCGGTGACGTCTCGATGGCAGAGATGCAGCCGAAGCTCGAGCGCCTGTTCAGGGGCTGGCAGCCGGGCGAGGTGCCGGAGAAGAACATCGGGCCGGTCGCGCACCGTGAAGCAGCGGGCGTCTACATCATCGACCGGCCGGGCTCGCAGCAGTCGATCATCTTTGCCGGCCACATCGCGCCGCCGAAGGCGAACGAACACGAGTTCGCGCTGATGACGATGAACGACGTGCTCGGCGGGACCTTTACTTCGCGCATCAACATGAACCTGCGCGAGGATAAGGGCTGGGCGTATGGCGCGAGCTCGCTGCTGTACAGCGCGCGCGGTCCGCGGCCGTTCTTCGCGTACGCACCGGTACAAAGCGACCGCACCGCCGACTCGATGCGTGAGATCCGCAACGAGCTCACCGAACTGCTCGGCGACCGGCCCGTCACCGACGATGAGTTGTCGAAGTCGGTAGATGGCCGCGTGCTGACGCTGCCCGGCCGCTGGGAGACCGGTGGTGCCATTTCGGGCTCGCTCGTTGAGTCGCTGCGCTTCGGTTACCCGGACGATTACTGGGCGACCTACGCCGACAACATTCGTGGGCTGGCGCGTGACGACCTTCAACAGGCGGCGAACTCCGTGATACGGCCCGACCGCTTGATCTGGGTCGTCGTTGGCGACCGGCGCAGCATTGAGGGTCCAATCCGCGAGCTGGGCTTCGGCGACATCCAGTACCTGGATGCCGACGGCAACCCCGTAGACTAGCACCGCGCCCGCCGCAGCGCTCACTCCTGTGGGTTCACCGGCTTTTTCAGAGCCGGCTGTAACCCACAAGTCGCTTTGCGCTTGCGGCGGGATGTGGTGCTCAGTGTGGGAGCGGCGCTCCGCACCGCGATGGCGCGTTCCGGTTGTGGCAGAATCGGTGGCTCGCACATCCGGCTGGAGCCGTTCATGAAAAGATTCCTCGCTTGCCTGCTGCTGGGCGCGTCAACCACTGTCTACGCCCAGGCCCCGGATGCCGTAATCGAGGCCGCCGCCTCAATGCGCGACCGCGCGCTCGAGGAGAACCGCGCGTACGACACGCTGACCTCTCTGTTAACTGAAGTCGGCCCGCGCTTCGCCGGTACGCCCGGGGATGCGGCGGCGGTCGCGTGGGCGTTGCGCACGCTGCGCGACGCGGGTCTGCACAACGTACGCGCGGAGCCGGTCGAGGTTCCGCGCTGGGTGCGCGGCGAGGTGGAAGTCGAGATCACCGGCCCGTTCCCGCAACCGCTGGTCGCGCTGGCGCTCGGCGGCAGCGTGGGCACGCCTGACGAGGGTATCGAAGCGCCGGTGCTCATGGTCACCGACCCGGACGCGCTGCGTGCGCTCCCGGAGAGTGAGGTCGCCGGCAAGATCGTGTTCTACAACCGGCGCATGGAGCGCGAGCAGGACGGAACCGGCTACGGGCGCACCGTGCGCAACCGCGGTGAAGGCGCGGCGGTCGCTGCGCAGCGTGGCGCAGTCGGCGTCGTGATCCGTTCGGTCGGGACCTCGAACGCACGCGTCGCGCACACCGGTAGCATGCGTTACCAGGATGCTATTGCACAGATTCCGGCCGCCGCGATCTCGAACCCCGACGCCGACACGCTGCAGCGGCAGGTAGACAGCGGGCGGCAGGTCACGCTGCGCATGCACCTCACTTCGCGGATGCTCGGCACGGCGCGCTCAGCGAATGTCGTCGGCGAGATTCCGGGGCGCGGGCCGCGCGCGAATGAGATTGTGCTTCTCGGCGCACACCTCGATTCCTGGGATATCACGCCGGGTGCGCACGACGACGGCGCCGGCGTTGCGATCGTCATCGAGGCCGCACGGATGATCGGCGCACAGCGGCGCAACCCCGCGTACCGATGCTCGACATCCGACAGGACATGCGTGGCTACTTCGACATCCACCATACGATCAACGACACGCTCGACAAGGTTGACCCCGCAGAGTTGACGCGCAATGTCGCCGCGTATGTCGCGCTGACCTACGCGGCCGCGTACGGCGACGTCGACTTCGGGCGCCTGCCGGAACCGGCAACCGAAGACTGATCTGAACCGCAACGACATAAATTTCTCCGCAGGCGACGACGGCCTGCGCCACGATGTCAGCGACCTCGGAGCGCTCGTCGGCGAGGCCTTGCGCGAGCAGGGCGGCGACGCGTTGTTCGAGCGCGTCGAATCGTTGCGCGCCACCGCGATTCTGCGGCGCGAGGGTGACCAATCCGCCGCTCCTGAGCTCGAGCGGCTTACGGCGGGGCTGGACGCACCGCAGGCTGCCGCACTCGTACGGGCCTTCTCCACCTACTTCCAGGTTGTGAACCTCGCCGAGCGCGTGCACCGCATCCGCCGCCGGCGCGAGTACCAGCGCGCACAGTCCGGTCCGCAGCCCGGCGGCGTCGAGGCGGAGCTGGTACGCATGCGCGAAGCTGGCGTGAACGCCGCGCAGGCAGCCGCGTTGGTTGCGCGCGCCCGCTTCGAGCCGGTGTTCACCGCTCACCCGACCGAAGCCACCCGCCGAACGCTGCTCGAGAAACAGCAGCGCATCGGCCGTGCGCTGATCGAGCGACTGAACCCGACGCTGACGCCGGATGAGCAGAAACGGCTGACTGGCCAGTTGCGCGCCGAAATCACCGCGGCGTGGCAGACCGACGAGCACCCGGATGTTCGGCTGACGGTCGCGGACGAACTCGAACACGTGATGTTCTACCTCACTGACGTGATCTACAGCGTCGCGCCGGCGTTCATCGAAGGTCTGCACGACGCGTTCCAGCGCGTGTTCGGGGAGCCGTTACCTGCTGCCTGCCTGCCGCTCAAGTTCGCGTCGTGGGTCGGCGGTGACATGGACCGAAGTCGAACGCAGCACGCCGCCGCGCCACCGCGACATGCCGTACCGAAAATTTCTGCGCTTCGTCGACGCGCGGCTTGCCGCACGCTCCCATGGCGCATCCGGCGCGTACGCCCATTGCGATGAGTTCGCCGCCGACATCGACCTCATTGCAGACAGCCTGCGCCTGCACCGTGGCGAGAACGCCGGTCTGTTCACGGTCGAGCGGCTGCGGTGTCGTATCGCGCTGTTCGGTTTCCACCTCGCGGCGCTCGACATGCGGCAGGACGCGGCATCGCTACACGAAGGCGACGCGCAGACCGTCGCTGCGGTCGCCGCACTGCGCGCTGCGCTCGACGAGGACCCGGCGCGTGCCGGCACCTTCGTCGTCAGCATGGCGCGGGAGCCGGGCGATGTTACGCGCGTGCTAGAACTGGCCGGCGGCGCTGCGCTCGATGTCGCGCCGTTGTTCGAGACTGTCGACGATCTTGAACACGCGCCGGACGCCTTGCGCGCGCTGTTCGCAGACCGCGCCTACCAAGCGCACCTTGCGACGCGCAGCAACCGGCAGGTCGTGATGCTCGGCTATTCGGACAGCAACAAGGATGGCGGACTCGCGGCCGCGCGCTGGGCGCTGTACCGCTGCCAGCAGCAGCTGGTCGAAGTGCAGCGCGAGACCGGTGTCGAGCTCCTGCTGTTCCACGGTCGCGGCGGCACAACGAGCCGTGGCGGCGGCAAGACCGCGGACGCGGTACGCGCAGCACCACCTGGCAGCCTGAGCGGAACCCTTCGGGTGACCGAGCAGGGCGAAATGATCAACGCGAAGTACGGGCTGCGTGGCATCGCCGCGCGCACTTTCGACCAGGCGCTCGGCGCGGTGATTGGCTGCTTGCACGACGACACCAACCCGCGCGCGCCGGAACCGGAGTGGGTGGCTGCGCTCGACACGCTTGCGGCGGCGAGCCGCGATGCGTATCGCGCGCTGGTATTCGACGACCCGCGCTTCCAGCGCTTCTTCAGCGAAGCGACACCGATTGATGTAATCGAGCGGATGATGATCGGGTCGCGGCCCGCGGACACGCGACGGCATCCTGACACTCAAGGATGCCGACTCCCTGCTCGACGACGACCCCGTGCTGCAGCGCTCGATCCGCCTGCGCAACCCGTATGTGGATCCGATGAGCCTGCTGCAGGTCGACCTGTTGCGCCGCTGGCGCGCGGGCGGCCGTACCGACGACGCGTTGTTCGAAGCCCTGCTCGCGTCGGTGAACGGAATCGCCCAGGGCCTCCAGAACACAGGTTAGGTAGCAAGCATGCGCACACTCATTATCGTCACGCTGTCGCTGTTGGTCGCCGCGTGCGCGCTCGACCAATCGCCGCAAGACGGCAACCTTGGCCCGCATGTATCGGTGCGCGGCGAGGCGCGCGTCGAGGTTCGCCCCGACACGCTGACCGTGCGCGCGCGAGTCACGCACACGGCCGACGAGGTTGTCGGCGCGACCGGTAACGTCGATCGCCGGACCGCAGCTGCAATCGAAGCCGCGCGCGCCGTCGGCGTCGCCGACGAGGACATACAGGCGCTGTCGATTTCGGTGCAGCCGATGTGGGACTGGCACGATGGCCGGCGCAGCTTCCGCGGCCACGAGGCCGCGCGCACGATCGTGATCAAGCTGCGCGACATCGAGGTCTGGCCGGACTTGCTGGCCGGGCTAATCAATGCGCGCGTCGACCGTTTCGACTCGGTCGAGGCCGACCACAGCGACCGCGACGGCATCATGCGTGAGGCGATGCAATCTGCTGTACGCGACGCCCGCTCGCGCGCGGACCTGCTCGCCGAGGCCGCGGATGCACGCGTCGCCAGCGTCTTCAGCATCTCCGAGCAGAGCCGGGGCTGGACGCAGCCGGAAGCACGCGAACAGATGATGGCGATGCGCTCTGACCAGCAGGCGGCGCCGGCGGCGTACGAGCCCGGGGTAATCATGATTACCAGCGAAGTTGCGGCGGTGTTCGTGTTGCGTGGCCGGAGGGGCCGCTGATGCGCGGGCTACTTGTACTGGCAGCATTGGCGCTCGCTGCGTGCGGGGTGACCGCGACCGAACCGGAGGAGGCACCGATGCGCGAAATCGCCCGCGGTTACCACAGCCAGCAAAAGGCGCAGCTGTTCGAACTCGTCACGGATGCCGGGCGCCTGAATACGCTGTGGCGGCAGCACGGCAGCAGCGCACGGCCCACGATTGATTTTGCCGAGAGCGCGGTGCTTGCGCTGTTCCTGGGCGAGAAGCCAACCGGCGGCTACGCGGTTATCGTCGAGCGCGTCACCCGGCGCGGCGATGTCCTTGAAGTTGACGTTGCCGTGTACGAGCCCGGCCGTGGCTGCATGACCACGCAGGCCCTGACGCAGCCGTTCCAGTTTGTCGAAGTTCCAGCCGGTGCCACTGAGGCGCGTTTCAACACGCGGCGTATCGCCGAACCCTGCGGATGACCCGCGCCGTCGTCCTCGACCTCGCCACGATTACCCGTGGCGACCTCGACCTCGGCGAACTTGACCGCGCGCTGCCGGGCTGGACCGGCTACCCGGTAACGCGCATGGACGAGCTGCACGCGCGCATCGCCGACGCCGAAATCATCCTGACCAACAAGATCCGGCTCGACGCCGACGCGATCGCGGCAGCGAAGGACCTGAAGCTCATCTGCCTCGCCGCAACCGGCACCAACAACGTCGACCTTAAAGCTGCGGAAGCACGCGGGATCGGGGTCGCGAACATCACCGCGTACTGCACCGCGTCGGTCGCGCAGCATGTGTTCGCGCTGATACTCTCGCTCACCATCAATATCCCGGGCTACCGCAAGTTGCTCCGCGACGGCGCGTGGCGCGAGAGCCCGCAATTCTGCCTGCTCGATTTTCCGATCCGCGAGCTTGCCGGCAAGACGCTCGGCATCGTCGGTTACGGCGAGCTCGGGCGCGCGACCGCGCGCATCGGCGCGGCGTTCGGGATGGACATCGTGATTGCGAACCGGCCCGGTACCGAACTGAAGCCGGGGCGCGTGTCGCTCGAGCAGTTGCTTGCGGCCGCCGATGTCGTCAGCCTGCATTGCCCACTGACGCCGGAAACGAAAGGCCTGATCGACGCAGCCGCGCTGCGGCGAATGAAGCCCGACGCGTTGCTCATCAACACCGCGCGCGGCGCGCTCATCGACGAGCAGGCGCTCGCCGACGCGCTGCGCGCCGGCACAATCGGCGGCGCCGGCATCGACGTACTCAGTGAGGAGCCGCCGGTCAACGGCAACCCGCTGCTCGCCGACGACATCCCGAACCTCATCGTCACGCCGCACATCGCTTGGGCGGCGCGCGAGGCGCGCCAGCGTGCAATCAACGAGATGGCCGCGAATGCCGCGGCCTTCCTTGCAGGTAAGCCCCGCAACCGCGTGGTCTAAACGCCAATGTAGGAGCGGTGCTCCGCACCGAGATCGCAGAGGCTTGGACATGCAATGTAGGAGCGGTGCTCCGCACCGCGATAGCAGAGGCTCGGACTTGCAATGTAGGAGCGGTGCTCCGCACCGCGATAGCAGAGGCTCGGACTTGCAATGTAGGAGCGGTGCTCCGCACCGCGATAGTTCGGTTTCGCACAGCGTGTCAGGCGCTGATAGCCTAAGTTCGAGAATGCAGCAGCACCCCAGGAGGCAGCCATGGCAAAAGTAAAACTCGCGGTCATCTACTATTCGACCTACGGCACCAACCACATGATGGCGACCGCAGCGGCCGAGGCGGCCGAAGCAGCGGGCGCCGAAGTCCGCCTCCGCAAATGCCGCGAAACCGCGCCGCAGGAAGTCGTGCAGAAGCAGGACGCCTGGAAAGCGACCGCGGAACGCACGAAAGACGTTGAAGTCGTGACCCCCGATGACATGGCGTGGGCTGACGCTTACCTGTTCAGCTCCCCGACGCGCTACGGCGGTGCCGCGAGCCAGGTGCGCGCGTTCATCGACACGCTCGGCCCGCTGTGGCAGAAGGGCGGCCTCGCCGACAAATGCGTCACCGCGATGACCAGCGCGATGAACCCGCACGGCGGCCAGGAGACAACGCTGCAGACACTCTATTTCACCTTCATGCACTGGGGCGCGATCATCGTGCCACCCGGCTACACCGATGACGCCGTCTCGAAGGCCGGTGGCAACCCGTATGGCACCAGCGTAACGGCCGGCAAGCCGAAGCTCGACGACACCGATGTCGCCGCGATCCGCCACCAGGCGACGCGCCTCGTACGTACCGCCGAGGCGCTCCTGAAAGGCCGCAGCTAACACCAGCAGCCTTGCTCCCCTGTGGGAGCGAATCTGTGATTCGCGACTTGCGCTGGTTTAGAATTCGCTGATGCTCAAATCACTGCTCCAGCGCACCGGCCTGCACGGCCTCGACCGCCGCGCGAAAAAAGCGCTCGGTATCCATAAAGACCACATGAGCCACCCGCCGTACGGGGCAGACGCCCACCGGCTGGTCAAGGCGCACATCGACATCGTGCGCTACGGCTCGATCGCACTCGCGCTGCACCGGCTGAACGAGGAGCAGGTACCGGGTGCGATGGCCGAGCTCGGTGTGTTCAAGGGCGAGCTCAGCGCATTCCTTGCGGCGATCGAGCGAAAACGCACGCTGCACCTGTTTGACACCTTCGCCGGGTTCCCCGAGGGCGACCTCGAGGCGGGCGAGACCAACGATGCGCGCTTCCAGGACACCAGCGAAGATGCGGTGCGCACGCGCATCGGCGACTGCAGCAATGTCCGCTTCCACGTTGGCCCGTTCCCCGACACCGCGGGCCCGATCATGAACGAACGCTTCGCATTCGTGGTGCTCGACCCCGACAAGTACAAGCCGACGCTGGCTGGGCTTGAAATCTTCTACCCACGCATGCGCTCCGGCGGCTATATATTCATGCACGACTACAACAACCCCGAGTCCGACTTCGCGGTTTCGCGCGCCGCGCACGAATTCTTGCAGGACAAACCCGAAAAGCTCATCGACATCCCCGACGCCAACGGCTCGGCGCTGTTCCGGAAAACTTGAAAATCCCGCCCCCGATTGTTGGCGCTGCTTGCTGCGCGCTCGTGTGGGCGCTCGACCGCGCGCTCCCCACAGCGCGCATCGTGACGCGGTGGAACGACGAAATCGCGCTCGCGCTTTTGATTGCAGGCATCGGTCTCGCCGCCGCCGGCGCCATCTCGTTCGAGCGTGCAGACACGACCGTCGACCCGCTGCACCCGGAGCGCTCGACCGCGCTCGTCACGAGCGGCGTGTTCCGTATCACGCGCAACCCGATGTATGTCGGCATGGCACTCGGAGTCGCCGCGTTCGTCGTCTGGATCGACCGCATGCAGATACCCGCCGAGGAGCGCGCGCTGGCCGCGCACTTCGGGCCCGCGTTTGCTGCGTACCGAGACCGCGTCCGCCGCTGGCTCTAAGCTTCAGTCCAACGCGGCTGCGTACAACGGCCCCGCACTCACGCGGGGGCCGCTTGTTGAAGAATAGGATGACATCCGTGCCCACGCGACATACGCCTTCTCGGTACTGCGCGCGTAGTGGCGGACCCGGACTGCATCGCGGATTGACTGAAGGAACGCGGATTCTCCCATCACGCCTCCATGCATTTTGGGAAAAATGGCAACGAAATAAATCTAGACTGAACGGGAAACCGCGTCTATGGTTTAGCGAAACGGAGCGTCCCGACAGGAAAGTTTATGACCCTCTCCATTCCAATAACTAACCCAACTATGACCCTCCAACGGGTCACACATAGTCGTTAGCGCCAACGTGATCTCACGCTTTGCGTCAGGCATACAACGAGACGTATTGACACGCGCTGGCCTGACTGCTTGTGCCTTAATTGTGGTGATTGCTAGCGGATTGCTACTGAGCATGTACTCTGACAAGGCGTTCAATTGGATTCCAGTCGCTGTAGGAATCTCCTTAGTGAGTTGGGCGCTCTTTTGGTTCCGGAGATATCGACAAGCACGCACCTGGATGCCTGTCGAGGCGCAGGTGCTGAAAATTATGGAAAAGTCGCGAGGTGTGCGAATCGGCGTCGGTCTCTACCTATACGTGTATCCATCCGTGACTTTTCGGTATGAGGTGCACGGGCAAACCTACATGGGGGGCGAGTCGAGCGTGGAGATTGAGAATATTTGGGTTCCCGACTATGAGCGCACCTCCGCGTTCTGGGCAGACTGGGCAGATGGGAAACGGATTACCGCCGTTTACAATCCCACGAATCCTAAACAGGCGATGCTGATGACGGAACTTAGTAAGAGCCGGTTGTCCCACCACGCCGCTGTTCTGAGTGCAGGACTTCTTGTGCTTGTTTTAGGCGTGATTCTTCTGTGAGGGTTGGCGCTAACAATGCATCGGAGCGGCCGCGCTCCGCGGTTTCTAGGGAGGGTCTGGTAAAGATGACAAGGATAAAGTTCCAATCTGAAATCTCGGCGGCGTCGCGCGCCGCTCAACGCAGTCGTTAGAGGACGCTATGTCCGTCGCCGACGTCGCCACCATTACGATCGCGCTCATCGCCCTCGCGGTATCCCTATACGCTGTCACGCGCGACCGAAGGCAACGACAGTTCGACTTGTTCCTTCGCTGCCACGATCGGTTAAAGCAGTTACAGAAGGAGACCCCTTTACTGCCGCCATCTCAGTATCTAGAAATGGAGGAAGACCCCGGGAACCCGGCTTGGGAGAAGTACCAAATCCAATCGACCGAGGCACAGTTGCGGCTTGATAGCGAATTAGAGACTGCATGCTACTTGGCGGTGAAGGGCGAACTGAATGTGGAAGTATTCTTCAATTTATTTCGTGGCTGGCTTGCGATGAGAGATGTGATGTGGACCTCGGGGGTAGGCGAACATCGCGCTCGAAATCACCCATACACAGTGGCGGTCATCGAAATGTGTAGAAGGCGTAAGCTGTTACCAATTAAGGATAATGTAGAGTTTCGAGAGATGACGAAACTCGTGAACGAATACCTTGGCGAGTCGGCGTCCTCTAACAAAGCATTGGAGCGGTCGCGCTAAGGAGTGTTCGATGAATGGACTGGTAAAGACGAAGTTGGGAATAAAGTGCTTTCTGTCAGCGTCGCCGCTTCCGCGCGCCGCTCAACGCGGGTGTTAGGCGCCAATGAGTGATCTCCGGCCAATCGTCGACTGGATGCAGGCGACTCACGATAAAGAGGCCGCGGAACGCATCGTCGCCTCACAGTGGCGCTATCTCGCGAGCTATTTCGAGAAATCCGTCGCCTATGCCAACGTTCTCGTCATTGCGGGATACGCCAGCTACTTCGGGCTATGGACACTTGCCCGTACGCACATAGATACCGGCCCAGCGACTGCGTCAGCACTGCTAATGGCCATCTCAGTTGTGCTTTATCTGTCGTTCCAAGTGTTTTCGTTATTCCGAATGAGTCAGTCCGTCATTGACCATCAGGCTGCATTGAAAACTAGGCTGCGGGGAAAAAGCCCGCAGGAGATGGTAAAGGAACTCGAGGAAATTGAAGATGAGGCGGCAGAGTCCACGCTGAAGCTTATGCCCTGGTGGCGTCGGTTTGTGCTTTCGGCCATTGTTGCGGGCCTCGCCGCGTTTGGAATCCTCGGCTACGAGTTTGTACGTGTTCTGCACTATATTGGCGCCTAACGATGCATTGGAGCGGCCGCGCTCCGCGGTTTCTAGGGAGGGACTGGGAAAGATGATCGGGATAAAGTGCAGATCGGCAAGGTTGGCGGCGCGTGCCGCTCAACGCAGGGGCTAAGCGGCTGAGAAAATGCGTGAGCTACTCGAACAATCGGAAGCGCTTCAGAACCTGTTGATATCGCAGGCAACCGGAGGCCGCGAAGACGATGCGGAGTTCGTGCGGCTCCGACAGATGCTCCTCTCCAATCCTGCGCTAGATCCGTTCGTCCCTCGCTTTGTTCGAACATGCAGGAACCTGTCGCAGTTTTGGCAGTTCATAAAGTTCAGGTACGGCAGTTATGCCGAACGTCGAGATTACATATGGAACGAGTTCGCCCCTCTGCTCGACGCCCTGGAGCGCGGACCACTTTCACCCGCTGATCAGCTTGTCTCCGAGAAGCTTGAGACTTTCGATGCCTCACACGTGCAAGCCGCCTGGTCCAAGGCGCTTGAACGGCGCACATCCGATCCGGAAGGGGCGATAACGTCCGCCCGTACCCTGATCGAGTCTGTGTGCAAGCACATCCTCGATTCTGCAGAGGTGCCTTATGATGATGGGGCAGATCTTCCAAAGCTTTACAAATTGACGGCAGAAGCCCTGAAGCTCGCGCCCTCGCAGCATACCGAGTCAGTGTTCAAGCAGATCCTGGGCGGCTGCACTGCCGTAGTGGAAGGGCTCGGCTCCCTGAGAAACCGCCTGAGTGACGCGCATGGAAAAGGTAGGATCGGCTCAAAGCCCGCCTCTCGCCACGCCGAGTTGGCCGTCAATCTCTCTGGCGCACTGGCTATTTTCCTGCTGGCGACATGGGAAGCACGAAACGAGGCAGCACCCTAACTATGCGTTCAACCAGGCTGCGGGGAGAGGCTACTGTGTTTCCTGATATTCTGTCGGCCCGCTACCGCTTAACGCGGCGTTATGGTCATGGCCCCGCTCGCTGACCGCGTGACCGTGAATCTCACGCCGCTCGAAATCGCCGAGCGCCAGATCGACCGTGCGATTACTTTATTTCTGGACGATGCAGATTATATTTCCGCATCAACCCTCGCCGGTGCAGCGGAGGGAATAATTGGCGACCTCCTGCGGCGCGGTGGGCGTCCCTACGCTTTGGATGACATAGTGAAAGGCGCAATGGCATTAACTAAAGAAATGGATCCTTCTGATTCGTCCAAAAGAAAAGACTACATAGCATTCGTGAACGACTTTCGAGATCGTCTAAAACACCTAAAGAGTGGTGAAACACTGCACTGCTCGGTCGATTACGAAGCTGCTTGCTTGATTGACCGTGCGATGGACAATTACTTCAATCTGACCGAAAGCGAGACCGAGACGATGCTCCGCTTTCGGAGGTTTAACTACTTCGAAATTGAGACGGGGCAGCCAAAACAATGCATTGGAGCGGCCGCGGAACCTGCCCCGATAAAAGAGAAGCTCCCGAGTGAAATGCTTCGGGAAAAATAAAGCGTAGGCGAGCTCACGAAGGTAAAGAGATCATGAAGAATAAAGGCCTGCTCCTTTTCCCAGTTCTGCTACTAGTTGCGCACATCGACGAAGTGCTAGCCGTTCAATCTCCCATGATTGATAAGACTGACACTTGCTATCAGGGCGAATTCAGTAATCTTGAAAGCTACCTTTCTCGACCTATTACGAGAACGGCGTATGACGATCCGGTCCAGTTTGAGCGGGCAAGGGTCAGATACACCTGGTGGCGCGATAACTTCGATTGCGACTGGATCAGTTATTCAGTCGACGGTTTGGAGGTTAATGGCTTTGTTGTGAAGCCGACTGGCGACTCTCCACCAGAAGGGTGGCCCGTTGTAATTTTCAATCACGGGGGAAATGCCGACATCGGCTCGGTACGGTTCGAGTACATTGCAGCGCGCCTGTTCCCGATAGTTGAAGCCGGCTTCGTCGTTATGGGTACCCAGTACCGCGGCGCGAAGATTGACGGAGCCGATAGTCCGGACAGACTCCGGGATGAATTCGGCGGAAGCGATGTCAACGATGTGCTCGCCTTGATTTCCATTGCAGATTCGATTCCGGAAGCGGATGGGAGCAGGATCGGAATGTATGGGATAAGCCGCGGCGGGATGATGAGTTTTCTTGCTGCGCGTCGTACAAACAGAATTTCGACAATAGTGGTACAAGATACGCCAACTGATTTGGTGCGAGGGTTGGAGTTCACGCCTGACATGGTGCGGGTATTTACCAAATGGATTCCTGACTATGAAAAGAATCCACATGAGGCCTTGATACAACGATCGGCGTTGTACTGGCTGGATGAACTCGACCCAAACATGTCCGTATTGATCTTGCACGGCACTGCGGATCAACGGGTGAGTGCTGAACAGGCCTTGGTAACGGCACTTAAATTGCAGGAATTGCGCCGCCAATATAAATTGGTTATCTACCCAAATGCGTCGCACGGTCTTCGTGAATATCATCAAGCCGTGGAAACAGAAATAATTGCTTGGTTCTCGTCGGTCCTCCGCAAGGATTACTGATACACGGAGGGGCTGACCATAACTGTCTGTTTATCCAGCGTTAGCAAAGATGACGCCGCAGGATTTTCGCTCTGTGGAACGGACCGCCATGGCGCTAGCTAATTAGATCCGCCGCTCACTTTTCTGGGGGCGTTCGAGCAGCGCGAATGACCTGTCCTCCGTAATTAGTACCGCTTCCGGTCTCGCTCGCGCTGCCATCTCTGATCTCCTCACACTTTGGTGCATTCGGAGCAGAAGGCAGGTTCCATCACCTCATATTTGGGATGGATGAACGAGAGATGGACGAGTTCGTGCGGATTGGTGGACGAGCGGCGTTTCGATGCCCTACATTCTATTGCAACGAGCCCCAACGGACGGAGTCGGCATGCCTGAACGTTCCATATTAACTACCCCGCGTATAACCCCCCTGAGGGTCATACATAGGTGTTAGCGAACGAGCTAGACCAGCCTCGTGCCGGGCGTATACTTGACCGAGAGAGGTAGGAGCGAATGCGCAGACTTGACGAAATCGAGAACCAAATCAAGGCGCTCTCTCGCGAAGAGTTCAAAGAACTGCGCGAGTGGATTCTCGAGCGCGATTGGGAAGCATGGGACGCTCAGGTCAGCCGTGACGCCGAGGCAGGGAAGCTGGACCACGCCTTGAACGAAGCGAGAGACGACTACAAGGCTGGGCGCTCGCGCGAGTTGTGAAGCATTCTGCCTCGTCGAAGTTCTGGTCGCTATACCAGAACTTGCCCAAGGAGGTCCGGGCCATTGCGGACAAGAGCTTCGAGATACTCAAATCTGACCCGGGGCATCCTTCGCTCCATTTTAAAAAGATCGGTGCGCTTCGGTCTGTCCGAATCGGGCTCCAATACCGTGCTTTGGGATACGACGTGGATGGCGGTGTTCATTGGTTTTGGATCGGGACGCATGGGGAGTATGACAAGCTCGTCCGCTAACAAAGCATTGGAGCGACCGCGCTCCGCGGTTTCTAGCGAGGACCTGGTAAAGATGACAAGGATAAAGTGCCTATCTGCAATCGCGGTGATGTCGCGCGCCGCTCAACGCGAGTGTTAGGCAACGGTCACACGGAGGTGCCATGCCCCCGAAAATCCGGGACCTTATCGCAGAATTGGAGCGCGCCGGCTTCGTGGACCGGGGCGGCAAAGGCAGCCACAGGAACTTCGTCCATCCCGGGGTTAAAATGCCGGTAACCGTCTCTGGCAACCTTGGCGACGATGCGAAGCACTACCAGACCCGTGCAGTAAAGAGGGCGCTGGAGGAGGCGAAGAAATGAAGGACAGCGCGAAGTACGTCAAGTTGGTGGAATGGTCCGAGGAGGACCAATGCTACGTCGGTAGCGCTCCGGGTCTCATCTTTGGCGGATGCCACGGCGACAACGAGAAGGCCGTCTTTGACGAACTTTGCGACGTCGTCGAGGAGACGATCGCGCTTTATCACAAGGATGGCAAAGCTCTGCCGCCTCCAACTGCAGGGCAGGACTTAGCCAACAAGCTGCAGACCGTCGCCTAACAAAGCATTGGAGCGGCCGCGCTCCGCGGTTTCTAGGGAGGGACTGGTAAAGATGACAAGGATAAAGTTCCGATCTGAAATCGCGGTGTGGTCGCGCGCCGCTCAACGCAGGTGTTAGATGCCATCATGAAGGCGTTGCTGGTCTCGGCAATCCTCCCCGCGTTTCTAGCGATTGCCAGTTGCGTCTCCACACCTACTGCGGTGGAGCAAGTTTCAGAATGGATTGAGCTACAGTATTGGCTCGATTCTGACTGTCGGTTTGTCGCTGCACCGACTGATGGCAATGACGCATCCGTCATCGACTTAGGACATGCCGGTGCTGCTTTTCTCCGCGCAGCACTGGTGCAAGAACTGCATGAGATTGACTGGTCTCAAATTGAGAGCACGCGCGGACTCGCCTATAGAGGCGCCCCCCACGCACAAGCGGACCACATTGAAGACGAGATTGCGAGAAAAGGCCCGTGGCCTCTGACGGCGCGAGGCTTGCTGGATCCGACCCGGCCGACTGCTCCTACGTATGGGGCCCGCGCGATTTGTGGTTTCGACGAAAATGGAGAAATTGACATGGTGATGCTCTACTCGTCGGAGTACGAAGGCGGGAGGCGCATCATCCCGCGGGCTGAACTCGAACCTGGGAGGAATATAGTTGATCCCGTCCACGTTCGGATTGAACTTCGATTGCTGTTCAACGGCATCTAACGAAGCATTGGAGCGGTCGCGCGGAGCTGCCGATTAGCGAGGGACTGGAAATGCGTTCAGGGATAAAGTGCTTCTCAACAGCGGTCGCCGGTCCGCGCGCCGCTCAACGCTGGGGTTAGGCAGTCGTAGAACCACTGATGTGCTTCCGGCGGATAGGGGTGATCAACATTAATGGTTAATACGATAGCTGCGCTGGTGGTACTGCTAACCGGCCTGTACTTGGTCACACTCTCCGCGTTCTCAGTTTTCGATTCGGGACGCGCTGCGCGCTTCCTTGAGGCGTTCGCGAGTAACAAAAGCGCTCACTTCGTGGAGCTTTCCCTTCGCCTTATCGTGGGAGTTAGCATACTGGTATACGCACCGCGCATGCTATTCCCAGACATGTTCACAGTGTTTGGCTGGATCATTACTGTTACGACCATCGGCTTATTCGCGATTCCTTGGCGGTGGCATCGCGACTTCGCTCAACAAGTGGTGCCTTTGGTTACCAAGCATCTCGGATTATTTTCAATTGGCTCGCTTGCGCTTGGAGCAGTTATCATGCTTTCGGTAATGTTTGGATATGGCACTTAAAACGTGTAGACAACGCACACGTGGTGAAATCCGACGCCTAACTACGCGTTGGAGCGGCCTGATGAAAAGTAGGCGGCCATGCGCCTCGGGCGCGCTTTAATATTGTGCGCCCTCGGCGAATGGACAATACGCGGCGCCTGCCGCTCAACGCAGGGGTTAGAGCGCGGGTGACGAATGCAGTTCGAATGGTCCAAGGAGAAGGCCCAAGCAAATGCGACAAAGCACGGGGTCACATTCTTGGAAGCCCGTACCGTATTCGGCGATCCGCTGTCCTCGACAACCCCGGACCCTGAGCACTCGCTGGACGAAGCTAGGTTCCTGATATTTGGTCGTTCTGTTACAGGTCGAGCCCTTGTCGTATCCTTTACCGAGCGTGGCGAAAGTATCCGCCTCATTTCGGCCCGTTCAATGACGCCGCGCGAGATTCGAGCCTATGAGCAATAACGACGACAAGCTGAGAGACGAATACCCCGAGGACCTCATCCGCGGCGGGGAGCGGGGTAAGTACGCCGCGCGATATCGAGAAAGCGAACACTTCGTTGCGATAGATCCCGAAATGCACGAACTCTTTCCAGACGCGGAGTCTGTGAATAAAGCACTCCGTGAGTATGCCGCCGAGAAGAAGAAGTCCGCGCCCTAACAAAGCATTGGAGCGGCCGCGCTCCGCGGTTTCTATGGAGGGACTGGTAAAGATGTCAGGGATAAAGTGCAACTTGGCTAGCTCGGCGCTGTCACGCGCCGCTCAACGCGGGTGTTAGGCCGCATGACGAAACCTAGGAAGCCCATGAATAGAGCAAAGCTCGCCCGACTCCTACTCTTCGCATCCATTCTTTATGTAATTGGCTTCTACTTCATTGGCAGCGCCATAAAGCCGGGATACTCACAGATTACAAACTTTGTCAGTGAGTACAACGCAGCTGGAACGTCTTGGGCTCAAACGCTTACTTATGCAGGTTTTGCTGCCACGTCAGCAATCCTTGCGGCGTTCTTAGTCACAACTTTGCCACTTCTTAATGTTTCCGGCGCAAGTCGCATGGGAGCATGGCTTTTGTGGTCTGTTCCCGCGTCATACCTTCTTGCTGTGATTGCCCCTTGTGATGCTGGGTGCCCGCTTGACGGTTCGACCAGCCAGATCGCACACAATTTGCTTGCCATCATCACCTACTTCGGCATGGGCGCCAGCATCTTCCTAATTTCACTGGCCCCGGAATTCGGTAACTTCAAGCTGCGCCGCGGCTTCCTGCTTGTGACCGGCATCGCCTTTCCAGTAGTGTTCTTCCTCATGGTTCAGCCAGAGCTAGCCTTGTGGGGCGGCTTGATGCAGCGTCTACTAGACGTTGCAATGGCTATATCTTTGGCAATAGTTGTTTGGACACTCGCGCCGACCGACCGCGATGTACAGCGGACTGCGGCCTAACAATTCGTTCAAGCCGAACTGGCTTCGCCAGTCGCCTTAACTCAGGTGGTTAGACCTCACCACAACTTTCATGGGTGTTCGAAGGAGAGAAGCATGTTCCTGCCAAAGTGGCTCATTGCACTGCTAGTTTTGGTCTTTACGGCTCTTGCCGCTTGGACCTATCTTTTGGCGATTGAGCGCAACCCACTTCCATTCCCTGACCGTGGGTCGCGCATTTTCTCCACACCGTCTCCTGAAGCCAAAGAAGCCCTTGTTTCTCTTCTTGCCCGCCACGGTATCAGGGAACGGTTTCAGGCCAACAGCAGCGGAATCCTTCGTTCAATCATGTGGGATGGAACCATCATCAACTACGCCCCACCGGACGTCGTTGAGAAACTTGGCCACGCCACTGCCAGTATTGGACTTGTCGCTGATGATCCGGTGGCTAGCGCCAACGCTGCGGCCGAATTTTTGCGGTCGCACGGCTTTGAGGCAAGCGTTGTCCTAGACGCTGAGCCTGAGTTGCCTATTGCCTTTGTTGTGACCAACGCGACGTCAGGCACCGTGCTGAACTTTCGTAAGCATGTCATCCATCTACCGCGGCCACAATCTGTCGACACAAATCCCGAGTGAGGTCTAACCATGCGTTCAAGCGGACCGCGGGGAGAGGCTATCGGAAAGGGACAAAGGTCATCTTGCTTTTGGCAGGTGGTGACAAGTCCACGCAACGGCGTGATATTGAACGCGCTGTCGATCTACTCAACCAGTTGGACCTTGAATCATGAGCCACTCTAAGCCAAAGAAACCGAAGATTGTGCCTTTCGATGCCGCCCGATACCTAGGCGACGACAAGGCAATCGCGGAGTACATGACCGCCGTGCTTGAAAGCGACGATCCCGATCTGTTGCTGGCGGCGCTCGGAGACGTAGCTCGTGCTAAAGGAATGGGCGAGGTTGCAAAGGCCTTGGGGATTCAGCTTACCGCTAAGGTGGCATGATTGGCTCTAACGAAGCATTGGAGCGGCCGCGCGGAGGCAGTTTCAATGAAGGGACTGGAAATGAGTATATGGATAAAGTGCAATTCAATTAGGCAGGCGCGTCCGCACGCCGCTAAACGCGTCGTTATGCAGCGCCACGCAAACCTTAAGGAGTACCACTATGGTTGAAAATCAATTTGCTGCTACCGCAAAACCGATTCCGCCGGAGTGTGTCGTCCGCGTTCCACCGTGGGTATGGTTTCTCCTGTCACTGTTGGTAGCAATCGGACTGCATCGCATTTTGCCACTTGAGGTCCTGCCACCGACGGTGAACTCTCTGTTTGGCTGGGTCGTAGTTGGCTTGGGTATGGCCGTGTTGGCGTGGTCGGAACAGCAATTCTCCCGCCACCGAACTTCCCATGACCATAAGGCAGTCGCATCGACGCTGATTACGACGGGTCCGTTCCGGTTCTCACGGAACCCCGTGTATCTTGGGCTCTCGATACTGCTCGTCGGATTCGCAATTACTTTGAATATCCTTTGGCTCCTGCTTGCGGCACCACTGGCGCTACTCGTGATGCAGTTGCATGTAGTGCCGAGGGAGGAGGCGTGCTTGGAGCAGTTGTTTCCAGAGGCGTATCCGCGTTATCGCCAATCTGTACGGCGCTGGTTATGACAGATATGGTCGACTGCATAACTACGCGTTGGAGCGGCCAGTGAAAACTTGTTGGTCATGCGCCTCGGGCGCGCTTCGCTATTGTGCGCCCACTGCGCATGGGCAAACGGCGGCGAGTGCCGCTCAACGCGGGTGTTAGACATCACTGGAGAAGGAATGCGTCATTCAATAATTCTCGCCATAGTGCCCTTACTACTCTGTGCTCCTTCCGTTCATTCACAGGAGCCAGTGTCAAACAATGTACGCACGGTTGAGCGGTTTATTGCAGCATTCAACGCTCACGACAGTGGCGCCATGGGGGCATTAGTTGCTGACGATGTCGCCTGGTTGAATATCACTGGCGAAGACGTGACGGTGGTGGTCAAGGGCAAGAGCGAGTTGGTTGCAAGTATGAACGATTATTTTGAAGCCTGCCCAACATGCCAATCAGTATTATTCGGAACCATATCTACTCCTGACAGGATCAGCGCTATTGAGATTGCAAGTTGGCAGGGTACGACTGGTCTAAGGTCACAGAGGAGTATCTCTGTATACGAGTTTTCAGAGAGCTTGATTCAACGTGTCTATTATTTCCCCTCTGAGAATTAGAGTGACGTCGACGCTGGGGTTATGCGGACTTCCGGCGCCAAGGGTAGAGGAGGAGCGCATGCAACACGACGCGAACGTGAGAGATGGTCGCCCAAATCACTGGGCCGCGATCCCCGGTCTTCCGGCTAACGCCTTCGTGGCGAACGAAGCCAGGTGGCTGGCCGCAGACGCCGGTTTTGTCGTCTTCGTTCTCCCGGGACTGTTGGCTGGAGCCAAAGTGAGTGGTCAGATGATTCTTGGTCACACGCTCGGCTTCTTTTCGCCAAAGAACCCGCTCGCATTTGTCCGAGCCGACTTGGTGCTAGCTGCTCTCGTCACCGACTTGATGTCGGACGCTTTTCTATCCTTGGATCCCAAGAACTTCCGACTGACTTCGGGTGATGTAATCAGAATCTGCGGCTCCTCTCGTCGGTCGCTGTGGACCGTCGGGGTGAGGAATAGTGGCAAACTGAGAGTTGTCCAACGTCGGGGCCGCGACAGAACGCTGATTCTGTTGGGGCAACAGGACCTGACGCAGATCGGCCGCCTACTGACCAGTGCGGGATTCGTGTTCGAAGCGGACGGCTCCACGTAGGGGTGCACCTAACCGTGAACAACTTAAGAAGGAGCGATTAATGAATCCGAACAAAACCCTGTGGGAAAAGGGCGACTTCGCGTGTATCGCAGAAACCATGCGCGAAAGCGGGGAGGCGCTCGTCGAAAAGTTGGGCATCACAAAAAGTCTCAAGGTGCTGGACCTCGGATGTGGTGACGGAACCACTGCCATCCCTGCGGCGATACGTGGCGCGGATGTACTGGGCATCGACATCGCGAGCAATCTCGTCGCCGCGGGCAACAAGCGAGCAAAAGAGCTGGGTCTCGCCAACTGCAGGTTTCAGGAAGGCGATGCTTCCGACATGCAGGGAGTGCAGGACCGGAGCTTCGACCTGCTCTTAAGCATCTTCGGCGCGATGTTCGCGCCCAAGCCATTCGATGTCGCGAAAGAGATGGTTCGCGTCACCCGGCCCGGGGGACGCATCATCATGGGCAACTGGATTCCAAACGATCCGACGCTGGTCGCACAAATTCTGAAGATTAGCTCGGCGTTCACGCCACCGCCGCCGGAAGGTTTCGTCAGCCCGATGACCTGGGGCGTCGAGAGCAGCGTCACCGAGCGCTTTGTCGCTGCCGGAGTTCCGGCGGAGAAAGTATCCTTCGCGCGCGACACTTTTACCCTCAACTCTCCGGGCACGCCGGCTGAACTCGTTGGCCGGTTCAAGAACTACTACGGGCCGACCATGAATGCCTTCGAGGCCGCGGACAAGAGCGGGCGCGTTGCCGATCTGCAGAGGCAACTGGAGGACCTGTTTGAAACACAGAACAAGAGTTCACGCAAGGACATGACATCCATTTCTGCGACGTTCTTGCGCGTGACGGTTGTGCTTTGACGGCGTCCGCGTTCCACCCTGGGTATGGTTTCTCCTGAAGGAGGGGTCGATTGCTCACTGACAAGCAGCAAGGCGTACTTCGCGGCGTAGTTTCAGGGAGTATCGTTACGCTCCTTGCCCTTACCCTCGCTGTTGTCACGCATCCATCTGCGCTTACACCCGACCCTGGCTTCTCGGCATCACTCGTGCACGCTCTAAGCTGGGATGTCCTTATCGCTGCCTGCCTCATGGTCAGCATCGGCCTCGTGGCACGCCACCGATTCTTCACTCCGGATGACATCGACGGTGGCGGCCTTACCAAAGGCACACCTCAGGTCCAGGTCCTTCAATCCATACTGCAAAACACGCTCGAACAAACCGTGCTGGCGGTATCGGTTCACACCATATGGGCGGCAGTAATGCCGCAGACATGGCAAGCTGCGGTTCCCGCCGCGGTCATTCTCTTCTTGGTTGGCCGGGTGCTCTTTTGGCGCGGCTATGCCCAGGGGGCGGGAGCGCGAGCGCTAGGGTTCGCCTTAACGTTCTATCCATCAGTGGCCATGGTGTTTTTGATCGTCGGCCAATTGACCCTGGCGCTCTTCTAGTGGCGCGCGGGGAAGACCAGGTGCCGTTCTGGTGTTATGTGGCACCAACAACATGTCGTAGAGGTTATACAGAATGAACGCTAAATTCGCACCAGGCCGCAATATTGCAATGAAAGTGCCTGCCCATGAGTACGATGATACCGTTGCGTTTTATCGGGATGTTCTTGGGCTCAGGGAAATTCTAGAGCAAGCCCCGAGCAGTACGAAGTCAGTGAGGTTTGATTTCGGTGACAAAGTTCTCTGGATCGACAAAGTGCCTTCGTTGAGCCAAGCGGAAATTTGGCTGGAAGTGTATGCGAGTGATGTTGCTGGTTCAGCGAAATATCTTGCTGAGCATGGGTGCCCCCGTCGTGACGAGATTGAGAATTTGCCAGAGGGCTTTAAGGGGTTCTGGGTTTCCAGCCCAGCGAACATAATTCATCTGGTAACCGAGAACGATGCCACATAACGAATCGCATAAACAAAATAGTATCAGCACAAGCAACGGGGAACCGTATGGCAATTCGGGTCGGATGGTGGCTTATGGCTGCGCTTGCGCTGGGTGTCGCGGCGTACGCATCAATGGCTTTGTGGAATCCGAATGCGATTGACTTCATCGCGAACAGAGAAGGCTTCCTACGCTCTGCGCTTATCATACATGGAGCGGTTGGAACCCTCGCGCTAGCGCTTGGCCCCTTCCAGTTCGTAAAAAGACTGCGTCAGATCCGGCCGCAGTTCCATCGTATCAGTGGCCGCATCTACTTGACCTGCATCCTGATCAGCGGCGTCACCGGCTTGTGGCTTTCCTTCTATACCCCAGGCGGGCTGCCAGCTACCAGCGGGTTCTTTGTCCTTGCAATTCTCTGGCTACTTACCGGTTCGCTGGCATTGCGTGCGGTGCTAAAGCGAGATTATGCAGCTCACCGTGCATGGATGATGCGATCTTATGCGCTGACTTTCGGCGCGGTAACACTGAGAATCTATCTGGGACTGGGAGTTCCGGTTGCCGGCATTGAATTTAATCAAGTTTACGGTATGGCAGCATGGGCGAGTTGGGCCATCAACCTGCTCTTTGTAGAGTGGCTGCTGTTAGCTAAGCCTTCAGTACCACTGGCGCCTAACTAGCCGCTGTCGGGTAATTGTCGGGGGAATTACGTGGCGGACAAGCCGATGATGTACCGATACTGGTTCACGGGTATCTGGAGAGCACATCATGCTTACGCATGCGTATGTTTGCACACTGCTTAAATGACAAGGCGACAAGTACGCGGTCTGGCCCGCGACACCTACAGCATGAACGACAGAAGCATCGCGGTACCGAGGAAAGAGAAGAACCCGAACACGTCGGTGATCGTGGTCTGGATGATTGACGACGCGACCGCGGGGTCCTGGCCGAAGCGGGTGAGGATTAACGGCACCAGCGCGCCGGCGATTCCGGCGGCGAGCATGGACATGATCATCGCCACGCCGATAATCAAAGCTAGCCCAAGAGTGCCGCTCCACAAGTAGACGGCCAGACCGCAGGTGACGGCGAGTGCAAGACCGTTCGTGAGGCCGACCAAGATCTCCTTGGTCAGGACCGCACGCCAATGGCGGATACCGATCTCACGCAGTGCAAGACCGCGAATGGTCACCGCGAGTGCCTGGGCACCGGCGTTGCCCGACTGCCCGGCGACCACCGGCAGCAGGATTGCGAGGGCGGTGAACTGTGCGATCAAGGACTCGAACAACCCGACAACCGAGGCGGCCAGGAACGCGGTCAGCAGGTTGATGTGGAGCCAGGGTAGGCGCCGCCGGATGGCGAAGCCCGGCATCGACAATGCGCGTTCCTCTGGGCTGACACCGACCATCTTCTGCATATCGGCGGTGGCGACGTCCTCGATTGCGCGGAACAGGTTTCGGTAGCGGACCACCCCGAGAAACTGGCCGGTGACATCCACCACCGGAACGGAGTCGCGCATCGAGCGCTCCAGCAACTCGACCAGCTCCTCGCGGCTGGTTTGGGGCGTGACCGAGATGTCTACCCCATGTACCAATTCCCCGATAGGCGTGTCGTCGGACGCAATCGCCAGGTCCTGCATATCCACGCGACCAAACAGGCGCCCATCGGTAGCGATGACGAACAGCGACCGCGCGCTACGGATGGTGGTCTCCTGAAGACGACGCAACACCTCGCCGACGCTCATGTCCGCGCGCGCACCGAGGAAGGAGCGGTCCATCATCCGGCCCGCAGAGTTCTCAGGGAACGACAGCATCCGCTCAATGTCTTTGCGCGCGCCTGGCGAGAGTCCGGCGAGCAGCGATTCACGCGATTCAGGAACAAGCTGCGCGACCAGCGACACCGCGAGTCTCGGTGCGGCGCGTTCGACCAACGTACTTCGGTCATCGGACGACAGTGCCTCGAATATCGTCAGCGCGCGGGGCGGGCTCGAGTATTCGAGCGCGACGGCGAGCGCTTCGGGCGCCAGCGACTGGACCGTGGACTTGAGCGCACGCGAGGACACCGCCTCGAGCGTCTCGGCGGCTTCCACGGGATGCCGGCGCAGGAACTCGTTCTCAACCAACGCGGCGGCGCTCATCGTTTTGCCCCGCGCGGGCCGAACAAGTCGCCGAGCACGCTGCGCAAGACATGGAAGTACTGCTGAGTGAGTTCAGTGACCGCGTCTGCGAGTCCGGTCTCGGCACGCAAGTCGTCGCCGAGCGCCGCCAACAGTCGTTCACGCGACAGTGAGCCAAGAAAATGATCGAGGTGGTCCACCACCGGCAGTTCGGGGTAAAGGTTCCATTCCGGAAAATCACGCGCGTCGGCAAGGGTGATATCGGCCCGGATAGGACGCACCGTGAGCGACAGGTCGGCGAGCGTGTACCGCCCCGACGGCGCGACCAATGCGCGGTTAGCATCGAGCAGGCCGGCATAGCGGCCTTGCGCATCCACTAGCCAGATCGCACGTTCGGAGCTGGCACGGTCGCCGCGCAACAGGTCGAGCGCGTCACTGAGCGGTAACGCGGCTTGGAGCTGTGGCGCCGTCGGGTCTGCGACTGCGCCCGTGGTCGTGCGCGGGTAGATCAACAGCCGCTTGAGCGCCTCGCGCCGGGAGACGGCCGAGACCGATTCCAGCACGCGTATTCGGCGCTCGTCGTCTAAATGACGCGCGATTGCCAGTGCTTCGTCGAGCGAGGCCTTGTCGAGCCATTCGCCGAGGGTCATGTCTTCTTGTTGCTCGAGCACACGCCGCGCGTGGCCGCGAGGCAGGTGCGCGACCAGCGCAGCGACCGATTTCTCGGGCAGGCCGTCGAGTCCGGCCGCGATGGCGTCAGCACCCTGGGCGGCGAGCAACTGGGCCATTTCCGCGGGAAAGCGTTGGGCGTAGGCGAGTCGCAGCGGGTTCAGTGCCGCCATGCTCAGTCGCCGTTGGCTGAGCCGGGGATTAGCAGTACCGGCCCGGACGCGAATCGAGAAGCCGGCACCGATACTTGACCCCGGTCGGTGGCCAGGGTGAGGCCGGTTCGGTGGATCTCGACGACCACGCCTTCGTCGTCATCGATGCGAAGGCGGTCACCGGCCGCGTAGCGGGAGAGTTCGGACTGCGCGAGCAGGTTGGCCACGTATTGGCGCGCGCCGAGCGCGAAGGCGAGCGACAGGCCGCCGAGCAACGCGGCGAGGATGATCAGCGACAACTGGACGATGAACGAGATGTCGATGCCGACTTGCTGCAGGCCGGTGATCACCGCGATGGTGACCACGCCGACGTGCACCAGGCGCGGCACCAATGCATGGGTGTCGCCCTTGGCGATGATGCCCGCGGTGAGGGTACGTAGCAAAGCGCCGAGCACATTGCCGATACCGATGATGAACAGGCCAAGTATGAAGCGCGGCACGTAGGCGAGCACTGATTCGAGCCACACGGTCAGGTGGGCGATGTCGAGCAGGCGCACGGCGATGACGACCGCGAACACCAGAACCGAGGCGAACACCACCAGCGCAAAACCCTGCTTGAATACCGGGGAGACCAGCGCCTGGTCACGCGTGCCGTAGCGGTTGACCAGGCGTTCGGTGACGTCGAGAGACCGGCGCACGGCTAGTTCCGCCAGCTTTCCGGCCACCACGCCGAGCACCAGCACCAAACCGGCGGCCAGCTCGGGATAGGCCTGGATGAGGTCGCGGACCATGGGGCGATGATACCCTTTTCGACGGCGGGAGAAATTCATGATTGACAAACAATCTAATCATTGGCAAAAGTTGCCAACGGGCTTGAAGTGGCTGTTGGTAACTCCTTCTCCCTAGGGAGCTAATCGTGTTCGTACGACAGAAAGCCACAATCATCATCGCCGTCAGCGCACTCGTCGCTGGCTGCGCTTCGCTGCCATTCTATGAGCAACCGCAAGTCACCGTTACGACAGTCGCTCTTTCGCCGAAGACGAGCAACTTCGCCGCGCCGCGCTTCGATATCGGCCTGCGAGTCGTAAATCCTAACCGCGTGGCGTTGCCGTTGCGCGGCATCGACTACTCACTCGACATCGGCGGTTCGCGGCTCGTCAGCGGCGCCACACGCGACCTGCCGCGCATCCCGGCCAACGGCGCCGCCGATTTCACAATCGAAGTGAGTCCGGATTTTGCCAGCGCAGCGCGTGTATTCAATGAACTGATGACGCGACGTGACGTAGTCCAGTACACCTTCCGTGCGCGGCTTGACGTCGGCGGGCTCGTACCGAATTTCAATGTGGAGCAGCGCGGGCAACTGACGGTGACCGGTAATTGATGACAACAGCCGCGATTGTCGTAGTGATCCTGCTCGCCTATCAAGATGCTGCCGCCGTACTCGGAGTACACTGAACAAAGGAGAGGACGCATGAAACTCGGAAACGCAGGAATAGCCACGATACTGCTTGTCGCCGCCGGCATCGCGCTGGCTCTGGCCGCTGGGGCGTGGTTTCGCGGCGAGGAGACATGGGCAGCGATCGCGCTCACCACCGGGTTCGCGCTCGTAATCCTCGGCTTCTGGCGTGCGAAACGCTATAAGGCGAATTGGCGAGACGAGCCGGCGAGCCGCAGCCAGAAGGCCTTCGCGGACAAGGTCGGTATCTCGTATCCGCCAGACGTGACCAACGGCCAGCTCGCGGACCAGATTGCCCAGAACACAACCCGCTGACTGGAGGGCGAGACATGCTCGGTGATACACGCGAACGCTACGGTTCGGTTTCACGGTTCTTCCACTGGTTAATGTCCGTGTTGCTGATCTGGCAGTTTCTGCGCCTAGGTCATCGCATCAACGACGGTGAGCACTGGATCGGCGAGACGCTGGTGCCGTGGCACGTGTCGATCGGCGTGACGCTGCTGGTGTTGATTGTGTTGCGTATGCTCTGGGTCTCGACGCAGCTCGACAAGCGCCCGCTCGCCGACCCCGTGCATCCGGTTGCAGTGCGCACCGGGCACTTCCTGCTCTACGCCGCGATGTTGCTGATGCCGGTTACCGGCATCCTGTACATGCTCGGCAAGGGCTACGGGCTGAAGGTATTCGGCATGCAGCTGGTCGCGCGCGGTACCGAGGTGTCTTGGGCGCTGCCGATCGGTGAGTTGCACTCGCCTATCGCGTGGTTCCTTCTGGTGATGGTGCTCGGCCACATCGGCATCGCGCTCTACCACCACTTCATCAAGCGCGACCAAGTGTTGCGCCGGATGCTGTAGGCGCCTGGTGACAGCCATCTTCCTGTGGTTGGGCGGCGGCATTTTCGTAATGCTTGGGTTCGTCCACGCGCTCTACACGCTCCTGGACACGCTGAATCCGCGGCGCATCGTTCCCGCTGACCTCGCGCTCATCGAGGCGATGAAGGCGAACCCGGTGCGCCTCGCCCACGGCGGCACCGACATGTGGAACGCGTGGGTGGGGTTCAATCTGAGCCACAGTATCGGAGCGATACTGTTCGGCGGCGTGTGCATCTACCTTGGCGTGATGACCGAGGTTTACATCGTCCCGTCGAACCTGGTGCTGCTGCCGGTACTGGTCGGCGGCCTGTACCTCGCGCTCGCGGTGCGCTACTGGTTCCGCATCCCGGTCATCGGCTGCACGCTCGCATTCGCGTCGTTCATCGCCGCATGGGTGTTTGCCTGATATGACAAACTCGCCACCACCGCCGGTAGAAGAAGTAGTCCCCGTCCCGGAGTCCTGGACCGACGTTACTGAGTGGCTGGCCTGGTTCTGGAACCTACGGGTCATCCGCATCGGCGACGCCGATGTGATGGTCAGTCAGATTGCCGTCACCTTCGTCCTGCTGGTGGTCGGGATATGGCTCGCAAGCTGGATCAGCCGCCGGGTGCGCCGGCGTTTGATGAGTAGCGAGGTGCTCGACGTGAGCGCCGCCACTGCGGTCGAGAAGCTGCTGTTCTACGTCCTTGTCGTGGTCATCGTGATGCTGGCGCTGCAGACCCTGCAGGTCCCGATCGGCATGTTTGCATTTTTCGGCGGCGCAATTGCAATCGGCGTCGGTTTCGGCGCGCAAAGTATCTTCAACAATTTCATTTCCGGCCTGATTTTGATGTTCGACCGACCGATCCGGCTTGGCGATACTGTCGAGGTCTCAGGAAACTACGGAAGGATCGCCGCAATCGGCGCTCGCTGTACGCGGTTACGGCGCTTTGACGGCGTTGATGTGCTCGTTCCTAACAGCTCGCTGATTGAAAATGATGTCATCAATTGGACGCTCGCCGACACACGCGTCCGGCAAGCCGTGCATGTTGGCGTAGCCTACGGGTCTGACGTCAGGCGAGCCGCTGATTTGATGATGCAGGCGGCGGCCGAGCACCCTGAAGTGTTAAAGGAAGAAGGGCGCGTACCGCAGGTTATCTTCGAAGAATTCGGCGACAACGCGCTCGAGTTAGACCTGTACTTCTGGCTGGAACTCAGTGAGCTCGTCAACATGCGCATCATCCGTTCGGCCATCCGATTTCGGATTGACGAGCTTTTCCGTGAAGCCGGGATCAGCATCGCGTTCCCGCAACGCGACGTCCATTTGGATACCGCGAAGCCGCTTGAGATTCGAATGTTGCCCTGATGCGCCTGTGGTCATTGCACCCGCGTTACCTCGATCCGCAAGGGTTAGTCGCACTGTGGCGCGAGGCGCTGCTTGCGCGTGCGGTGTTACGCGGCCAAACGAAAGGCTATCGCCACCATCCCCAATTGCTGAGATTTAGCGCGCATCCAAGCCCGCGCCGCGCGATCAGCGCGTACCTCGCTGCCGTATGCGACGAAGCGGATGCGCGCGGTTATGCGTTCGACCGCAGCAAGGCGGGCCCACTGCACGCGGTTACGCCGATTGCTGTCACGCGTGGCCAGCTCGGCTTCGAGTGGATGCACCTGCTGGCGAAGCTCAAGGTACGTGACCCACAGCTGCACCGCACATGGCGCGGCGAGCGCGCCCCCGGCTGTCACCCAATGTTTCGTGTGCGCGCGGGCGGCGTCGCGGCCTGGGAGCGTGTCGGATGAGGCCGTGGTGGTTAGCGCTCGCGGCGGTACTCGGCTGGACCGTAGGCGGCAACGGCTACGAGGTTCTGCTCGACCGTGAGCGCGCGCATGCGGGCCCCGCGAGTCTGCGCATCACGCAGGTGCATCCTGTACCTCGACAACATGCGCGACCGAGGCGTCACCGGGACGACCGACTGGGTGCGATACGAAGTTCAGGCGACGATTCCAGACGGCACCGAATGGGTCTATTACGGTGCGCTGCTCGCCGGCTCCGGTACAGCTTGGTTCGATTCTTTCCATGTCGAGGACCTCGACGCAGCGGAGTTGCCGGATCCGAGCGAAGAAGCGCGCGCATACTTGCAGCGCGCGCTGAACATCATTGAACGCTTCGCGTTGCGCCGCGATGAGGTCGATTGGTCCCGGATTCAGGACGAAGCGCTGGCACAGGCGCGCGGCGCGGCGGATGCCGCTGCCGTGCATACGGTGCTGCGCAACACTTTGCGCACGCTCGGCGACCGGCACAGCGTGCTGCTTGCGCCGCCGGAGGCACGCGCGTGGGAAGCGGGCGCCGACCCAGCCGGCCGGCCGGAGCCAATGGGTGTGATGTTGTCGCGTCGCGTCGCCTATCTTGAAGTGCCGCGGTTCAGCGGTGATGTGGCCGAGCAGGTCACCGCGTACGCCGACGCACTGCAGAATCTGATACGCACGCAGGCGGAGGCCGGCGCGTGCGGCTGGGTCGTCGACCTGCGCGGCAACAGCGGAGGCAACATGTGGCCGATGCTCGCAGGGCTCGGGCCGCTGTTCGGCGATGGGGAGCTCGGCGGATTCCGCGGCGCCGACGGCGAGCAGGCCGCATGGTGGTACCGGGGCGGCGCGACCGGAGTCGCTGAACGTACTGCCGCGCGCGTGAGCAATGAACCATTCATCCTGCCGACGTTGCCGCCCGTTGCGGTCCTGGTAGGCCCGACGACCGCGAGTTCCGGCGAAGCGGTCGCGCTGGCGCTGACCGGCCGCGACAATGCTGCGTCATTCGGTGCGCCAACCGCTGGTCTGACCACGGGCAACCAGTTGTTCGTGCTCAGCGACGGTGCCTTGCTGTGGCTGACGACCTCGGTGTTCGTCGACCGCGACGGCCGCGCGTACGGCGGTCCGGTGCAACCGGACCACGAAGTCATTCCGACTGCGGCGTCGCAGCGAGGAGCAGACCCCGTCCGCGACAGTGCGCTGACATGGCTCAAGCGGTCCTGCTTATAGGGGAGACCCCCGCTGGCCATGCCTGTCTCAGTCCCATACCATGGGGAGCGATGCGTCTTGTAATCGTCTCGAATCGCTTGCCGTTCACCGTCGATCTCGCAAATGGCAAGCTCCGCTACCGGCACAGTGCCGGCGGCCTCGCAACAGGGCTGTCCAGCTACCTGGAGCGTCGGCCGGAGAGCGCGGTCGGTGGATCGAGCTATCTGTGGCTTGGCTGGCCGGGCGCTGATGTTCCCCCCGAACACCAAGAAGAGGTGCGCGAGTACGCGCAGCAATGCCACGCGGCGCCGGTGTTCCTGTCCGAGGACAGCGTCGAGCGCTTCTACCACGGCTTTTGCAACAAGACGATTTGGCCGCTGTTCCACTACTTCTCGATGATTGTGCACTACGAGGATGAGGACTGGCTCGAGTACCAGCGGGTCAACCGCCAGTTCGCCGATGAGATTTGCAGCGTGCTCGAGCCCGACGACCAGATATGGATACACGACTACCAACTGATGCTGGTGCCACAGATGGTGCGCGAGCGTTTCCCCGACGCGTCGATCGGCTTCTTCCTACACATCCCGTTCCCGTCGTACGAGCTGTTCCGCTTGCTGCCGCACCCATGGCGCACTGAGCTTGTGAACGGGTTGCTCGGCGCCAGCCTGATTGGTTTTCACACGCACGACTACACGCGCGACTTCCTGACCTCTGTGCTGCGCACCGTGGGCTACGAACACTCGCTCGGCGCGCTCGCGCTGCCCGACCGCATCGTCAAGGTCGACACTTTTCCGATGGGTATCGACTACGAGCGCTTTGCCGGCGCTGCTGCCAACGACACGACGACCGGCGGCGTCGATGAAATCCACAAGCTGTGTGACGGCCGCAAGTTGATCTTCTCCGTCGACCGGCTCGACTATACGAAAGGCCTTTTGAACCGGCTGCGCGGCTACGAGCTGTTCCTGGAGCGGCACCCCGAGTGGCACGAGAAGGTCGTGTTCCTGATGTCGGTCGCACCATCGCGTGTTGATGTCGCGGACTACCAGGAGATGAAGCAGGAGATCGAGCAGACGGTCGGCCGCATCATCGGGGCCTACGGCAACGTTCGCTGGACGCCGCTGATCTACCAGTACCGCAACCTCGGCTTCGATGAGATCGTACCGCTGTACAAGGCATGCGACATCGCCATGATCACGCCACTGCGCGACGGCATGAACCTCGTCGCTAAGGAGTTCGTGGCCAGCCGTACCGACGGAACAGGCGTACTGATCCTGAGCGAGATGGCTGGCGCCGTGAAGGAGATGGGCGAAGCGTTGGTCATCAACCCGTTCCACGTTGACGATTTTGTGTGGGCACTGGAGCGCGCGATGAAGATGCCGGTCGAGGAGCAGCAGCGTCGGATGCACATGATGCAGGAGCGCTTGCAGCGCTACGACGTGACCCGCTGGGCCGGCGACTTCGTGCACGGTATGGTGCTGACCGGCCGAACTGAGGCTGATCGTCGCGTACGCGTGTTGTCCGGCAAGGCGCAAGAGCAGATGGTCGAGGCGTGGCGGGGCGCCGAGCGGCGCGCGGCTGAAGCGGCGCGGCGGTGCGTGGCGGATGCCGCGGCCGATGGACTCGAGCTGGCAGTCGAGCATCCGACCGATCCTGCAGCTGTACGTGGACCGCCTGCCCGGCGCGATGCTGGAGCAGAAGGATTATTCACTCGCGTGGCATTACCGCGGCGCGGATCCGGAACTCGCGTCGGTGCGTGCGCGGGAGCTGCTCGACGATCTTGCTGGCTACACGCGCAACATCGATGTGCAGGTGCTCGAGGGCAATAAGGTCATCGAAGTCCGCAACGCTGGGGTGACGAAAGGGACCGCGGCACTTGAATGGCTGCAGGGTCAGGCGCCTGGCTTCATCCTCGCCATCGGCGACGACTGGACGGATGAGGACATGTTCCGTGCATTGCCGGAGGACGCGCACACGATCCGCGTTGGGATCACGAACACGGCCGCCAGGCACCACCTGCAGGGGTACGATGCCGTGCGCGAACTGCTGCGCGGGTTTAGCGGCGCCACGACGCTGGCGTCGCGCCCCGCGCTCCGTTAGATTGTGGGCCGTGGATTTCCAACGCGATGGTTATACGGTCGTACGCGGCGCGGTTGCGCCAGAGGCAATGGCGCTCTATTGCCGGAGCACGCTGCTGCAAAAAGCGAAGTACTGGCTACCTGAGCCGGCATACAACTCGCTTGGCCGTTACGCGGACGCCCAAGGCGAGGCGATACTCGAGCGCCTGCAGCCCGAGGTCGAACGCATCACCGGCCATGCGCTGTACCCGTGTTACTCGTTCTTGAGGATTTACCAGCCCGGCTCGGAGCTGCGCCGCCACACCGACCGCCCGTCGTGCGAGTTCAGCGTGACGCTGCATGTCGGCGGCCCGGACGGGGCCGAGTGGCCAATCTGGATTGAGAATGACGGAAAAGCAGCCGAAGTAAGGCTCGCGCCGGGCGATCTGATGGTGTATCGAGGTGCGGCGCTGCCGCACTGGCGTGAGCGGTTCGACGGACCCTGGTGGGTGCAGCTGTTCCTGCACTATGTCGATGCCGCAGGTGCGTACGCGCACTATCGGCACGACGGTAGGGCGCAGCTGGGCCCGTTCAACATCCACAAAGACCGCCGCAAGCTCCCTGACCCGACGAAACTACTGCCCGGCGATGGCTGCTGGTGCGGCAGCGGCCGGGCATTGAAGGATTGTCACCGCGCGCAGATGACTGCGCGCTCCTGACTCACCGTTCGCGCTGTTCTGCTCTACCTTCGCGCCGCGTCGGTTCGCCACGCGCGCGGGCCGGTGCATCCGCACGGGCAGCAGGCGCAGGTCTCGCGGCGGGTGCAGGTCTCGCGGCGGGCGCAGGCCGTGGCGTCACAGCCCGTGCCGGCATCGAAGGCGCAGTCGAGCGCACCTGGGGAGCCGCCGGCCGCGGCGCCTGCGGGCGCTGAGCCTGGATGCGGCCGCGATCGACACCGCGCGATTCGAACTGGTTCGTCGGCCGCCCGGCGTCGAGTATCGGCGCCGTTGCGCGCGGTGGCGTGGCTGCCGCCGGCCGCTGTGTGCGGCGCTGCGGGCTCTGCGTCCGTGTGGCATTCGGCTGCGTCGTGTAGGTGCTCGGGGACTGGTGCTGTCGCCTCTGCACCGTACTCGGCGTGCTTACCTGGCGTGACGGTCCACGCAATCCGCGCGGGAAAGTCTCACGACGCCCGTCGGCCCATTCGCGGTGTGCATCGCGGCGCGGCCGGTTCGTGTTGCCGTGATAGACCGGCGGCCGGTGCCGAGGCGTGTGGTGCCAGCGCCGCGGGTGGTGGCGGTTCGCATTGATCACCACGATGTGCCGCTGCGGCCAGTAGAACGAGCTGTAGTAGAACGATGACGATACATACACCGGGCGGCTCCAGTGAAACGCTACGCCGCTGCGGTAACCGCGCGGGTATGCCCAGTACACTGGCGGATACGCTGGTTCCCACCACGGGCCATAAACAACGCGCGTGTCATAGTAAGGAACGTACACGACCTCGCGGCGCACCGGCTCGATCGCAATCGTCCGTGTCTCGCGGACGATGCGCACATGGTCATTGGTCCGGAGGTTGCCGTTCGCGTATGCGCGCTCACGAAGCCCCTGAATCGTGTCCATCACCAGCGCTTCCTGGAACATGAACGCTTCGCCGACCCGCTGCATCCAGTCGAGGTCAGAGTCCATGCGCGCAAGGACATCGGGGAATGCAACCAGCGCCTTCACGCTCGGGTCCCAATTGCGGTCCTGAACCGCAGCGATTGCCGCTTCGCCGTCGACGCCGGGATTATCCCGCGTCCAGCGCGCAGCCTGTACGACTTCGAGCGGGTAGGTGGAGGCAATCAAGATGTTCGACAGCACGCTGTCCGGGTGCAGCGCCACCGGAGCGAGCAGTTGCTGTAGCTCAGCTTCGCTGAAAGTACGCTCTTCCGCGGAGGCGGTCGGTGCGGCCAGCACGGCGAGGAAGAGGGCGCCCATCAATGCGGTCAATGTTTTCATCGGGTTCTCCCGTAGCTTGCCCTCTTTTTACACCCCCGTTCCTGAAGCTTCGCTGAATACAGGAACCCTAGGAGGGGCGGCGGGTAGCGCCGCTGGCTGGCGCGCCGGTGACTCCGGCAGTCAGCGTGAAACGCAGCGCGTCCGAGGTCGGCATGTCGACATATTCGAGCCGGTCGCGCGGAAGGAACAGCGTATAGCCGCCGATCTGGTAGCTCATCGGCAGGTAAACGGCGACGAGGTCGGGACCCGCCAGCCCATCAGGCAGGTTCGTGCAGTCGTTGCGGGTGATGAAGCCGATCAGCTTCGCGTCGGTGCCTGGCAACGTGAAAGTCACGACCGAGCTGAACTGCCTTTGCTTTTCAGGCGAGAATAGCTCGGTGATGTCCTTGATGGCGCCGTACACGCTTTTGAGGACCGGTACGCGCATCATCAAGCGCTCGAATACCTCGAACAGCCGCTGCGCGAGCCAGTGGCTCATGATTGCCCCGACTGCGAACACCAGCGCGATACTGGCAACCAACCCCATGCCGCGCTGGTATGCGCCTTCCGGCAACAGCCATGCGATTAGGCCTCCTAGCATCCCCTCGAGCGTGCCGACGAGCCACATGATGATCGCAACCGTGACGACGACCGGAAGCACGGTGAATAGACCGGTCAGCAGCATGCGTGAGAACGCCTTCATCGGGGGAAACTCCACTGGCAAGTCGGGGAGAACTCAGTCTAGCATGCAGGCATGAGAAGGCCGGACGGAGGCGGGATGAGGGCGATTCTGGTGGTTGTGGTTGGGGCACTGACGGCCGGCTGCGGGTGGCAGGCGTCGCCGTGCGGCACCCGTGGCGCCGATGACGCCCGCATGCGCCTCCTGGCTGCCGACGCGGCGTTCTCTCGGACTGCTTTCGAGCGCGGTCCTGCTGCCGCGTTCGGTGAGGTGCTCGATGCGGACTCCGTGTTTCTCGCTTCGAACTACGGGACCCTCTACGGCGTCGACGATGTCGTTACTTTCCTCGGCGGTGACGAGGCGTTGCGTATAAGTTGGATTCCGGCGGATGCGGAGGTAGCCCACGGGTGCGACATCGGCTACACCTTCGGCGCTTGGTCTGCCGACGGCGCGGACGCAGATGGTAACCCGCTCGACCTGAGCGGAAAGTACCTTGCAGTGTGGCGTCATCAGGACGACGGTGGTTGGCGGCTCGCCGTGTACATGCAAAACAGCGACCCCGCCGGGAGCGATGCCGAGCCCTGACCGGGCGTCAGGGTTTGCGTCCGGCGCTGACCAGGATTAATCCGCCGACGATGATTGCGCCGACACCCGCCCAGACGGGAACGTTCACAGATTCCTTGTCTTCTACCGCGAGTTCGAGTGGTCCAATCTGCGTTTCGGAGCGGTCTTTGGTATAGGTGAAGCCCCCGAAAACCAGGGCAAGCACACCGCCGATAATCAGAACGATGGCGACGATTTTGAGTCCACTCATGGAGTTCTCCTAAGGTTCGTTGAAACCAATGTACGCCGGTGGACCGTCAGGCGTCCGTGCGTAACCGAACCTAGGCACCGGAGTCCGTGGGGGGCAGCAATTGCGCCGCCGTTTCGGCGACCACTCGGTAACACTCACACGAAGCTTGCTCGAGCGCCGCGCGGTCGATGATTGTGATGTCGCCACGGGTGTACTTGATCACCTTGTTCTGGCGCAGGATGCCGGCTGCAGTCGTTATTCCGCTGCGCCGCACGCCCAACATTTCTGCGAGCAGCCCGTGCGTGAGTTCGAGGTGGTCATCGGGCGAGCGGTCGTGAATCATCAGCAACCAGCGGGCAAGCCGCGCCTCGACCAAGTGGAAGCGCGTACAGACCGCAGTTTGTGCGAGCTGCGTAAGTAGGACGCAGGTGTAGTGATTCAAGTCGGTACGCATCACCTCGCTATTAGCGAGGCAACGCCTGAAGTTTTGTGCATCCATGCGCAAGGCGGTACCGGACGCCCGCACCACCGCACGCAGCGTAGCGGCATCAACTCCGAGCGCAAGTGAAACGCCGAGCATGCCGTCGGTGCCGACGATGCCGACCTCGAGCGTCGTGTCGTCATCCACCGTAGCGAGCAGCGAGACAATTGCACCGGCCGGGAAGTAGACGTGGGAAACCGGTCGGCCCGGCTCCGCGAGGATGTCGCCGATCGAAAGCTCGACGGTCTCGCATTGCTCGATCATCGCGTCGCGCTCATTGCGCGGCAACGCGGACAGCCGTTCGTTAACCATCGGCATCGCCGCGTCGGTCAGTCGTTGTTCTCCAACGCGCGCGGATTGGGTATTCGAAATCTGTATTGAGTTGTCTGTTCCTGACACCTTGACCTCGTCAAATAATCGAGCGCAGCATGAACTGTCGCGCAGGTGGGAATAGCCGATCCGAAGCACCCTTGACGACCGCGTAGCACTCGCACGCGAGCCGCTCAAGCTGCGGACGATTCAGGATCGTGATTTGTCCGCGGGTGAATGTGATTGCGCCGAGTCGCTGTAACTTCGAAGCGGCTTCAGCCAGCTCATCGGCCCCGACCCCGAGGATCGTGGCCACCAATTCTTGCGTCATCACCAGCTGGTTCGATGGCAGCCGGTCCAGAGTCAGTAGCAGCCACCGGCACAGGCGCTGGTACACCGGGTGGTGCCAATTGCACGCAGCCGTCTGCGTCATCTGTACGAGTAGCGCTTGCGAGTAGCGCAGTACGAGTTGCTGCAACTCGCCTTCGTGGCCGAACTCCTCTCGGAGTACCTTCCCGTCCAGTCGCCACGCATGCCCGGGACCTTGCACGACTGCCTGATTGAGTGCGGCAGTGCCGCCCATCCAGAGCGCTATGCCAACCAGTCCTTCATTACCGACGACGGATATCTCGACGCTGCCGCCGTCGTCGGTTGCGTGCAGCAGCGCGAAGATTGCGCCGTCGGGGAAGAAGACATTCGTGTCGCCGGCGGCGTGCACATTCTGGCCAAGTGTCAGCGGTACAAGTTCGAGGTGTGGCAGCAGCTGTTCGCGTTCAGTCGCAGGCAATGCGGCCAACAGCGAATTGTGCATCGGGTCGGGAGCGACCGAAGTTGTCGAACTCGTTCGCATGGGGTCTCCTGCACGCTGCTGGGTTCGAACCAAAGCTATCGGATGTCCTGCAAAAGGTATGTACGACAGCACACCCACCTTAAGTAGGAGCGATATCGCACAGACCTGTTAACACCATTCCCGGAGCATGATTCCGTGATTCGCATGAGAACAGTGGAGACGATTCTTTGGGTCGCTGGTGCGGCGCTGCTGGCCTTTTATTTCGGCGCACGCGCGCATGGCGATTACGAGGCTCGGCAGGGTCTGGCGGTGTTCGAGCAGGTGCGCGCGGAAATGCCCGCACGGGAAACCGAGTCGCCGACCGGTAATCTCGATGACTACGCGCTGGACCAGGCGGAGTGGGCAGACTACCGGGTGCACCTTTACGAGCGCGACCGCGCAGCGGCCCGCGACGCACCGGTCGCGGTGCTACGCGTACCCGACGCGGGACTCGCGATTCCGATATACGGCGCGCTCACGGAGCGCAACCTGAATCGCGGCGCTGCATGGATAGAGGGAACCGCGGCCCCTGGCGCGAGCGGAAATGCCGGTATCGCCGGGCACCGTGACAGCTTTTTCAGGGGCCTGCGCCACGTATCCGTCGGCGACACGATCGAACTCGCCAACCATGGCGGCACCGCCTCATACCGGGTCACCGACCTCTCGGTTGTGGAACCGGATGACGTCAGCGTATTGGCACCGGCGGACGGCAAGGTGCTGACGCTGGTGACCTGCTACCCCTTTTATTTCGCCGGCCACGCTCCGCAACGCTACATCGTGCGGGCGGAGGCCATCTAAGTACTCGGCAACAGGAGAGGAGATTATGAAAGCTACCGGAATGAGAACAGCGGCAACGCTGATTGGCCTCGCATGCGCGAGCGCCGTTGCGGCTGACATGCAACAGCAGATGCCGGAGGAAAATGTTCGACCGGCATCCTGTAACGACATGGAGTGGCATCCTGACCTTCAGAGGAACCATCCAAACCTTATCGGCGCGTGCCAGGAAGCGGTCGTGGCTGGTGGTCAGCGGTGGGCGCGCTTCGCAGCAAACTTCACTGAGTTGCGCACGAATGGCAATGTCGTGTTCACGATCCACGATCGGTCGAGCGGCATAGGGCGCGGCGGCATCGTCGGTGACGTGACGATTGAACCAGCGCCAGGTCAGATGGTGTACATCAATGAGCGGCGTACCCCGTTCAACGAACTGCATCCTGGCCAGCGAGTGAATCTGTATGTTCCGGAAGGACAGTACGGCTTCTCGACGCTGCCCGGCGCGCCGTCGACGCAGGTAGCGGGTGTCGCGCGCGAAGATTCGAGCGACGGTCGCATGCTGGCGATGCGGACGCAGCAGCGTGACCCGCAGGCGGTAATCGCAAGCTTGCCAGCGACAGCCGGCCCGCTGCCGTGGCTCGCAGTCGGTGGTGCGTTGTCGATGTTCGGTGCGCTGGGCCTAGGGCTGCGTCGCCGACTCGTCAAGCACGGCTGAATGCAAGGTGCCGTTGCCCGCGCCGGCCCTACGGGGCTGGCGCGGTGTAGCGTGCGTGGCGTCGCGTAGCCTGGTCCCAGTCGACGACTGCCCACCAGCCATCGAGATAGTTTCCGCGCTCGTTCTGGTGCTTAAGGTAGTAAGCATGCTCCCACACATCGTTGACGAGCACCGGGAATAGGCCATCCGCAGCGGGGTTGTCGTGCCCCAGCGTGGTGGTGACGCGCAGCGTGCCACCGTCATCAGCGACGAGCCACACCCATCCTGACCCAAACACCTTTTTGCCCGCGTCCTCGAACGCCTTCTTGAACTCGGTGAAGCCGCCTAGATCCCGGTCTATCGCCTGAGCGAGCGCCCCTGACGGCTTGCGTGCGCCCGACGGCGACATCGCGTGCCAAAACAGGCAATGGTTCACGTGGCCCCCGGCATTGTTGCGCACGGCGGTTTTTATCGATTCCGGCACGCTTTCGAGGTTCAGCAACAACCACCACGCGGAGCGTTCGCGCAGGTCGTCGTGGCCCTCCAGCGCGCCGTTCAGTTTTTTCACGTAAGAGGCGTGGTGCTTCGTGTGGTGTATCTGCATAGTCCGCTCGTCGATATGCGGCGCGAGTGAGGCATGTTTGTACGGCAGCTCGGTCAGTATGTGGTCGCCGCCCATGGGTTCGCACGCGCAGGGCTCGTCAGCGAGAAATTCCTTCATGTCGTCCTCCTGGCAAATCACACAAGTTTCGGCGGGTGTTCACTAGCGTTCGGTGCGCCACGCCACGCATCGGCAGAAATGTGGCGTGTCGAACGGACCTGGTGTCGAGGCGGGAACATGCTGGCTCGCGAAGTGAACTCAAACTAGGAGAAACAGAGATGACGAAAGAGAACCAGCAGGACAAGGACCGCCAGAATCAGCAGCAGGCCGGCGGCAACAATCCGAAGCAGGGCCAACAGAATCCGCAACAGCAGCAGGCAGGCGCGGGCCAGCAGGGCAAGCAAGACCAGCAGTCGCGTGACGGTAAAGAGAACCTCGCCGGCAAGCAGAAGGACGCCGACAACAACGTTTAAGTTAGCCGTCGAACTGACCGAGGCAGTATGCCTGCGGCATGGTTGATATATCGCACAAGCGAGGAGGTTTTATGAACAAAGACCAAGTGAAGGGTGGCTTCAACGAAGCCAAGGGCAAAACCAAGGAAGAGATCGGCGACGCTACCAATAACCGGAAGTTGGAAGCGAAAGGAAAGCTCGAAAAAACCGGAGGCAAGGTGCAGAAGGGCTTCGGAGACGCGAAGGACGAAGCATGAATCATCAGAATTTGATGAGCGTTGGTACGCTGATTGGCAACGATGTGTACAACCACAAGGACGAACAGTTGGGCGAGATCAACGAGATCATGCTCGACATGGGCACAGGCTCGATCGCATACGCCGTGCTGTCTTTCGGTGGTTTCCTTGGCATGGGCGACAAGCTGTTCGCCGTGCCGTGGAGCGCGCTAATCCTCGATACCAAGGAGAAGCGCTTCCTGCTCAATCTGGAGAAGGATCGCCTAAAGGACGCACCCGGCTTTGATAAGGATCAGTGGCCGAACATGCGCGATGAGAATTGGGCAAACAAGGTCAGTTCGTACTACGGAACCGCCAGGCACCACTGAGGGCGCCTGTTCAACGCCCTTGCCCGTCGCTATCGCGGCGGGCAAGGGATTTTCAACTACCCGCCGGAGGAATGAATGATTACCCTTAAGGATTACCTGGCTTGGGCGCCTTCTGTACTGCTGGCAGTCTCGCTGCCGGCGCTGGCAGCCCAGCCTGACGAAGCATGGCAAGATCGTGGACCGCAGCCGATGGTCGGCCAGCTGGAAACCGAAACGACAGAGATGCCGGCGGCCCCACAGGCCAATGCCGAAGTGGAAGCCGCACGCAAGGAAGCTCGGGTCGAGACGACCATCGCGTTGAACCGCAGCCTGCAGCGCAGCGACATCCGTGTGCGCGTTGACGGAACCACAGCCGTACTCGAAGGCACCGTGGATGACGAGCTGCACAAGGAGCTCGCCGAGACTCTCGCGTTGAACGTCGACGGTATCGACGAAGTCGACAACGAACTCGAAGTCGATGAAGAATACGCCGGGCTCGATCGGGACGGTGAAGAGCGCACATTTGCGCAGGCCGTCGAGGACGCAACCGCAACTACGGCGGTGCGCTCACGCCTGCTCTGGAGCCGCGACGCAGATGGCGTCAATACCGAAGTGGAGACGCGTAACGGTCAAGTGACGCTGAGTGGATCCGCGGAGAGCGCAGAGGCGAAAGAGCGCGCAGCGGAACTCGCACGCACCGCATGGGGCGTCAATTCCGTGGTCAACAATATCGCTGTCGAACCGGACAACGAAACAGCGAGCGCGGATGCAGAAGCTGATGCCGATTCCGATGTAGGTGGCGCAATTTCGGATGCGTGGATCACCACGAAGGTGCGCTCGAGCTTCCTGACCTCACGCTGGATCAGTGGCACCGACATCTCGATTGAAACCAACGAAGGTGTGGTCGAGCTGAGCGGCGAACTCGACAGCGAATCGGAGCGAGAGCTCGCGATTGAAGTCGCGGGGAACATCCGCGGCGTCCGCGACGTCGACGCACGGAACCTCACTGTCGTCGGCTAACAGCCGCCCAGAGGGCAGCCCGCCGGTCGGCGGTAACCGTCTGCAGCTGCTGAAGGACGGGCCGGAGACCTACGCCGCGATGCGCGCGGCAATCGGTAGCGCGACCGACCACATCAACCTAGAGAGTTATTGCATCGAGGACGATGAGGTCGGGCGCGCGTTTGCGGCGTTGTTGCTAGAGAAGCGCGCGGCTGGAGTAGAAGTCAATGTCATCTACGACAGCGCCGGCGCATTCCTGACACCGACCGATTTCTTCGACCGGCTGCGCGACGCCGGCGCGCGTGTCGTCGAGTTCAATCCGCTTAACCCGTTGACGGTCGGCAAACGCGACTGGTGCCTCAAGCTTCGCGACCACCGCAAGCTTCTGATCGTCGACGGTGTAAACGCATTCGTCGGCGGCATCAACATCAGTGAGGTTTACTCGAGCGGGAGCTTCATTCGTCGCCGCCGTCCGACGGCGCGACCGTCGGGCTGGCGCGATACGCACCTCGAGATCGAAGGCCCTGCGGTCGCCGAGTTTCAGCGCTTGTTCCTTGACACCTGGCGGCGCCAGGACGGCCCACCTTTGATGACCGCGCAATACTTCCCCGAGTTGCACCCGGCCGGCGAGGGTGTCGTGCGCGCGATAGGCAGTATGGGGGGCGCCGAAGGCGTGAGTGAGATCTACGAGGCGCTGCTCGACACGATGCGGGAGGCGACCAGCCACATCTACCTTACCGTCGCGTACTTCGCGCCGGACCGTCCGCTGCTTAATACGTTGAAAGGCGCGGCGGCGCGCGGGGTCGACGTGCGCATGATCATGCCATCGACCACCGACTCCTGGGCGGTGTTCCACGTCGGGAGGTCGTATTTCGAAACGCTATTGGAAGCCGGCGTCCGGATTTTCGAGCGACGCGGCTCGGTGATGCACGCGAAGACCGCGGTAATCGATGGCGTCTGGTCGACAATAGGGTCCACCAACCTCGACTGGCTGAGCCTTTACTACAACGATGAGCTGAATGCGGTGGTCCTGAGCGAGGACTTCGCCGCAAAGATGGATCGCCTGTTCGCCGACGACCTCGCGCACTCCGACGAGGTCAAACTCCGTCAGTGGCGCAGGAGGCCGTTACCTGCTCGGGCACTCGAGTGGTCGGCTCGGCTTATAGAGCGGGTACTCTGAGGCGTCGGCCCGGGCGGTGGTGAGGCCAGCCGCTTTTTCAGCTGCGTGTACACGACCTGAGCGATTGGAATCAGCGACAGCGCCCTTCTCCGCAGGCCTTTTGATGGCTTCGGCGTTGACCGGGGCCGCAGTTTGCTGCGTGCCGCAGCGACCGCGCCCATGCGGATGAACTGGTGCGCCGCAATGCCGGTGGCGAGACCGCCGATGATGATGGTGCCTGCCAAGTAACGCCATCGGAAGGTCTGGCCGAACGCACGTGCGTGGGCGAGCACGCTTTCCTGTCCGTCTATCACGCGTCGTTCCGCGTCGCGCGCCCGTCGTTCCAGGTCGCTGAAGCCGCCCATCAGTGCACCTCCGAGGTGGCAATCGCGCCGGGGTGCTCGTTACGCAAACTGCGTACCGTCCCGGGGAAAGCGAGGTTGCGCGCGAGCCTGCGGACCAGGAAAAACAGCCCGGCGGCCCCTCCCAGGTTAACGAGTGCCGCGATCAGCAAGGCCCAACCCGGGTGCACGCCGGCGGCAACCAGGCCGACGACGCCTGCAGCGAGTATCGCAAGCCACGCGCTGAGCAGCAGCAGCCCAATCAGGATGCCAGCCGCCACCATCCGCGCAAGGCTCTCGCCAGCGATGCGCGTTTCCAGCGCCGCGAGTTCGACGCGGTCGTGCGCTACACCTCGTAGCGCACTCCAAATCGCTCGGGCCTCCTGCAGGAGCCCTGGTCGAGGATCATCCATCCCGACGCTCAGCGTGAACTGAGTATGCGGCTCAGCAAGTATCCGCCAGCGACAGCCATGCTAAGCGCGGCGACCGGGTGCTCACTGACGTAGGCGCGGAGCTGACTCAACGCCTGCTCCTGCGCTTCCATGAATTCCTCGCTCTTGCGCTCGAGGTGGTCGGTGGCGGTGTTGGCGGAATCGGCGAGGCGGTCGACGGTCTTGTGTGCCTTCTGGGCAACCTTGTCCACCGCGGGGCTGATGGCGTCCTGCGCGCGATCAATCTTGTCGTGCGTCGCGCTGCTGGCCTGATTGACGGCTTGCTCGGCGTTCCGGGCCGCCTTCGAGCCTGTGTTTGATTGCTTTTCGGTCTGCATGTTGAAACTCCCTAGTTCGTGTGAGGTGCCCACACTCTATCCTCCGGCAGGGAAAATCTTCGTGCGTTGGACCACAGTGTCCGCTACGGGGCCGGCGGACCCACCACGCGCTTGAAGGGGTAGCCGGCGGGGACGGGCGTACCGGAGTCGTCGAGTTGGTTTAACAGCGCGAGCTCGTTGAGGTCGACGGTTGACGGATAGCGCGAGGCGAAAGCAGTGAGCGACATACGCTCGGACGATCGGATGATCTCAAGGCGCTGGGGCTGTGCCGCAAGCACCTGCGGGTCGGTCAAACGGTTGAAGCTGCGCACTGCGGCGCGCAACACCGGCTCGTACGATGAGAATACTTGCGCAGGCGTGTAGCCGACCAATGCATAAGTGTGCTGGTCAAGAGAGACGAATGCGGCAACGCCGGCAAGCAATCCTTGTTCGGTCTGCGCGCTGAAGTAGCCCGTGACCGCCGGCAAGCCATTGATGTGCTCCTCAGAAACTCGCGTCGCCTCGATGCCCTGCTGGCTGAAAAATTTTGCAGCAGCATCGTGGATGTTGCCGTCGGCGAGCGTCAGCTGCAGTAGTGCATCCTGCCGCTCGCTGCCCGCGAGCACTGCCTGCGCCATGTTTCGAGTCTGCCAGCCGCGAGGGAAGTTCACTTGGAAGCCGAGGTCCGGGTGCAGAAATAATTGCTCACGGAAGTAGCCATTGCGCGGGTTTTCGCCGTACACGAGTCCATCGATGTGTTCCATATACTCATCGACGCCGGACCGTAGTCCGGTTGGCAACGGTTCTGCCGCCACCCGCGCCTGGATACGCCGCACGCGGTCCTCGGGGTACGGGTGTGTCGACAACCACGCCGGAACCGTGCTGCGTTCGGACGCTTCGCCAACGCGCTGCAGCGATACGAACATGTTGCTCATCTCTGCGACGTTGTAGCCCTGGCCGAGCGCGTAGCGGTACCCGAGGTCATCCGCCTGCAGTTCCGCGTCGCGGCTGTAACGGAGAAACAGCAATTGCAGGCCAGTGCCCGCAAGTTCCCCAAGGGAGGCAATCGTCGGGCTGATCATCGCGCCGATACCGAGGCCGAGTTGCGCGAGTTGCGAACGACTAATCATCGCAACCGAGTGTCGCGCAGTAACATGCCCGATTTCATGGCCGAGTACGCCGGCGAGTTCCGCTTCGCTGCGCATCAGGGCGAGCATGCCGCGGGTGATGAAAATAAACCCGCCGGGGGCGGCAAATGCGTTCGGCGTAGGGTCGTCGACAACACCGAATGCCCACGGTAGGTCCGGACGCTCCGACGCAGCGGCGAGCGTCTTGCCGAGCCGCTGCACGTACTCCTGCAACGCTGGGTCGTCGACCAGGCCAAGTTGTGCGACTGCGGCCGCCGCCGACTGCTGCCCCAGTGCAATCTCCTGGCTCTCGGAAACCAGCGCAAGCTCGCGAGAGCCCGTGACGGGGTTCGTCGCGCACGCGACCGTGGTGAGCGCGACGGCAAACACCCATGCAAGCCGGTTGATCATCTTGCTGAAACCTGGACGGAGATAGGCACGACGCGACCGCTCAACGGAAGCGGGAAGTCGAGCATCCTTTCGGACTCGCGCTTCACCGCTTCGTAGCACTCGCAGCAATTCTTCTCAAGACGCAGGCGATCCAAAACCTTGATGTGTCCGCGGCGATACTTGATCACAGTCGCTTTCTGCAAACGCCCGGCTGCTTCGGTGACGCCCTCGCGGCGTACCCCCAGCATGTTCGCGATGAGCTCCTGCGTCATCGTGATCTCGTCGCTTTCGAGGCGATCCATTGATAGCAGCAACCAGCGGCATAATTGCTGGTCGACGGTGTGGAAGCGGTTGCACACGGCAGTTTGCGCTGTCTGCGCGAACAGGGTCTGCGCATATCGCAACAACATGTCGTGCAGCCGTTCCTTGCGCGCGAACTCGCGGCGCATCAGGTTGCCCTTGATCCGGAACGCGTGCCCCGGGTTCTGCACGACAGCGCGGTTCGGCATCGTTCCGTCGCCGGTGAGTAGCGCGATGCCGATCATGCCCTCGTTGCCGACCATTGATATCTCTGCGGATGAGCCGTCCTCGGTCACATACAGCAGCGATACAATCGCGTCCGTCGGGAAGTACACGTGGTTCTGTTTCTCGTTCGTATCGTAAAGCACATCGCCGAGCTCCAGCGGAACCCACTCGAGGTGTGGAAACAGGCGGTCCTTCTCCGCGCCGGTAAACGCGTTAAGCAAGTGGTTGTGCTGCGTTCGTACAAGTACCATCGTGTTTACCTCCTGAGTTTATGCGGACTCGCGCATCGGCGCGGCGACGAGCCGGTCGAACTCCCGTTTGACGACCGAATAGCATTCACAACACCGTTCCTCGAGCAGGTCACGGTCGAGCACAGCGATGCGGCCCCGGCTGTAACGGATGATCCCGAGCTTCTGTAACTTGCCGGCCGCCTCGGTAACGCCTTCGCGGCGCACGCCAAGCATGTTTGCGATTAGTTGCTGGGTCATCACCAGTTTGTTCGATGGCAGACGGTCCAGCGACAGCAGCACCCAGCGGCATAATTGCTGGTCGACCGTATGGTGGCGGTTGCAGACGGCCGTTTGAGCCATCTGCGACAGCAGCGCCTGGGTGTAGCGCAGCACGCGGTCGTGGAATAGCCCGTTGCGCCGGAACTCTTCCTTGAATACGTCACCGCTGAGCCTATAGGCGGAACCTGCACCCTGTACCAGCGCACGGCTGGCCGACTCGCTGTTGCCCATGCAAAGTCCGACACCGGTCACACCTTCGCGGCCGACAACCGCAATCTCGGCCGACGAACCGTCTTCCATCACATAGAGGAGCGAGACGATTGAGTCGACGGGATAGAAGACATCGGTAATCACATCGTGGCTGTCGTACAGAATGTCGCCGAGCTGGAAGTCCACGAGTTCCATGTTCGGATAGAGCCGATCTTTCTCAGCTACGGTCAGCGAAGCCAGCAGTAGGTTCTGCTCTGGTCGGGCAAATTCGGACATGTCAAAAGGCTATGCCATATAGCTATGGCGGCCCATCCGGTCATTACCGGACCGAGGGGCGGAATAGACCCTATGCGGGGTAGCGCACTCAGGTACGGCGGAGGACGGCCAGCGGCGGCACCTGGAGGACAGTACGTGTGGCGAGGAGGCCGACCAGGCCCACGCCGAATGCACCGCCCCCGAGGCCAACCAGCCACACCCAGGGGTCGGGCGCGTAGACCGATTCGAAGACCCGCTCAGCGAGCACCCAACCGACGCCGGTGGCGCCGATGGCGGCAAGCAAGCCGGCAAGCGCGCCCAGTGCGGTGAACTCGGCCCCCAGGCCGCGCAGCACCACGCCGCGCGCGGCGCCGAATGTACGCAGCAGCGCGCTTTCGCGAAGGCGCTCGTCGCGAGACGCGTTGACGGCCGCGAGCATCACGACGATTCCGGCAACCAGCGTGAACACAAACACGAATTCGACGGCGCGCGACGCTTGCGCGACCACGCTGCGTACCTGGTCGAGAATCGCGTCGATGTCGATCACCGTTACCGTCGGTAGCGTCCGTACCAATTGCAGCAGCACCCCGCGCTCATCGCGCGGCACGAACGCGCCGCCAACCCAGGTCGCCGGCAGTCCGTCGAGCGCACCCGGCGGCAGAACCAGAAAGAAGTTCGGGTTAAACGAGTCCCAATCGACAGTACGCAGGCTGCTCACTGTCAGTACGACGCTTTCGCCGGCGATGTCGTAGGTCATCGTATCGCCGACGGCGAGGCTGAGCCGCTCCGCGGCCTCGACCTCGACCGATACAAGCGGTTCGCCATGCTGGGCCTCGGTCCACCACGAACCGGCGACGATGCGGTTATCGACCTGAGGCTCAGCGGTCCAGCTGAGATTCGCCTCACGGTTCGCAAAGCTGCGCCCGCGGCCGCTATCGAACTCGATCTCGTCGACTGGCGTGTCGTTCAGGTGCGTCAGGCGCGCGCGCACCATCGGATGCAGAACCGGCGGCTCAATACCGGCGCCTTCGAACACGGCCGCGACCGTACTGCGTTCGTGCGTCTGGATGTTAATCAGAAACTGATTCGGCGTGCCTTCGCCGACCGTTTGCCGCCAGCCCTCCATCAGGTCGGCGCGCACGAGCGCGAGCACCAGCAGCACCATGATGCCGAGCCCGAACGCAACGATTTGCACGACGCTCTCGTTGCGGCGACGCGAGATGTTCGCGAGTCCGTAGCGCCAGGCGACACCGACACGTGTACGCAAGCCGCCCAATGCGCAGAGCAGCACCCATGCGCCACCGGCGAGCAGTGCCCCGGTCGCGACGACTCCAGCACCGAACCAGCCGGTGAGTTTCGCGTCACCGGTTTGCAGGTAGAGCAGGGTGCCGACGGCAGCGAGCGCGATGCCGTACGCGAACCACGCCGAGAGCGGTGGTGGGTCGAGGTCGCGGCGCAGTACGCGCGCAGGCGGAACCCGCCGCAGCGGCAGCAGCGGGGGTAACGCAAAGCCGGCCAACATGACCAGCCCCGTGCCGACGCCGACCCACGCACCGGCTGCGCGCGGCGCCGGCAGGTCGGTGACCGACAACAGGCCGGACATGAGTTCGACCAACGCCGCTTGCGCGCCCCAACCGACCAGCACGCCAAATGCGCTGCCGACGAGCCCAATCAGGAGCACCTGCAGCGAGTAAGCACGCAGCACGAAGGCCTGCGTTCCGCCGACGCACTTGATGATTGCGATTGCGTCGAGGTGCCGCGATGCATAGCGCCGTGCGGCCATCGCTACGGGTAGCGAACGCGCTGATCGCATCCGCATCACCGGCGAACAGTTGCCGGTACGATACGCGGCTGCCCGGCTGTATCAGCTCGGTAGCCGCAAGGTCAGCGAGGTTCATCAGCGCCGCCGGTGCGAGGCTCGAGAACCCAAAGCCTTCGTCCGGCGTGTACTCGAGTACCAGCGTCGCGGTGTAGGTTGCAGCGCCAATCGACACTTCGTCGCCCGGCTCGATGCCGAGTTGCGCGAACAATTGCGTGTCCAGCCACACGGTGCCGCGCTCAGGAATCGCATTTGCGGCGTGTTGCTCGGCGAACGGGCGCGCGGCGACGCGTACGATTCCGCGCAGCGGGTAGCCATCGGCGACCGCCTTCAGATTTGCGAGTACGCTCTGGTCGCCGGCAAGTATCACGCTCGCGAGTGACCAGCGTGCGCTCGTGCGCAGGCCCGCATCCCGCGCGGCGTCGAGGTAGCGTGCGGTGGGTTCGCTGCGCGATGTGACGACGAGGTCTGCGGCGAGGATGTCACCCGCTTGGCGCTCCATGCCGCGCGCAACTCGGTCCGTGAAGAAACCAACCGCGCTGACCGCTGCGACCGCGACCACCAAGGCGACGCCAAGGAGCAGCAGCTCACCTGATTTCAGGTCGCGCCACAGCGCCCGCCACGCGAAGCGCAGTGCAATCATATGAAGCGGCCCGCATCGATTTCGACCACACGCCCACAGCGCTGTGCGAGCGCCGGGTCGTGTGTTACGAGAACAAGCGTTGTGCGCTGCGCATCGTTAAGGCTGAAAAGCATGTCGATCACGCGTGCGCCGGTGCGCGCATCCAGATTGCCGGTCGGTTCGTCAGCGAACAGCACCGACGGCCGGGGCGCGAACGCGCGCGCGAGCGCGACGCGCTGTTGCTCGCCGCCCGACAATTGTTGCGGGTAATGCCCGACGCGAGCAGCAAGGCCGACTTCGTCCAGAACGGCGCGTGCGGTGCCGCGCGGGTCCATGGCGCCGGCGAGTTCGAGGGGCAGCATCACGTTCTCGAGCGCGGTCAGCCCCCCGAGCAGGTGGAACGACTGGAACACGAATCCGACGTGCGCGGCCCTGACGCCAGCGCGGCCGTCCTCGTCGAGCGCGGTGATTTCCGTGCCTGCGAGGTGCACTGTTCCGGAACTTGGCGTGTCCAAACCTGCCAAAAGACCCAGCAGCGTCGATTTTCCGGAGCCGGACGCGCCAACAATCGCCAATGACTCGCCGCGACGGACCGAGAGCGAGACGCTGTCGAGAATCGTCAGGGTGCCCTCGGGGCTGCTAACCTGTTTGGTCAGGCGTTCGGCGCCCAGTATTTCGGAGGTCGTTTCGGACATGGTCAGATGGTTTCCATTATTGCTGTTGTTGTTCGTTGCGCCGTGGCCCGCCGCCGCCGCACCGGTCGTGCTGGTCGTCGGCGACAGCCTCGGGACCGCGTTTGGCCTTGAACCGCGTGAAGGCTGGGTCGCCCAGCTCGGGGAGCGTCTCGCCGATCGTGGGTTCCCGCACCGGGTCGTTAACGCGAGCATCAGTGGCGACACGACCCAGGGCGGCGTCGCGCGCCTGCCTCGTGCGCTGCGCGTGCACGAGCCCGACACGGTCGTCATCGAACTCGGCGGCAACGACGGCCTGCGTGGATACCCGATTGAGCGGATGCGCGCGAACCTCGAGTCGATGATAACGATGTCGCGCGATGCCGGCGCAAATGTGCTGCTGGTTGGCGTGACAATTCCGCCGAATTACGGCCCTGACTATCGGCGCCGCTTCACGCGCGCGTACGAAACGCTTGCCGACAAGCATGGTGTGCCGCTGGTCGTGTTCGCGATCGAGGAGGTCGCAGAGCGCGATGGCATGCTGCAGGCGGACGGCGTCCATCCGACCGCGGCCGCACAGGGCTGGATGCTGGATATCATCTGGTCGCAACTCGAAGGCCTCGTTACCGCCCGCTGAACATGCGCATCACCGGGAAGTAGAGCCGGTACGGCAGCATCCGGAACAGCTTCAGCAGCAATACGAAACGCAGCGGGAACGCAATCTCAAACCGACCCGACTCAAGTCCGCGCTCGATGCGCCGCGCCGCGTCCTCGACGCCGATCAGGAACGGCATGTGGAAGCGGTTCTGCTCGGTGAGTGGCGTCTTGACGAAGCCCGGATTAATCACGGTGACCCTCAGCCCCATGCGGTCGAAATCGAAGCGCAGGCTCTCCGCGAGATTGATCAGCGCTGCTTTGGTTGCGCTATAAGGCCCGCCGAGCGGCAGGCCGCGATAGCCGGACAGGCTCGCCATCAGCGCGATGTGCCCGCGGCCACGGCCGCGCATGGCGGGCAGTATCGCGTCGATGCCGTGCACCACACCCATGAAGTTCACGCGCATCGTGGTATCGAACGGTTCGACCGAGAAATCCTTTGCGCGGAACGGCGTGAACTGGCCGGCGTTCAATACTGCGAGGTCGATTGGCCCCAATTCAGACTCGATTGCGGCGACCGTGGCGCGGTTGGCCGGCAGGTCGGTTACATCGAGCGGAAACGCATGGACCGTCCCTGGAGGCGCCGCGTCGACAACCTCGCGCAGCGCTGCGTCGCGCCGCCCTGAAACCGCCACCGTCCAGCCATGCGCCGCAAGCCTGAGCGCGAGTGCCCGCCCGATGCCCGTGCCGCCGCCAGTTATCCACACAATCCGCCGTTGTTCCATCCTGTCCATGCCGCCACAATAGCGCGATGAACGACAAGAAAGGAACACTGAGCGATACGAACTGGGGCGCGTCCACGCGCGCCGTGTGGGGCGGTGAGCCAGAAACCGGTCCCGACGGTGTGACGGTAACGCCGGTGTTTCACGGCGTCACCTTCGGCTTCGCGAACCTCGAAGACTGGCGTGCGGTCGCGCTCGGGGAACGGCCCGGCCATGTCTATTCGCGCAACACCAACCCGAGTGTCGCTGTGTTTGAGGACAAGGTGCGCGTACTCGAAGGCGCCGCAGCCGCGACCAGCTTCGCGACCGGCATGGCCGCAGTCAGCAACACGCTGTTCACGCTCCTTTCGCCGGGCGACCGTGTGGTCAGCATCAAGGATAGTTACGGCGGCACCAACAAGCTCTTCATGGAGTTCCTGCCGCGCTTCGGCATCGAGGTCGAGCTGTGCGACACCACCGACCACGAGGCCATCGAAAGCGCGGTCGCAAAGGGTTGTCGGGTGCTGTACCTCGAATCACCCACCAATCCGACGCTCAAGGTCGTCGACATAAGTCGCCTGGCTGCGGCCGCGCACGCGGTCGGCGCAACAGTGGTGGTGGACAACACCTTCGCCACGCCGATCAACCAGAATCCGCTCGCCCTTGGCGCCGACCTCGTGCTGCACAGCGCCACCAAGTTCCTCGGTGGCCATTCGGATGCGATGGGCGGCGTGGTCTGCGGGTCGACAGAACTGGTCAAGCGCCTTTACCACTTCCGCGAGATCAATGGTGCCTCGCTCGACTCTATGTCGGCGTTCCTGTTGACGCGGGGTATCAAGACGCTGGAGTTGCGCGTCGAGCGCCAGAACGCCAACGCGATGAAAATCTCACGGTTCCTGGCCGAGCATCCGGCGGTCGCTTCCGTTCATTACCCTGGGCTCGAGAGCCACCCCGGACACGCAATCGCCGCGCGCCAGATGCGCGGGTTCGGCGGTGTGCTCGCTTTCTCGCTCAATGGCGGCTACGAGGCGATGCGCACGGTCGTGGATGCGCTCCGCCTCGCACACCGAGCGGCGAGCCTGGGTTCGGTCGGCACGCTGGTGGGGCCACCCGCGGTGACCAGCCATGTCGAACTCTCGGAAACCGAGCGCGCCGCCGCCGGCATCCCCGAGAGCCTGGTCCGCTACTCGACTGGCATCGAGAATGCGGATGACCTGATTGCTGACCTCGCACAGGCGCTGGATGGACTCGCCGCTGACTGATACCGAACGACGCGTACTCGAGGCCGTTGATATCGACGGCCTGGTCGCGACGCTGTGCGAACTGATCGCGTTCAAGAGTGACGGTGGTCAGGAGGTCGCCGTGCAGGAACGCATGGCCGCGTTGCTCGCCGATATCGGTATGGCGGTCGATACCTGGGAAATCGACCTGCCCGAATTACGGCAGCACACCGCCTACGCCGCTGAGATCGAACGCGACCGCGCGCTCGGCGTGGTCGGCAAGATTGGGCGTGGCGACGGTCGCTCGCTAATCCTGAATGGGCATGTCGATGTCGTCCCGGCCGGCGAGTTGGCACGCTGGAGCGTGCCGCCATTCGAGGGTACCGTGCGCGACGGGCGCGTGTACGGGCGCGGCAGCGCCGACATGAAAGGCGGTGTGTGCTGCGCGGTGTACGCGGTACGGGCGCTACGCGACGCCGGCGTCGAGCTCGACGGCTCGCTGCTCATCCAGAGCGTCGCAGGTGAAGAGGACGGCGGCATGGGTACGCTGGCCGCGATTGAACGCGGACACACCGCGGATGCGGCAATTATTCTCGAGCCGACCGAGCTCATCGTCGCGCCTGCCCAGGGTGGTGCGCTGAGCTTCCGTATCACCATCCCGGGATTGGCCGCGCACGGCGCGTTGCGCGCCGAGGGCGTCGACCCGCTGGAAAAATTCCCGGCGGTCTTCCGCGCTCTGCGTGAACTCGAGCGCACACGCAACGAACGCCTGCGCCACCCGCTCTACGCTGATTACGAAGTGCCGTACGCGATTTGCGTCGGCAAAGTCCGTGGCGGCGTGTGGGCCTCGACGGTCGCGGAGACGCTGGTCCTTGAAGGACGATACGGCGTCGGCATCGGCGAGGATTGCGAAACCGCACGCGAGGAGTTCGAGCACGCGATTGCTGCGGCCGCGCGTGACGATGCGTGGCTCGCCGGGCATCCGCCCCTCGTCGAGTGGTGGGGTGCGCGTTACGAGCCCGCCGACATTCCTGTCGACCACCCGCTGGTGACAACGCTGGGCTGCGCGTTCGGCCAGGCCACTGGTGCGCCCCCGCGTATCCAGGGGATGCCCTACGGCGCCGACATGCACTTGCTCGTGCACCACGGGCACACACCGACCGTAATCTTCGGCCCCGGCGATGTGCGCACCGCGCATGCACCGGATGAATTCGTGCCGATCGCCGAGCTCGAAGCCGCGACCCGCACGCTGGCGTTGACGGCGCTTCGCTACTGCGCAACCGGGTTGCCTGCCGCGCACAGGCGGTGATATACAGGTCCGATGGACAAGATATGGCTCAAACAATACCCGCCCGGCGTTCCGCCCGAAATCGAACTCGGGCCAGATGCGACGCTGCAGAAGGTCATCAACGAGAGCTTTAACGAGTTCCGGAACCTGCCTGCGTTCTCGAACATGGGCAAGACGCTGACCTTCGCCGAGATCGACCAGTCCAGCCGCTATTTCGCTGCCTGGCTGCAGAAGGTCGCCGGCCTGAAAGCAGGCGACCGCCTCGCGATCATGATGCCGAACCTGCTGCAGTACCCGGTCGTACTCTACGGTGCGCTGCGGTCGGGCATCGTCGTGGTGAACGTGAACCCGCTGTACACGGCGCGGGAGCTCGAGCACCAGCTCAAGGATTCCGGCGCGACCGCCATTGTGATCCTGGACAATTTCGCGCACACGCTCGAGAAGGTAATCGAGAAAACGCCAATCAAGACGGTCGTTACCACGCGGATTGGCGACATGCTGAGCCCACCGAAGCGCCAGCTCGTCAACTTTGTCATCAAGCGCGTGAAGAAGATGGTGCCTGCGTACAGCTTGCCTGGCGCGCACGACCTGAGGCGCGCAATCGGCGCCGGCAAATGGCAGATACTCGACGAGGTTGAGGTCAGCCCGGACGACACCGCGTTCCTGCAATATACCGGTGGCACCACTGGCGTTTCGAAAGGCGCGGAGCTCACGCACCGCAACATGGTTGCAAACCTCGAGCAGGTCAAGGCGTGGTTCGGCACGAAAACGATTGTGGGCGGCGAAGTCGTCATTACCGCGCTGCCGCTGTACCACATCTTCTCTCTGACCTGTAACTGCCTGCAGTTTCTGAAGCTCGGCGGCCTGAACGTGCTGATCACCAACCCGCGCGACATGCCGGCGTTCTGCAAGGAGCTCGGCAAGCACAAGTTCACGGTAATCACCGGCGTGAACACGCTGTTCAACGGGCTACTCCACTGCCCATCGTTCGCCAAACTGGACTTCTCGTCGCTGAAGCTGGCACTCGGAGGTGGCATGGCGGTGCAGCGTGCGGTCGCCGAGCATTGGAAGCGCGTCACCGGCGTGCCGCTGCTCGAGGGCTTCGGCCTGACGGAGACTTCTCCGGTCGCGACGGTGAACCCGCTCGACAACACCGATTACACCGGCTCAATCGGCTTGCCGCTGCCATCGACCGAGCTGTCGATTCGCGACGAAGAAGGTAACGAAGTTCCGTCCGGCAACGTCGGTGAAATCTGGATACGCGGCCCACAGGTTATGAAGGGCTACTGGAACCGGCCGGACGAAACCGTGAAGGTGCTGATGCCCGGCGGTTGGTTAAAGACCGGCGACATGGGCGAGATGGACGAAGACGGGTACACCCGCATCGTCGACCGCAAGAAGGACATGATCCTGGTGTCCGGCTTCAACGTCTATCCGAACGAAATAGAGTCAGTCGCCGTCGAGCACCCGGGAATCCTTGAGGCCGCTGCGGTCGGCGTGCCCGACGAGAACTCCGGCGAAGTCGTCAAGCTGTTCGTGGTGCGTAACGACCCCAGTCTGACTGTTGAGCAGGTGGTCGCGCATTGCCGCGAATCGTTGACCGGGTACAAGGTGCCGAAGCATGTGGAGTTCCGGGATGAACTTCCAAAAACCAATGTTGGGAAAATATTGAGACGGGCGTTGCGGGACGGTTAATCGGACTGGTGCGAGTGGACCGCGTCGACCATTACCGCGACATGGTCGGGGTCGATGTGCTGGTGGATGCCGTGCCCCAGATTGAACACGTGGCCCGGTCCGGGTCCGAAGCTGTCCAGAACCTTCCTGACTTCAGTCCGGATTTCATCCGGCTCCGCGTATAGCACCGACGGGTCGAGGTTGCCCTGCAGCGCGACGCGGTCACCGACACGCCGCCTAGCATCCGCGAGGTCGGTCGTCCAATCGATGCCGACCCCGTCGGCACCCGTAGCGGCGATATCCTCTAGCCATTGGCCGCCACCTTTCGTAAAAAGGATTACCGGCACACGGTGGCCTTCGTGTTCACGCTTCAGGCCGGCGACAATTTCGCGCATCGGGTCCAGCGACCAGCGCTTGTAGCCTGCGGGCGTTAATACACCGCCCCAGCTGTCGAAAATCATCAGCGCCTGCGCACCCGCTTCGACCTGTGCGTTCAGGTAACGCGTGACCGACTTGACCAGCACATCGAGCAGCGCGTGCAGTGTGCCGGGGTCGGTGTATGCGAGCGCTTTGATTTTTGCAAACTCGCGCGTTGAACCGCCCTCGACCATGTAGGTTGCGAGCGTCCACGGGCTGCCAGCAAAACCGATAAGGGGCACGCTTCCGGCGAGTTCCTTGCGAATCAGGCGAACCGCGTCGGTCACATAGCGCAGCTCTATATCCGGGTCCGGCGGGGCAAGCTTCAGAATCTCGCTGCGGCTCGTCAACGGCCGCTCGAACACCGGGCCTTCGCCTTCGACGAAGCGCAGCCCGAGCCCCATCGCGTCAGGGATCGTCAGGATGTCGGAGAAGAGGATTGCTGCATCAAGCGGGAAGCGTGCGAGCGGCTGCAGCGTGACCTCGCAAGCGAGTTCAGGCGTCGAGCACAGCGTCATGAAGTCGCCGGCACGCGCACGCGTTGCGCGGTACTCGGGGAGGTAGCGGCCGGCCTGACGCATCACCCAAACCGGCGTGCGGTCGACCGGCTGGCGCGCGAGCGCGCGCAGTAGCCGGTCGTTCTGGAGTTCAACCACCGACGACCTCGGCAATTGTTTGCTGGATGCTCTCGGCGGCGGCGCGCGGGTCCGGCGCGTTGCGGATGGGGCGGCCGACAACGATGTAATCGGCACCGCTACGGAACGCCTGGTCGACGGTGACGACGCGCTTCTGGTCGTCGACGGGGCGGTTTTCAACTGGGCGAATGCCGGGGCACACGACGAAAAGCTTGTCGCTCACATCGCGGCGCAGCATCGGTACCTCGAGCCCCGATGACACGACACCGTCGCAGCCGGCTTCTAGCGCGCGCCTCGCGCGGGAAATCACGAGTTGCTCTACATCGCACTGGAAGCCCAGGTCATCGAGGTCGCCGCGGTCGAGGCTCGTGAGCACCGTGACGGCCAATACCTTGAGGTCGCCCTTTTCAGCAGCGGCAGCTTCCATGATTGACTGATTGCCGTGGATGGTCGCGAAGGTTGCTCCGCGCTCGCGCAGCCGGCGGATTGCCGCAGCGACCGTCGCAGGGACATCGAAGAACTTCAGGTCAACGAAGACTTTCTTGTCACGGGCGATCAGCCACTCCATGAGCTCGAAGTAGCCGCCGGCCATGAAGAGTTCCATGCCGAGCTTGTAGAAGGTAACGGAATCCCCGAGTTGCTCGACGACCCGACGCGCTTCCGTGGCGTCGGGGACATCGAGCGCGAAAATCAGGCGCTCGCTGGTGGGGATGTCCTTCATGCGCCAGCGGAACCGTCAGCTCGGGTTCGTGCAGTCACCCTGGATGCCCCACGGGCTGACCAAGTTTGGCGGCGTCGTGTTCGCCGCCGAGTCTGCGGCCAACATCGGCAAAACGAAGTCGAGCCGGCGTGTGCTTTCGGTTCCGGCGACTACAGCGGTCGCGGTCAGGCGTACCAGAGCCCACAACGCGTAGTTCTGCGGCCAGCGGATTGTGAATGACGCCACGCCGTCGGTGCTAATTTCGGCCGTGCTGGGGACCAATGCGACATTCGCAGGGTCAATCTGACCATTATTGTTGTAGTCGGTCGAAAGATTGATGTTGCCGGTGCCTTGCGGGTCCTCGGTGCGGCAGCCGTACGGGCCCTCGCCGAAGTACGGACCCATCCCGCCGAAGAATGGATCGGTTCCCGGGACCAAGTCGCCCGGGTCGATGACCCATGGGTCGGTGGGCGCCGCACGCGAGAAGAAGCCTTTCTGGTACTCGAGCGAGCGTAGGGACAGCCGGAATTGCGTGCCGGGCGGCGGCGGGTTGCCGGCGGAATCCAGGATCAACGCGTTGAAGGTTTTGTCGTAGGTCGCATCCGCGTTGTTCTTCACAACGAGGTTGTCGGTGCCGAGCACGATGAACAGTGTCGGCGCGGCGACCGTGATGAACGCGTCGTCGCTCGCGATGACCGGGTCGCCGACCTCGGCGATTACTCGTACGCCGTTCTGCGCGGACGAGGCCGTCGAAGCTACGTAAGTGGTGCGCGCGATACCCTGCGTGTCCGTGACGTCGGTAGAGGCGGTCAAACTGCCACCGGACACGTCTTCGAGCGCGAAGCGCACGACCTGATTCTTTACGGGGTTACTGTTGGCATCGCGGACGACAGTAATTACCGACGCCTGGCCACCCGGCGCGACCGTGCCCGGTTCGACCTGCGTGGAAATCGTCGTTGGCGTCGTTGCCACAAATTCGAACAGATGCTTGCGCTGCACATTGTCCGGGCCGAGCGCCGTCACCAGCACCGGCCCGGCACCGTTCGCGCCGGCTGAAGTGAGCGTCACAGTTGCGCGTCCGCCGCCTGCAGTCACCTGGCTGTTTGCCGAAAGCGTGCCGCGCGTCGCGCTGAACTGGACTGTCTCGCCGTCAAGGGGGTTGCCGTCTTGCCGCAGTTCGACCTCCACCGTCACGACATCGCCGAGATTGACCTCGGCGCCCTCGGCGGGCTGGATGAAAACGAAGCCATACGGAGACACGAGCACCGGGCGCGCGGTCGACATCTCCATCCCGGTGAAGGTCAGCGTGTCCGCGCCGCCCGCATTGCCGCTGACCTGGAAGGTCGTGACGCCGTCGACGTTGGTCACAGCCGATGCCGGTGTAATCACATTTCCGTTCGCCGAGGTCGCATCGACCGTGACGTCGCGAAGGCCGACGCCGCTGGAATCACGCAGCGTTACGGTGAAGGTCTCAGTCTCACCAGATTCAATCGACGGCGGGCCTGCGACCAGGAGCTGCGTACCGACGACGTCGATCGTAATGGAGGTCGTGATCGTACCGGACGCGGCGCTGACGGTAATCGTACGGTTACGCGGGTCGCCGCCTGTGGTCAGGATTGCGCGGGCGCGGCCATTCGCGTCGGTGATCGGGTCGGCTACGGCGAGTGCGCCTGAATCGGCGGAAAACGTTAGCGAGGTTTCGGGAATGACGACGTTGTTCGCATCACGGGCAATTGCGGTGACCGTTACGCCAGCATCGTTGCCAATCGCGGCGGACGCCAGCACGGGCGGGTCGACCAGCAGCAGGATCGAATTGACAACAGGAACCACTGGGTCGCCCGGGTCGCCACCACCATCGCCGCCGCCACCACCACCAGGCGGTCCCACGAATGCGTCGTCGCTGCCACACCCGCCGAGCGCGAACATTGCAAGCACGGCGGCAAGCCCAAGGCGCTGTCCCCAATTCATATTGATTCCCCCATCCTTATGCTTGGGATTCTAGGCCATAATCGAGAAAAAACAAGTACCTTTATGTCAAATGCAAAGCATTTCCTTAAGGTCTTAGCCGCCACGCGCCGGGTCATGGAGGCGCTCATATTCGGAAATTGCGTAACGGTCAGTCATTCCGGCGACGTAATCGGCTACCGCCCGCGCGCGACCGGCCTCCCCCCGCGCCGCCTCCATTCGGTGCGCCGCCGCCGCAAACGACGGCGGCAATAGCCGCAAATCAGCGAAAAACGCGTCGAAAAGGCCCTCGACCACGCGCCGTGCCTTCAGCGTCATCCGGTGCACGCGGTAGTGCTGGTATAGGTTAGTGCGAAGGAAGCGCTTGAGCGCCAGATTCTGGTCGCGCACACCGTCACTGAACGCTACGAACGCGCGGCCCGCCGCGCGGACCGCGTCGATGTCTGCGGGCGCATCCTCCTTGAGTTGCGCGCGCGTCGTTTCAACCAGGTCGCCGACGAGCCGGTTAATCATTCTGCGGATCGTCTCGTGCGCCATGCGCTTGGAGGGCAGGTCTGGGTACTGCTGCAGCACCGCATCGTGCTGCTCGCGGAACAACTCGAGCTCGCGCAGCTGCGCGACCGTTATCAAGCCGGCGCGTAAGCCGTCGTCGACATCATGGTTGTTGTACGCGATCTCGTCGGCAACATTCGCGAGCTGCGCCTCGATGCCGGGGTGCGTACGGTCGAGAAAGCGGCGGCCGATGTCACCGAGGCCCTGCGCCACCGCGGTGGAACAATGCTTCAGGATCCCTTCGCGCGTTTCGAAAGTCAGGTTGAGCCCGTTGAAATCCGCGTACTTTTCTTCGAGCTCGTCGACCACCCGCAGGCTCTGCAGGTTGTGCTCGAAGCCGCCGTACGGCTTCATGCACTGGTTCAACGCGTCCTGTCCGGCGTGTCCGAACGGCGTGTGTCCGAGGTCGTGCGCGAGCGCAATCGCCTCGACGAGGTCCTCGTCGAGCGCGAGTGCGCGGGCCACGGTGCGTGCGATTTGTGCGACCTCAAGCGTGTGCGTGAGCCGCGTCCGGAACATGTCGCCTTCGTGGTTGACGAACACCTGGGTTTTGTACTCGAGTCGGCGGAAGGCGGCCGAATGCACAATTCGGTCGCGGTCACGCTGGAACTCGCTCCGCCATGCAGGGCCGGGTTCGGCGTGGCGACGCCCACGCGTGCGGGACGGGTCGGCGGCATACGGGGCGCGGTGCGGGCTGGCCATCGCGCTAGCGTCGGTCACGCGGAGTTCGATGTAAAGTCGCGCAGCGTCAGCAGCAGCGCTGCGTGCGGGTAATCGGCGGTCACGACCGCATCGCCGATATCGCGCAGCAGTACCAGCCTGATCCGTCCGCCGGCCACCTTCTTGTCGCGTCCCATCGCTTCCAGCACCGCTTCCGCAGTGGGCACGGGCGCCGGCAATGCCACAGGCAGGCCGGCTGTCGTGAATATCGAAGTAATGCGAGCGACAGCATCAGCGGGTAGCCAACCCAACGATTGCGACATGCGCGCGGCCATCACACAGCCCAGCGCCACCGCCTCACCGTGCAGGAGCTTGCCCGCGTACAGCGTTTCGATGGCGTGGCCGAAGGTGTGCCCGAGGTTCAACAGGGCGCGTTGCCCGCGCTCTGTCTCGTCGGCGGCGACGATGCGTGCTTTCACGCGCAGGCAGCGGTCCACGGCTTCCGCGACAACCTTTGGCTCGGTTGCGAGGAGAGCGTCAATATTAGCTTCCAGCCAATCCCACAGATCCCCCGGCTCCAGCAGTGCGTATTTGATTACCTCCGCGAGGCCGGCACGCAACTCGCGTGGCGGCAGCGTGCGTAACAGCGCGATATCGCAAATGACGAGGCGTGGCTGGTGGAATGCGCCGACCAGGTTCTTGCCGGCACGGTGGTTGACCGCGGTCTTGCCGCCCACCGCAGCGTCTACTTGCGCGAGTAGGGTGGTCGGCACCTGGATGAAGCCAATACCCCTGTGGAACAGCGCAGCTGCGAGCCCTGCGACGTCACCGACTGCGCCTCCACCCAGCGCGACCACCGTGCCGTCCCGGCCGACGCCGGCAACAACAGCGGCGTCCACGATGCGTTCGACGGTCTGCAGGGTCTTCGCTGCGTCACCGTCCGCCACGGTTACGACCGTGTGTGGGTGCTCAGCGAGACGCGCCTGCAGCGCAGCAAGGTGCAGCGGCGCAACAGATTCACTGGTGACCACGATGCTGCGTGGCCCGAGTGCAGCGGCGAGGTCCGGTTCGGCCAACGCGTGCTCGCCGATCAGCACCGGGTAGCTGCGCGCGCCGAGTTCAATCGTCAGTCTGAGCATCGAGTTCCGCGATAATCTGGCGAACCACCGTGGGCACACGGCGTCCATCGGTCGGTATGACCGCATCGGCTATTTCACGATACAGCGCGTCGCGTGTATCGAACAGTAGTTGCAAGCGTTCCTTAGGGTTTTCGTTGTCGAGCAGCGGGCGGGTGCGCGACACGCGCGTGCGCTCGGCCTGCTGCGCGACGGTCGCATAGAGGTAGATGACGGTGCCGCGGCGGGCGAGCGCGGCCCGGTTGGCCGGATCCACGACTACGCCGCCGCCTGTCGCCAGCACGATGTTGGCCTCCAGGGTGAGTTCGTCGACAACGCGGCGCTCCCGTTTGCGGAAGCCGGCCTCGCCTTCCTGGTCGAAAATGCGGGCGACATCCACGCCCGTGCGGCGCTCTATCTCCGCGTCGGTGTCTTTGAACGGCCGGTCGAGGGCGCGGGCGAGCTCGCGCCCGATAGCGGTTTTGCCGGCCCCCATGGGGCCGATGAGGAAGATGCGGCTAATTGAGGCGCATGCCTTCCCTGACGATCTTCGGGGTGACGAAGATCAGCAGCTCGGCCTTGTCCGACACCGCGCGTCGCTGGCGGAACAGCGTGCCGACAATCGGGATGTCGCCCAGCACCGGCACCTTCGTTTCTGCGTTCAGCTGCGTCGTCTCGTAGATGCCGCCGAGGACCACCGTCTCGCCGTTGTCGACCAGCACCTGCGTGATGATGCTTCTGGTATCGATGCTCGGCACGAAACCGCCGGTCGCGCTCGGTACCTGCTGGCCGATGCTGTCCTTGCGCACTGCGAGATCCATGATTACTCGGTCGTCCGGCGTAATCTGCGGCGTGACGATCAGGCTCAGCACCGCGTTCTGGAAGTTCGTTGTGGTCGCGCCGCTCGCGGAGGACTCCTGGTAGGGAATCTGTACGCCCTGCTCAATCCGGCCTTCGCGCTGGTTGGCTGTCAGCACGCGGGGGCTTGATACGACCTCGCCACGGCCCTCGGCCTGCAGCGCGGAGAGCTCGAGGTCGACCAGGTAATCGGAGCCGAGGATCGCGAACGCGGCACGGCCAGCAGCCGCGGAAACCGGGAGGTTCACGTTCAGGCGGTCGTTCGGGTTACCCATCGGGATATTCACCGGGAACGGCTGGCCGCTGCTGGACACATTGCCCAGCGCACTGGCCGCCATCACGTCGGTCGCCGTCATGCTGCCGCTGGTGCCGATGATGCCGCTGTCGCCGAGGCTGCGCACGTGCGTGGTACCGAAGCGCGCGCCGAGTTCCTTCGTGAAGTCGCTGTTCGCGATCACAATGCGCGATTCAATCAGCACTTGGCGCACCGGCACATCGAGCTGACGCACGAGCCGACGGATATCTTCCAGACGGTCGTCGGTGTCCTGCACCAGTAGCGTGTTGGTCCGCTCGTCTATCGACACGCTGCCGCGGGCAGACAACAACCCACCGGTACCGGAACGGAGCAGCGCGGAGAGCTCAGATGCCTTCGCATAATTGATTTGGATGAACTCCGAGCGCAGCGGAGCAAGCTCCTGCACGTCCTGGCGGGACTGCATTTCGGTGCGCTCGCGTGAGGCAATTTCCTCGGCCGGTGCGACCAGCATCACGTTGCCGGTCTGGCGCATCGCGAGCCCGCGCGTGCGCAGGATGATGTCGAGCGCCTGATCCCACGGCACGTTCTGTAGGCGCAGCGTCAGGTTGCCGCGCACGCTGTCCGACACCACGAGGTTAAGCCGCGAGATGTCAGCGATGATTTGCAGCACGGCACGCGTTTCAATGTCCTGGAAATTCAGCGTGAGGCGCTCGCCGGTGAACATTTGCAGCTCACGCCGCTGTTCTTCTTCCTCGGCGACGGTGACCGGCTTCAGCTCGATGGTGAATATGTTGTCTGACTGGTACGCGAGCTGGCTGAAGCGGCCGGTGCCTTCGATGACCATACGGACATTGTCGCCGGCGCGGCGGGTGTCGATTGAACCGACCGGAGTCGCGAAATCCATCACGTCGAGGCGCTTGCGCAGGTCCTCGGGCACTTGGGTGTTGCGGAACTCGACCAGTACGCGGTCGCCTTCCTCGCGAAGGTCCACCACAACCGACGGGTCGGATAGCTGCACGACCACGCGGCCTTCGCCAGCCGGGCCGCGGCGGAAATCTATGTTCTCAATCTCATGGACCGTGCGACGCGGCGCGTCCGCGGCGGGTGCTGCCTCAGCGGCGGTGAACCGGGTCGCGCGCGCCTGACTGCCGGAAGGACGCAAGCGCACGATGACGGTGTTGCCGTCGATAGTGGTCTCGTAGGGCGTCATCTCCGTGAGGTTCAGCACCACGCGGGTCCGGCCCTGCGCCTCAGCGCTGGTGACCGTACGCAGCGGACCAACGCCGACATCCTGGCGGCGCTGCGTCAACGCGTTGCGGGTGTCTGGAAAATCAAAAGCGATGCGCGCCGGGCTGTCGATTGTGAAGCTGAGCGGCTGGGGCGTGGGCCCCGATACGCGCATCCTCAGCTCGACCTGGTCGCCCGGGAGCGTCGATACATCGATCGACTCCAGCGTGCTGTCCTGTGCCGTTGCCGGCGGCGCGAACGCGATGACCATGAAGGTCGCCAGCGCCGCTGCCAGGAACCGGAATTCGTTACCATTGATGTTCATCGCTGCACCCCTCACTCGCTCAGCGCAATCGCGGCGCGCCTTTCCGCCCAACCGCCCATGCCGTCAGGGATGATTTCGATCAAATCGATACCAATCTCGCTGATGGCCGTGATGCGCCCATGATTCTGCCCAAGATAATCGCCGACCCGCACGCGGTGCACCGCGCCATCGCGGGTACGGACTAGCGCGTAAGTATCGGCGCCCATCGTCACCGTGCCGACCATGCGCAGCGTATCGAGAGGGAACTCCTCAAGGTATTCGCGCGTCCGAGTCGGGTCCGGGCTGATACCGTCGACCACGCCGGCCTGTGGCTGCGTCGCAGATGGCCTGAACGGCGTGCGCTGGTCGTGCGCCTCGTAGATGAAGGTCTCGTATGGTTGGATTTGCGGCAACGGTTCGATGCGCGCCGCTGGGCGCCGCTTCTGTTCCTCAATCCATTGCTCAAGGTCGTGCATGTCACGGCTGCAGCCGCCGAGCAATGCCACGGCAACCAGTGCTAACGACGCGTTGCGGGCCGCGGCGTTCATCGCCTTCCCTGCTGGCCGGCCGGTCGGGGCGGCGCCGCTGTTTCTTCGACGTACCGGTAGGTGCGCGCGACGATTTCCATCGTCAACGGACCGGCGCCTTCCTGTTGCCCGGCAGCGCGCGTGGCCCCACGCGGCGTGATCTTGATGTCGTGCAGCGTGACGATACGAGGCAGCGCGGCCACATTGCTGGCAAACGTGCCGAACGCGTGGTAATCGCCGGTGAGCCGCATTCTGATTGGTAGTTCTGCGTAGAAATCGCGGGTCACTTCTGCCTGGGGCTGGAACAGTTCCTGTTCAAGTCCCGCAGCGAGGGCTGACTGCGAAATGTCGACCAGCAGGTTTTCCACCTCGGTCTGCCCCGGCAGCTGCCGCAGCATCGCGCCGAAGGTGCGTTGCATTTCGTCGAGCTGTGCGCGGTACTGGTCGAGCGCGGCGGCGCGGCGCTGGCGCGTCTCGAAGGTGTTGCGCAGCGTAACTTCCTCAGCCGCGATGCGGTCACGCGCCTCCAGCTTCTCTTTGATCATGAACATGTAGCCGGCGCCGAGCACCAGCGCGAACACGATCGCGAGCACCACGGCGCGGAGTGGCCACGGCCACGCGCCGATTTCGTTCGGGTTTAGTTTTTTGAGGTCGTCGAGCGTCATTGCCCGCCACCCTCAGTTGTTGCCGTCGGGCTAATCTGTTGTGCGCGCAGCGTGAATTCCTGCGCGCGGTCCCGCGCCTGAATCACGTCAAGGCGGCCGATGCGCAGGTATGGGGAGCCTTCGATTGCCCGCATGTATGCAGAAACCCTCGCGCTGGACTGCGCGATTCCCTTGATTTCCAGCGCATTGGTGCGCTGTTCGATTGCAGTCAGGTGTACGCCGTCGGGGATGGTCGTCACCAACTCGTCGAAGAGGTGCACGATTTCCGGGCGGCTAGCCTGCAGGCGTTCGATGACGTTCATCCGAGCGAGCAGTGCAGCCTTCCGCTGCTCAAGGTCGCGAATCTCCGCGATGCGGTTGTCGAGGATGCGAATCTCGGCTTGCAGGTAATTGTTGCGCGCACGCTGGTGCTCGATCATGCCGTCGGCGAGCTGCATCGCGATAAACACGATCAGTGCACCGACGCCAACCACGACCGCAGCCGCAATACCGAACGCGACCTGCTGCTCACGCAGTTTCTCGGCACGCCATGGCAGTAGGTTTATGCGTGGCATGTCAGTCGAAGCTCCGCAACGCCAGGCCGCAGGCGATCATGAGCGCGCCGGCGTCGCTTTCCGCGAGCTGGCCCTTGGCCTTGCTCGAAATCTTCATTTCCCCGAATGGGTTGCCGACCTGCGTCGGCACACCGACGCGTTCAGCAATCAGCGTGTCTACGCCGGTGATCGCCGAGCAGCCGCCGCAGATGAGCACCTCATCCAAGGTCTCGTACTGGCTGTTCGATGAAAGGAAGAACTGCAGCGAGCGGTTCACCTGCTGAGCCATGTCTTCCATGAACGGCTGCAGCATTTCTTCGTTGTAGTTGTCAGGCAAGCCGCCGTGCTTCTTCGCCTTGCCTGCTTCCTCGTAGCTCAGCCCGTACTGGCGCATGATTTCCTCAGTGAGCTGTTTGCCGCCGAAGGCCTGGTCGCGGGTGTATATGATGCGCAGGTCGTTGAGGACGCTGAAGGTGGTCGTTGTCGCACCGAAGTCGACGATCGCTATCGTACGCTCGACACCGAGGTCCGGCATTTGGTGCGTCAGCAAGCGGCAAGCGTTTTCCAGCGCATACGCCTCGATATCGACGACTTTCGCGGTTATACCGGCTGCATCGAGCACCGCCTGGCGCTGGTCTACATTGTCCGCGCGCGTTGCTGCGAGCAGCACCTCGACCATCTCACCGTCGCCGCCCTTTGCCGGACCGAGCACTTCGTAGTCGTAGCGCACTTCCTCGAGCGGGAACGGTATGTACTGGTCTGCTTGCAGCTCAATCTGCTCGCCGAGCTCAGAGTCCTTTAGACCGGCGGGCATCTGAATGACTTTCGTGATGACTGCGGCGCCGCCGATTGCAATCGCTGCGTGTTTCACGCGCGTACCGGAACGCTTCACCGTCCTGCGGACCGCCTCGCCTGCCGCTTCGACGTCGACAATGGTCTTTTCGTTGATCGCGCCCACGGGCATAGCCTCGGCCGCATACGCTTCGACGCGATAGCTGCTGCCTTGCCGGCTGAGCTCTACGAGCTTGACCGCAGACGAGCTGATATCCAGCCCAATGAGCGGTTTGGAATTGCGACCGAACGGTATCATTATTTTTTCTTTCTCTCCCGGTACCTTGGAAGCGATATATGTAAAGTAGCTTTAAGACCCGGGACCAACTATATACCACGGGTGCATCAAATCAAATATTAGGTGTCACCGTCCGGAACCTGCCGCCTCGCCTGCGGTCCATCCACCCCCTATAATGCTGCTTTGGAACTGACCGCTGAATTCGATGAAAACCCTTCGCCGTCCATTACTTATAGCCCTCGGGGGCCTTTTGGGCCTAGCCGTGCTCGGGTCCCTCGCGGTGCTTGGCGTCTACTTGTATGTGGCGCCGTCGCTCCCTTCCGTCGAGGTCCTGAAGGATGTTCGCCTGCAGGAACCGATGCGCGTATACACCCGCGACGGGCGGCTGGTGGCCGAATTCGGCGAGCAGAAGCGCAGGCCGCTCGCTTGGACGGACATGCCGCCACGCGTGGTCAGCGCGTTCCTCGCCGCCGAAGATGACCGCTTTTTCCAGCACCCGGGCGTCGATTATCAGGGCCTCACGCGCGCGGTGGTGAACCACCTGGTGACCGGCGACCGAAGCCAGGGCGGCGGCACGATCACGATGCAGTTGACCCGGGAATTCTTTCTGAGCCGTGAAAAGACCTACATCCGCAAGATTCGCGAGATTTTCCTCGCGTTCCGAATTGAGCACGAACTGACGAAGGAAGAAATCCTCACGCTGTACCTGAACAAGATCTTCCTCGGCAATCGGGCATACGGCGTGGCGGCTGCGTCGCGCGTGTACTTCGACACCGACGCGCACGACCTGACCATCGCGCAAGCGGCGGCTTTGGCTGCCACGGCCCAGCGCCCGTCGGCGACCAACCCGGTCAGCAACACCCCGCGGCTGCTGGAGCGGCGCGCATACGTGCTGGGTCGGCTACGCAACCTCGACTGGATTAGCGCGAGTGAATACCAGGAGGCGATGGCCGAGCCGCTCGTCGCGCGGGTGCACGGACTCGGCGCCGAAGTCGAAGCCCCGTATGTCGCGGAAATGGTGCGCGCGGAAATGCTGCGCCAATACGGAACGGTAGCGTACGAGGGCGGGCTGCGCGTGTATGCGAGCATCGATTCCGAAAGCCAGGCCGCGGCAAACCGCGCTTTGCGGCTCGCGCTGCACGACTTCGATTTCCGTCACGGCTATCGCGGCCCCGCCGGCCACCACGAAATCGGCGAGGACATTGACGAAGGCGAGTGGGATCGCATCGTCGCCGCCGTGCGCGCACCAGGGCTCGTCACCAGCGCGCTGGTCGTCGAAGTCGGCGAGCAAAGTGCCCGGGTCTACTTGGGCGGTGGCCGGTACCAGGAGCTCCCTTGGGCGGCGCTGGAGTGGGCCCGCCGAGTGGTAAACGGCGTGCGAGGCCCGGTGCCGCAGACCGCTGCCGAGGTCGTCGCGCGCGGTGACCTGGTTCACTTGCTTGACCTCGGCCGCGGCGAAGGCTGGCGGCTGGCGCAGGTGCCCCACGTGCAGGGTGCGCTGTACGCGTTGGATGTTTACGACGGCGGCATCCGCGCGCTCGTCGGCGGTTACGATTTTTACGCGAGCCAGTACAACCGCTCTGTACAGGCGTCGCGGCAGCCCGGCTCGTCGTTCAAGCCGTTCATCTATTCCGCTGCGCTCGAACGCGGGTTCACCGCGGCGTCGGTAGTCAACGATGCCCCCGTGGTGTTCGAGGAGGATGAGGCGCTCGAGCGCGACTGGCGGCCGCGCAACGACAGCGGGCGCTTCTACGGGCCGACCCGTCTGCGCGATGCGCTCACCTATTCGCGAAACCTGGTCTCGATACGCGTGATGCGCGCGGTCGGGGTGCCGTACACCGTCAATTACATGCAGCGTTTCGGTTTCGAGCGCGGTCGTCTGCCGCGCGACTTGTCGTTGTCGCTCGGCTCCGCGGTCGTCAGCCCGGCCGAAATGGCAACTGGTTTCGCGACCTTCGCCAATGGCGGCTTCCGCATCGAACCGTGGCTCGTGCTGCGCGTCGAAGACGGTAACGGCGTCGTACTGTACGAGGCTGATCCCCCGCGGGCGTGCGCCGAGTGCGAGCGGGTGGTAGTGGAGCAGGAGGAGCCCGAGCTGCCGCCACTCGCCGAGCGCGTTATCAGCGCAGAGAACGCGTTCCTCATAGACAGCATGCTGCGCGACGTCGTTGCGCGCGGTACCGGCCGCCGTGCGCTCGAGCTGGGGCGCAGCGACCTCGCCGGTAAGACCGGCTCGACCAACGACCATACCGACGCCTGGTTCGTCGGTTACGCGGGCGGCATCTCCGCGGCTGCGTGGGTCGGATTCGACAGCAATGACCCGCTCGGCGACGGCGAGTTCGGCGGCCGTGCCGCGTTGCCGATGTGGATTGAGTACATGGGCGCCGCAACTGCCGGTCGGCCGGAGTCGCCGCAGCTGCAGCCGCCCGGGCTCGTGACCGTGCGCATTTCTCGCGAAACAGGGCGGCTCGCGACCGCCGCCGATAGCGACGCGATGCTCGAGTATTTCCGGTCCGAGGACCTCGAGCGGATGGAAGAGGAAGCGCGCGCCGCGCTGCAGCGGGGCGATGACGACGAAGACCGCGAACGCGACGACACGATTCTGTTCTGACCGATGGCACGACCGTCGTCACCACGCAGCGCTGCGCTACGCCAGACCCTCGCCCAGGAAGCTGCGCGCATCATGGCCGACGAGGGCGTCCGCGATTTCCTGCTCGCAAAGCGTAAAGCCGCCGACCGGCTCGGCGTCGACCACTCCGGACACAACATCCCGACCAACCGCGAGATTGAGGACGCCCTCGCGGCGCACCAGCGCCTGTTCGGGGGACCCGGTTACGACGAAGGCTTACGGCGCCTGAGGGCCGCGGCGGTCGAGGCGATGAGGCTGTTCTTGGAATTCGACCCACGGCTTGTCGGGCCGGTGCTGCGCGGCACCGCGGGGGCCGACTCGCCGGTCAACCTGCACTTGTTCAGCGACGCGCCCGAATCGGTGACGATTTTCATGATGGGGGCCGGCATACCGTACGAGGAAGCGAACCGCAGGCTACGGCACGCAGACGGCCGCAAGGTCGAGTACCCGGTTGTGCGCTTCGTGGCCGGCGAGGTGCGCATCGAGGCGACGATCTTTCCGGCCGTGGAGCTCAGGCAGGCGCCGGTCAGCCCGGTGGATGGCAAACCGATGAAACGGGCGAACCTTAAGGATGTTGAGAATTTGCTGTGAATCGCGGTGCGGAGCACCGCTCCCACACTGGAGCACCGCTCAGCGTTTTGAGATCGGCTGGTAATCGCGGTGCGGCGCGCCGGTGTACACCTGCCGCGGACGGCCGATGCGCATCGCGGGATCCGACAGCATCTCCTGCCAGTGCGCGACCCAGCCGACTGAGCGGGCAATCGCGAACATCACGGTGAACATGTTGGTCGGGATGCCGAGCGCCTTGTAGATGATGCCCGAGTAGAAGTCGACATTCGGGTACAGCTTCTTCTCGACGAAGTAGTCGTCCTTAAGCGCGATCTCCTCGAGCCGCAGCGCGAGCTCCAGCAGCGGGTCGTCCTGCTTGCCGAGCTTCTCCAGCACCTTGTGGCACATCTGCCGGATGATCTTCGCGCGCGGGTCGTAGTTCTTGTACACGCGGTGGCCGAAACCCATCAGGCGGAAGCTGTCGTTTTTGTCTTTCGCGCGGGCGATGTACTTGTCGATCTCCTTCACCGAGCCGATCTCGGCGAGCATCTCGAGTACCGCCTCGTTCGCGCCGCCGTGCGCAGGTCCCCACAGCGCAGAGATGCCGGCTGCAATCGCTGCGTACGGGTTCGTGCCCGAACTGCCCGCCAACCGGACCGTCGAAGTCGACGCGTTCTGTTCGTGGTCGGCATGCAGGATGAACAAGAGGTCGAGTGCTTCGGCGGCGACCGGGTCAATCTGGTACGGCTCCGCAGGGACCGAGAAGAACATGTGGAGCAGGTTGCTGCAGTAATCGAGGTCGTTGCGTGGGTAGATGAACGGCTGGCCGATGTTGTGCTTGTACGCGGCGGCGGCAATCGTCGGCATCTTGGCGATGATGCGCCAGGCGAACATGTCGCGGTCGACCGGGTCGTAGATGTCCGTGGTGTCGTGGTAGAACGCCGACAGCGAGCTGACGACCGACGAGAGCATCGACATCGGGTGCGCGTCGTGGTGGAAGCCGCGGAAGAAGTACTTCAGCGTCTCCTTGATCATCGTGTGGTACTGGATCGTGTGGGTGAACGATTCAAGCTCCGGTTTGGTCGGCAGTTCGCCCTTCAGGAGCAGGTAAGTCACTTCCAGAAAAGAGCTTTTTTCCGCCAGCTGCTCGACCGGATAGCCGCGGTACAGCAAGATTCCCTGCTCGCCGTCGATGTAGGTAATCGCGCTGGAACAGCTGGCCGTGGAGACGAAGCCCGGGTCGTATGTGAAGATGCCGTGCTTCTTGTACAGCGCGCCGATGTCGACCGCCGACGGACCGACCGACCCGGAAATGAGCGGGAGTTCCACGCTACTCTGGTCATCCGGATTGGTCAGTACAAATCGCTTGTCGCTCATGCGTCGGGACTCGAAAACGGAAACGGCGATTATATGTCAGGTGTAAGCGGCTGCATAACTTCAATGGCGGCAGGATGTTGGACCGTTATCGCGCGCCGGTCGCCACTCCACGGATGCACCCAGCCGCGGACTTCGAGCAGCGCACCCGCGTAACGCTCCAGATCCGTGTCGCCGAACCATCGTTCACGGTCCGCGTCGCGCACGCGCAGTACGACGCCGCCGTCGAGCGTCAGCAGGCGGTCGTTGCGGCGCACAGTCCACACACCGGCGCGGCCGCGAAGCACGGCGAATCCAGTGCGGTTGAGCGCCGTGGATGGAGTCACCGGTCCACCGTCGAGTCCCCACACACCCATCCGCGACGCCCGCGCCCGCCGTTCGGCGGCGGTGTGGCACGGGAGCGCGTCGAGATTCGGCGGTACCACAGCGACGAGCGCGAAGCCGTTCTCAATCAAGTGCGCGGCGAGGTCGCCGTGCCGCGTGGTATAGACGATGGAAAGCTGCCGGCCGTACCGGTCATGCGTTTCGGGGCCGTTGCGAAGCGCGACGCGGCCCCCTCCGAGTTCGACGAGCGTATTGAGGTGATCGCGCGCAGCGCGCGCCAGCGGTGCATCAGGGGCGCCATTGCGACCGAGCTCTGGCGCATCGAGGCCCACCATGCGCACGCGCCGGCCGTCGTCCAGGAGGAGCGTGTCGCCGTCGACAACGCGGCGCACTTCGGCTTGCGGCAAGCCGTCCGGAGGGATGCAAGGGTTGGCTGCAGCGACGCTGCAACCGAGCAGCCACAGCGAAACGAGGCGCCGAAAGGCGCCTCGCTGGAACGGATCAGGCGCTCTTCGCACCCGCGCCGAAGCGGCGGCGGAATTTCTCGACGCGACCGCCGGTGTCGACGATCTTCTGCTTGCCCGTGTAGAACGGGTGGCACGCGGAACACACCTCAACCTGGAGGTCGTGGCCGAGCGTGGACTGGGTCACAAACGCGTTCCCGCAGCTGCAGGTCACGTTCATCGGCTTGTAGTCGGGATGGGTCTCGGCCTTCATCTTTGCTTTACCTCAAAAAGAGCCGCGTATCATACGGTCGCCGTCCAGGGCTTGCAACAGCGCCGGGAGGCGCGCCAGTTAGCGCGGTTGCATCATCAGGTTTATCACCTAATCGGGCTAAGTAATTGCCCTGATGCGAACTTTTGCTTTATCCACATTTTCTGTGGATAACTCTGTGGACTAGTTCTGTGCAGGTGCGCTAAGTGCGCGCCCGCGTATCAGTTGTGTTAAAAAGGCGAAAACCTATCCACAATTACTTAGT